>NZ_LIRK01000379.1 GCF_001419765.1 Streptomyces torulosus
CTTCGAGATCGACCCCAGCGTCACCGCCGTCAGCGCCATCCTCATCGCCTTCGCCATCCTCGCCCTCGGCCTCGTCGCCCTGGTCCGCTGGCTCGGCTCCGGACGACAGGACTCCCTGATCTCGGTCGAGAACACGGTGGGAGTCGCCAACCCGGGAGGCGAGGCCGTATGACCACCGCCGCCGCCACCGCTCAGCGGCACCTGCTGTACATGACCGCCAACGGCTCGCTCAGCCCCGAGGGCGAGGATCTCCTCGTCGTCCAGCGAGGGGAGAGCCCGGACATCGACGACGCCGACGGCAGGCGCTACATCGACGGCCTGTGGGGGCCGGCCCATGTCGGCCTGGTCGTCGACCTGATCCCGCGCCGACTGCGCGAGACCGGCCTCCTCGTCCGCGTCTGCAACCGCTTTGTGCCGCTGATCGGATCCAGCCCTCGCTGATCAGCGAGGGCAGCCCCGTCGCCGGGCTCCTGGTGGTGCCCGGCCGCGCCCCTTCGAAACTTCCCGCTAAGGACCCAACATGAAGACAATTCCCTACTGGATAGAAACCGCAGGGGCGTTTCCCGACCGGTCCGGCAAGCCGCTGACCGAGGACACCGACCTGGTGGTCGTCGGCGCCGGCCTGACGGGTCTGTCCACCGCCCTGCACTCCGCCCGCAAGGGCGCCCGTGTCACCCTCGTCGAGAAGGGCCAGATCGGCTCCGGTGCCTCCGCCCGCAACGGCGGCATGGCCAACCTGGGCTTCACCATCGGCGTACGCCAGGCCATCCGCCGGTACGGACCCGAACGGGCCCGCGAGATCTACAACTCCTACGGCGAGGCCGTGGACACCGTCGAGCGGCTCGTGAACGAGGAGTCCATCGACTGCCAGTTCCGCCGTGTCGGACGCCTGGCCCTCGCGTCCCGCCCCGCTCACTTCGAGAACCAGAAGGCGCAGCAGCGCAACCTGGCGAAGTACTTCGGACATGAGACGACTCTGATCGGCAAGGCCGAGCTGCGTTCTGAGATCGGATCCGACGCCTACCACGGCGGGCTGCTCGACCCGTTCAGCGCCGGCCTGCACGTGGGCCGCTTCGTGCGCGGGATGGCCGAGGCGTGCGAGCGCACCGGTGTCGAGATCCACGAGCGCAACGCGGCCATCGGCGTGCGGCGTACCGCCGCCGGCCGGTACGAGGTCAGCACCGAGCGCGGTGTCATCCGTGCCGGGCAGGTCATGATGGCCACCGACGCCTACACCGACAAGAACTTCCCCTGGCTGCGCCGCCAGCAGGTCTGCGTGGGCAGCTTCATCATCGTCACCGAGCCGCTGGGCGAGGAACTCGCCCAGGACATCATCCCCAAGGCCCGCCTCCTCGTCGACTCCAACAAGGTCTGCCACTACTTCCGGCTCACCCCGGACAACCGGCTGCTGTTCGGCGGCCGCGCCCGCTTCGCACCGTCCGACCCCACCTCGGACAAGAAGAGCGGACAGGTCCTGTTCCGCGATATGTGCGCGACCTTCCCCCAGCTCTCCCGCACCAAGATCGAATACCTGTGGGGCGGCTCCGTCGGCTTCGCCATGGACCGCATCGTGCACGCCGGGCAGACCGATGACGGCGTCTACTACTCGATGGGCTACTCCGGCCACGGCGTGCAGATGGCCACCCACATGGGGCACGTCATGGCCGAGGTGATGGACGGCCACCCCGAGGTCAGCCCCGTCCGCGACATCGCCCCGCCCCGCATCCCCCTCTACAACGGCACTGCCTGGTTCCTGCCCTTCGCGGGCGCCTACTACAAGACGCTGGACCGCATCCGCTGACCGGTCGACAGCCGGCCTGGGCAGCACCGGAAGCCAAGAAGGTCCTCGCCGCCGGCCGTGCGCGGCCCAACCGCTCATGAGAAGGGCCTGTTGCCCGCCGAGAGACTCACCGACCTGCTGCGCGCCGTGACCGTGGAGCGCAGCTGTCAGGCCCTGGTCCCAGACGCACGATGAGCCTGGTCGAACCCGACCCGGTGACGCCTGGTATGTCCGTTCTCGATTCACATCGCTCCCGAAACCAACAGAGGAAAAGCATGTCGCTCCTGAAGACCATCGACACCGATCCCTCCTTCGCTCCCAGCGAGTCCGGTCCGCTGCCGGAACGCCTGATCTCCGGCGACCCGACCTACAAGACCTGGACCCAGGACACCGCCCGCGAGGGAACGATCAACACGGGTGTCTGGGAAGCCACTCCCGGCGAGACGCGCTCGATCAAGGGCGAGACCTTCGAGTTCTGCCACATCCTCTCCGGCGTCATCGAACTCACGCCGGAAGGTGGTGAGCCGGTGATCTACAAGGCAGGCGACAGCTTTGTCATGAAGCCGGGCTACGTCGGTGTCTGGAAGACCATCGAAACCGTGCGCAAGATCTACCTGACCGTGTCGTAACGCCGATCCCGCAGACACGATCGGCGTCGGGACCTCTCGAGAGGGCAACCTGGGCAACCTGCCCAGTAGACACATGTCCTCGATGCCCCGAGGACCGCGCTGCGGCAGAAATGCGGCTCAGCGACGGGGTATGCGGCGATGGGACCGTCGGCTGCCGCCCGGTCCCATCCGTACTGCTCGACGTCGCCGCGTGGAAAGCAGACGGGTACACGGAGGCCCAGATCGAAGAGGCCCTCCGTGCGCCCGCGGCCCGCAGGCGGTGGGTGGCGAAGCGCACCGCCAGTTCTCCAGCGCCCCGCGCAGACGGCAGCGGAACGTGGCGGCCGGCCCGGCTCGACGGCATGGTCCGGCCGAGCGTGCGAAGCCCCGTAAGGGCAACGGTGCGCACCGCAAGCAGAAGGACACCGGCAGCTTCAATCCTGGTGATCTCATTGCACGGGATCGATCTGCGACGGACAAGCGTGGAGAACTGCATCCGATCAGGTGCGAGAAGCGTTCGGCTATATCCGCGGTTGACCATAGAGAAGAGCGAAGCCAGCCGCAGAACACAGACCACGCTGGCCCACCACCAGCGGCCCGTCGGGTCTGCCGCCTCCGCCAGCCACGTCGCCACTGCCAGGCACGCGAAGAGCAGCGTCAAGACCCCGATCCATCACCAGTTTCTACGCCGGGCAGCAACGTCGAGACCGATCCATATCACCGGCACGCGCCAACCTTGGCCGTCCCGTAATGCTGCGATGGCGTCGGGTTCCACGGGCCCGAGGTGGTGCGGTGCGCTCCTCTCTGGTGCCGTTCTACGGGCGCGGGCGCGGGCGCGGGCGGTGAGGCGGGCGGGCAGGTGGTACAGCTTCATGCGGATCGTTTGCGGCTCGGCGGCGACGAGTTCGGGCTCGTCGTGCAGGAGAAGGAGCCGGGTGCAGGCGTCGAGATCGGCGGCGATCGTGGCGGCCAGCAACCAGGCGGCCAGGACTTCGAGGGCAGCAGCCCGAGGCTGACCCGTTTTATCGCTTTCACGCAGTCCTCGACCTCGGCGTGACCACGGTAGAGGGCGTCCACGAACCACACCTGCCTGGAGCCGGGAACCCCAGAAAGCCGTGGTGAGCGGGGACGTTCGTGGCGAGGATCTGGTAGTGCCAGCCGGTGTGTTTCTCGAAGGCGGTCAACTTCTTCGCATCCCGCCGCGAGGGCTTGAGCCGGCGCACGATCAGCCGCAACCCGGTCGGCCAGCCGGTCAGGTCGCGCAGGCAGGTCAACTCGGCGACATGGTAGGAAACCATGTCGCCGTCGGGTCCCTTGATCTCGTGGACCTTGCCGTCCTGCCGCAGCGCGGCCGTCCACACCTTCTCTGGCAGCAACGCGATGGCATGCTCGTCCGTGGCGTGACGGCCCAGCGGTCACCCAGCGCACCCGGCGCCGGCTCGTGGACAGCTGGCGGAGATGATCGAGCAGGGCGTGGCTGAAGGCCGCGCTCGATCCACGCCCGCGACGGGGGCGTCGATCGCCGCGAGAGCACGGCGCAAAGTGCTGTCCGAGACCGGTCGGCCTAAGGGGTCCTTTCAAAAAGCTGGGATCTTGCGGGCGAGGGTCATGCAGTGAGCGAGTTGGAGAAGGGCGTCGTGCATGTCGTCTCGGGTTTCCCAGCGGGTGCGTAGGCGGCGGGGGCCGTGGAGCCAGGCGATGGCGGACTCGGCGACCCATCGGATGCGGCCCAGGCCCGAGCCGTGCGGTTGCTCGCGCCGGGCTATCTTCGGAACGATGCCACGCTCACGCAGCCGACGGCGGTACAGGTCGTGGTCGTACCCGCGATCGGCATACAACGCGCGGGGCTTGCGCCGGGGCCGCCCCCGCTTCCCCCGCACCGGCGCCAGCCCGTCGACCAGCGGCAGTAGCTGGGTGACGTCGTTGCGGTGGCCGCCGGTCAGGGACACCCGCAGCGGGGTGCCGTGCTTGTCGGTCAGCACGTGATGCTTCGAGCCCGGCCGCGCACGGTCAACCGGACTCGGACCGACTTTTGGGCTGCTGCGCCCCCGCTTGGCCGGCACATGCGAGGCATCGACGGTGACGCGGGAGAAGTCCAGGCGGTCCGCAGCCCGCAACCGGTCCAGCAGCACCCGCTGGAGTTCCTCCCACACCCCGGCCTCCTGCCATTCGGCCAGCCGCCGCCAGCACGTGGGACCCGAGCCGAACCCCAACTCCTGCGGCAGGTACTCCCACTGGATTCCGGTGTAGAGGACGAAAGTACACCCTGCAGCGTCTTGCGGTCATCGATCCGCTTGCGCCCCGGGTACCGGAACCGCCGTTCATGCTTCGGCAGCAGCGGCTCGATCACCGCCCACAGTTCGTCGCTGACCTCCCACGGCTTCCGCCGGGTCATGGTCACCCCCACAAAGCACGGGATCACATACATCTTCACCGTGCCACAAGAAGATCTTTCTGCAAGGACCCCTAACACCGCCCGCCACTGGTACTGGAGTTGCTCGGCCTCCAAGATGTTCCTCGCACCGGGCACGATCGCGCAGGCCAGCTGGACCAGCACCGTGCCCCGGTCCCGCCCGGTGCCCCTCGGCAACGCCGCATTCAGCGCAGTGGCCAGGCCGACGCGGGTGGCAACCTTCCGCAGCAGCACCACGCCCGCGTGCCCGATCAGCTTCTTGCCGTCGGCCCGCACGGCAAGGCCGATGCTCCCAGCCGGTACTCCTCACCCGTTGGGTGCCTCTTCTTCGCGGTCTTCTTGATCTGAACAGTCCAGATCATCGCAGGTGGGAGGCACCCTTCTGCTGTCAGGGCGTCAGGCGATCGTTCCAGCTGAATTCATGAGGCTGATGCTACAGACAGTCAGGCGCGCCCCATCTACAGATCTGACAATCCTCCGGTCGCGCCACTGCCCAGAGAGTCGAGCTCGGCGCGCAAGGCGGTCATCGCACCGCGTCGGTGATGTGGTTGATGCAGACGACCTTGGGCTGGGTCATCTCCTCGAAGGCGAAGCGCACGCCTTCGCGGCCCATGCTGCCGTACTTGAACCCGCCGAACGGCATGGCGTCGAACCGGTAGTCGGACGAATCGTTGATCATCACTCCGCCTGCTTCCAGCAGCCGGGCCGCGGTCAGGGCGCGGTCCAGGCGCGAGGTGAAGATGCCCGCGTGGAGGCTGTAGTCGATGGCGTTGGCCTGCTCGATGGCGTCCTCGAAGGACGTGAACGGCTGCAGTACGACGACCGGCGCGAACACCTCCTCCTGCCAGATCGAGCAGGTCGCCGAAACCTCTTCCAGGACGGTCGGCGTGTACAGGGAGCCGTTGACGGTGTTGCCGCACAGCAGCACCGCGCCTGCGGCCACCGCCGTGTCGACCTTGGCCCGGGTGGCGGCCGCGGCCTCCTGGGTGATCATGGGACCGACATCCGTGCGCTCGTCGAGCGGATCGCCGACGCGCAGCAGCCTGGTGCGGGCGACGAAGGCGTCGCGGAAGCGCTCGTAGACCTCGGCCGCGATGAGGATCCGCTGGGTGCCGATGCAGTTCTGGCCCGCGGCCCAGAACGCGCCCGAGACACAGGAGGCGACGGCCTCGTCGAGGTCGGCGTCGTCCATGACGATGACCGGGGCGTTGCCACCCAGGTCCATGGCGAGCTTCTTCAGGCCGGCCGTGCGGGAGATGGCCTCGCCGGTGGCGAACCCTCCGGTGAAGGACACCATCCGCACGTCGGGGGCGGCCACGATCGCGGCGGCGATGTCCGCATCGCCGTTGACGACGGTGACGATCTCCTCGGGCAGGCCGGCTTCGATGAGGGTGTCGACCAGG
>NZ_LIRK01000038.1 GCF_001419765.1 Streptomyces torulosus
GTGCCCGTGCCCGGCCAACGATCCATCACACAAGCCGAGAAGCTCGCGGAGGCGAAGCTCGGGGGCATCCCCGTCCGTCACGAGCAGATGGCGGTCGTCGCCAACATCTACCGGGCCGCGTCGGCGGTGAGGCAGCACCTGGAGAACTCGGTGCTGCGCGGCGCCGACCTGACCTGGACGGCGTTCGTCGTGCTGTGGGTGGTCTGGATCTGGGGCGAGTCGGAGACCCGGCACGTCGCGGAGGAGGCGGGCATCTCCAAGGGGACGCTCACCGGGGTCTCCCGGACGCTGGAGAAGCGGGGGCTGCTCCGGCGGGCCGGGCACCCCACCGACGGCCGGCTGGTGCTGCTCAGCCTCACCGAGGAGGGCGAGGAGCTGATGCGACGCGTGTTCCCCGCGTTCAACGAGGAGGAGGCCTTCGTCGCCGCACAGCTCGACGTCGACGAGTGCCGCAGCGTCGCCGAAGGACTGCGGCGCGTCGTCCTCCAGGTCGAGGAGCACGGCGAGGAGCGCCGCCTCGCCCTCCTCGACGGCGCGGCCCCGGCTCCCCGCCGCAGCGGCCGCCGCCCGCAGCCCTAGCGAGCCGCGCCCCTGGCGGAGGGAAGCCCTCGGCCTGCCCTGCCCTACCCTGCCCCGCCCTGCTCTGGCCCCGCCTTGGCTCGGCCCGCAGCCCCGGCAGTCCGTTGATCGCACCGCAGGGTTCCGCCGGACGGGCGGGCAGGCGCGAACACTGGGATGCTGAGGACGGACAACCTGTCCACGACCTGACGAACGCAGGTGGTGAGCGCCGTGGCTGGGGTCGAGCAGAACGCACCGGGGGGAGCCCCGGAGCGGGCCGACCCCAAGGGCGACCCGTTCCTGCGGACCCGGTTCGCCGTACCCGTACGCCCGACGACCTTCCTGCGCCGCGACCGGCTGGTCGAACGCCTGGACGAATCCGGACGGACGCCGCTGACCCTGGTGGAGGGCGCCGCCGGCGCGGGCAAGACGCTGCTGGCCGCCGACTGGGCGGCCGGGCGGGACGGCCCCGTGGCCTGGCTCACGGCCGACACGGTCGGCCAGGTCGGCGGCATGTTCTGGGCGTACCTCCTGGAGGCCCTCCGGCTCTGCGGCGCGGGGCTGCCCGAGGTCGATCCGCCCTCGGACGCCAGCCGCGTGGACCCCGCGATCCTGACCCGGCTCGCCACCGCGCTGAGCGCGCGCGAACGGCCCGTGACGGTGGTCCTCGACGAGTTCGACCGGGTCACCGCCCCCGAGGTACCGGACCAGCTCGACTTCGTGCTGCACCACGCGGGCGCGGGGCTGCGCCTGGTCCTCGTCACCCGCACCGAACCGCTGCTGCCGCTGCACCGCTACCGGGTGGCGGGCGAGGTCACCGAGATCAGGGACGCGGAGCTGGCCTTCACCCCGGAGGAGGCCGCCACCCTGCTGAAGCTGCACGGACTGCGCCTGCCGCCGGCCGAGGCCGACGCGCTCGTGGAGCGGACCCGCGGCTGGGCGGCGGGGCTGCGGCTGTGTGCCCTCGCGGCACGCGAGAGCCCGCACCCGGAGACCTATCTCAAGGAGTTCGAGGCCGACCGCACCCCGATGGCCGACTACCTGCTGGCGGAGGTGCTCAAGCGGCAGACCCCCGAGACGCAGGATCTCCTGCTCAGGACCAGCGTCCTCGACCGATTCTGCCCCGACCTGGCGAACGCGCTGACCGGGCGCCTCGACGCCGAGCCGATCCTGGCGGGGCTGCACCGCGCCAACGCGTTCGTGGAGCACCTCGGCCACACCTGGTACCGCCTCCACCCGCTGTTCGGGGAGATACTCCGCGCCCACCTCCATGAGCGCGCACCCGGTCTCGAACCCGAACTGCACCGCAGGGCCGCCGAATGGCTGCGCGACTCCGGCTCCCTCACGGAGACCCTCGACCACGGCGCCGCGGCGGGCGTCTGGGACTTCACCGCCGGTGTCCTCGTCGACGACCTCGCCATCGGGCAGCTGTTCACCGGACTGCGCTCCGACGAACTGGCCGACCTGTTCTCCCGGATGGGCCCCGAGGCGACGAGCCCCGCCACCGACCTGGTCCGCGCGGCCCGCGAACTGGCCCGGCACGACGTCGACCGGGGCCTCGCCCACCTACGGCACGCGGAGGAGAGCCTCGTGGCGCGGGGCCCGGTGGAGGACGCCACCGACCTCGCGGCCGCCTGGCTGAGCTGCGCCCTGCTGGAGGCCGTGGTGGCCCGGCAGACCGGATCACCCGGCAGGGCGGTCCGGGCGGTGGCGGCGGCCGAGAGACTGAGCAACCGGATCCCCGCCGACCTGCTGGAGAAGCATCCGGAACTCACCGCGCAGCTCGTGGCCCACCTGGGCTCGGCCCTGCTGTGGGCCGGCCGCTTCGAGGACGCCCGTACCGCCCTGTCCTCGGTGGCCGACGCCTCCGGCGGAGCGGCCACCGAACTCCTGCGCGTCGACTGCCTGGGCCGCCTGGCGCTGATCGACTGCCTGAACGGCTGGACCGGCCGGGCGGAGCGCACCGCGCTCGCGGCGACGGCCGTGGCGGAACGGTGCGGACCGCCGCAGCCGTCCGGTTGCGGTGTCGGACGACTGGTCCTGGCCGCCGTGGCCGTCGACCGCGACGACCTCGCCTCCGCCGAGTCCCTCCTGGAGACCGTGGACGGCTCCGAGTCCGCGCTGCGCGACCCGGTGCTGGACGCCGGTCAGGCCCTCACGACCGCGCGTCTGCTGCTGGCACGCGACCGCACCCGGGCGGCGCTGCGTGCCGTACGGTCGTCCGTCGCCGCCGAGGTGGCCTCCCCCTGGGCCGAGGCGTGCACCGCGCTGATCACCTCCGACGTCCACCTCGCCGAGGGCCGGCCGGAGGAGGCCGCCGAACTGCTCCGGTCACTGCCCGAGGACCAGCCGGCGTGCGCGGTGGGCGCCGCCCGCGCCCAGCTGGCGGCCGGCCGGCCCGACGCGGCGCTCGACCTGCTCGACCGGGCGCACCCGGAGGAGCGCGGCGGCCCCGCGGTGTCCGTCCGCGCCACCCTGGTCCGCGCGCAGGCCGCGTACCGGGCGGGCGACGCCGCCGCCACCCGCCGCCTCCTCGCGCGGGCCCTGCACCAGGCGCGCCGCGACGAATTGCGCAGGCCCTTCCACGAGGCGGGCCCCTGGATCCGGCCGTTCCTCGCCGCGCCGCCCCTGCGGGAACTGGCGGGCTGGCTCCAGCCCGGAACCGCCCACCCGGAGGCCGCCCTCGCCGACGACGACGCCGTGGTGATCGTGGAACAGCTGAGCGGACGCGAGCGGGACGTTCTGCGGCGGGCCGCCGAGATGATGTCGACGGAGGAGATCGCCGCCGATCTGTATGTGTCGGTGAACACCGTGAAGACCCATCTCAAGAGCGCCTACCGCAAACTGGCCGTGAACCGCCGCAACGACGCGGTGCGCCGCGCCCGCGAACTCCGGTTGCTGTGACGGTCCCGGTGCCCTCGGGGGTGCGCCCTCAGCCCAGGCGCCGGACCACCGCCTCGGCGACGCCCTTGGCGCTGCCGGGGTTCTGACCGGTGATGAGGCGGTCGTCCTCGACGATGTGCGGGGCGAAGGGCTTGTCGGCGGTGGTGTAGGACGCGCCGAGTTCCTTGAGCCGGTCCTCCAGGCTGTAGGGGACGGCGTTCGCGCGCTGGGCGAGTTCCTCCTCCTGCCAGGAGAAGCCGGTGACGTTCCTGCCCTTGACCAGGGGTTCGCCGTTGCTCAGGGTGACGTCGAGGAGTCCGCAGGGGCCGTGGCAGACGGCCGAGACGATGCGGCCGGTGTCGTGGAACCGTGCGATGAGCGCGCCGAGTGCCGGGGTCTGGTGGAAGTCGAACATGGTGCCGTGGCCGCCGGTGAGGTAGATGGCGTCGTAGTCCTCGGCGTCGGCTTCGGACACGGCCATGGTGTCCTTGAGTTTGTCCATGAACTGGCGGTCGGTGTAGCGCTTGTCGGTGCCGAGGTCGCCGAGCACGCCGTGGGCGAGGCTCTCGGGGTCGAGGGGCACGGGTCCGCCGTCGATGCTGGCGATGGTGATGTCGTACCCGGCCTGCTCGGCGACGTCGTAGAAGTGCGTCAGCTCACCGAGCCAGAGACCGGTGCGGTAGCCGACCGTCTCGTACTCGCCGGTGCTGGTGACGATGACGAGGATGCGATGCGTGGGGGACATGTGCTTCCTTCTGTCGGACACGAGGGGCGTGGAGGTTGTTTCGGTTCGTCCTACCACGCCGTACCCCGCTTCACGGGGTGACATGGATCTTCGGTCCGGGTCCCGCGCCCGCCGGGCGCCGGCCGGCGAGGACGGGGCCGACCTCGTCGAGGCCCACGGTCGCGGCGACGAGCGGTCCGGGGGCGACCGTCGCGTCGGCGTACGCACGGATCGTGGCGTCGAGCCCGGGGGACGCGGACAGGATGCCGACCGCCGTGACGTCCTTGAGGACGAGGGCGCGGGTGTCGAGGGGGCTGGGCTCCCCGGCCAGCCCGATGTACACGAGGCGGCCGCCCGGCTCGACGAGTTCCAGGGCCCTCGCCGGCAGCGGGGCGGCGTTCGAGGCGTCCACGACCGCGTCGAAGGGCAGGTCGGGCACCGAGTCCTCCGTCCAGACGTGCTCGAACCCCAGGCCGCGGGCGAAGGCGAGGGAGCCCTCGGTGGCTCCCATCAGATGGACCTCGGCACCGGCGGCACGCAGGAACATCGCGGTCAGCAGGCCGATCGTCCCCGGGCCCAGGACCAGGGCACGGTCGCCGGGGTTCGGCGCGGCGGCCCGCGCGGCGCGCAGGGCGTTGCCGCCCGGTTCGACGAGCGCGCCGAGGACGGCGTCGACGGAGTCCGGCAGGGCGTGCAACGAGGACGCCGGAACGGCGAGCCGCTCCGCCAGGGCACCGTCCCGCGCACCGCGGATGCCGACCTCCTGCCGCGCCTCGCACACATGCCGGCGCCCCCGCAGACAGCGGCGGCAGCCGCCGCAGCCCAGCATCGTGTCGCCCATGACGCGGCGGCCGATCCAACCGGGGTCGACGCCGTCCCCCACCGCCGTGACGCGTCCGCACCACTCATGGCCGGGCCGTAGGGGGTAGGCGGCGTGCCCCTGATGGAGGTAGGCCATCTCGCCGGTGAAGAACTCCACGTCGGTACCGCACACGCCGACCCGCTCGACGTCGACCACGGCCTCGCCGGGGCCCGCCACCGGCGAGGGCACCTCCCGCACCTCGTACGCGCCGGGGCCGGTCAGCACGAAGGCACGCATGGGCCGACGGCTCACCGGGGCGCCACGACACGCTGCCGCTGGATGCCGAGGTGCCTGATGCCCAGTTCCATCACGTCACCGGGCCGGAGGTAGGTGGGCGGGGTGAGGCCCATGCCGACGCCGGGCGGGGTGCCGGTGTTGATGAGGTCGCCAGGCTCCAGGACGAGGAACTGACTGAGGTAGTGCACGATGAAGTACGGGTCGAAGATCATCGTCTTGGTGCTGCCGGTCTGCCGCCGCACCCCGTTGACGTCCAGCCACATGTCGAGCGCGAGGACGTCGTCGATCTCGTCGGCGGTGGCGAGCCAGGGCCCCGCCGGGTTGAACGTCTCGGCGGACTTGCCCTTGGCCCACTGGCCGCCCCGCTCCAGCTGGAAGCCGCGCTCGCTGACGTCGTTGACGACCACATAGCCGGCGATCGCCTCACGGGCCTCCTCGACCGACTCCAGATAGGAGGTGCGACGGCCGATGACGATGCCGAGCTCCACCTCCCAGTCCGTCTTCGTCGAGCCGCGCGGGATGCGCACGTCGTCGTCGGGGCCGATCAGGGTGTTGGGCGACTTGGTGAACAGGATCGGCTCGTCCGGCACGGGCATGCCGCTCTCGGCGGCGTGGTCACGGTAGTTGAGCCCGATGCACAGGATCTGGTGCGGGCGGGCGAAGGGGGCACCCACGCGCTCCCCGGCGAAACGCGACACCCGGCCCGCGGCCACGTGTTCGGCCACCAGGGGGCGTACGCGGTCCAGGCCGCCGGAGCCGAAGAAACGCTCGTCGAAGTCCGTGACGGTGTCGGAGAGGTCGACATACGTCTCGTCGTCGATGCGGGCGACGGGCTTCTCGGCGCCGGGGGCGCCGATGCGCATGAGGTACACGGTGCTGTCTCCAGGATGGGGCGGCGGGGGAGCGGGAGCGGGTCAGGCGTGCGGCTCGGCGAGCGGACCGAGCAGCGCCCGGATCTCGTCGAGCGCGTCCACCAGGGCGGTCAGGGGTGTCCGATAGGCGAGGGCGCTGATGCTCACCGCGCCGGACGGGGCCGTGGGCGAGGTGAGGTACACGGGCAGGGCGAGACAGTGCACACCGGTCTCGTTCTCCTGGTCTTCGCAGGCATGGCCCTGGACGGCCGCCGCCCCGAGCGCGGTGTGCAGGTCGGCCGCCGTGCACAGCGTCCGGGGCGTCCGGCGCTCCAACGGCACGTCACCGACCCACGCCCGGACCTCCTCCAGGGACGTCAACTCCCGGGCGAGCAGCACCTTTCCGACCGCCGTGGAGTGGGCGGGGTTGCGGCCGCCGATGGTCGACGTCAGCCTGACGGCCCCGGTGGGCGGGTCGACCTTCGCGCGGTAGACGACCTCCCGGCCGTCCAGCACCGCGTAGTGCGCCGTCTCCCCGAACCGGTGCGCCAGCGCCTCCAGCACCGGACGGACCCGGACGTGATCGGGCCGTGCCTCGTGGTGCGCGAACGCCATGCGCAGGAACTCGTCCCCGAGCACATAGCGGCTGCTGTCGTCCTGGTCGGCGAGACCGGCCCGGCGCAGGGCGCCCAGCGCCCGGTGCACGGTCGGCTTGGGACTGCCGATCACCCGGGTCAGCTCGTCCAGACCCACCCCGTCGGGATATCGGGCCAGCTCCTTCAGCACGGCGAGCACCCGGTCCGAGCCCACGAGACGGCCACCCTCCGGGCCGGCCGCGCCGTCCTTGGACCTGGTCGCGCCGATCCCGGAAGGGTCTGTCGATTCGTCGTTCGTCTGCGTATCCTGCATGGCGTTCCAGACTGTAGATCGTCGTACCGATTAATGGAAAGGGTTCGATCGTGAGGCTCCGCAGCGCGCAGTGGTACGAGGGGCAGGACCGCAACTCCTACATCCACCGGGCGTGGATGCGCAGAGGTGTGCCGGACGACGCCTTCACCGGACGGCCCCAGATCGCCATCGCCAACACCGCCTCCGACCTCACCCCCTGCAACGCCCACCTCGACGAGGTGGCCGCCTCGGTCCGCAACGGCGTGTACGAGGCGGGCGGCATCCCCCTGGACCTGCCCGTGGTGTCGCTGGGGGAGACGAACGTGCGGCCCACCGCCATGCTGTGGCGCAACATGGCGGCCATGGCCACCGAGGAGATGCTGCGGGCCAATCCCATCGACGGCGTCGTCCTCCTCGGCGGCTGCGACAAGACGATCCCCTCCCTGCTCATGGCCGCCGCGTCGGTGGATCTGCCCGCGGTGGTGGTCCCGGGCGGCCCGATGCTCAACGGCACCTTCCGCGGCAACCTGCTGGGCTGCGGCACCGGGGTGTGGCAGCTGTCGGAGGAGGTCCGCGCGGGCACGCTCTCCCAGGAGCAGTTCCTCCGCTCCGAGTCGGCGATGATCCGCAGCCGGGGCCACTGCAACACGATGGGTACGGCGTCGACGATGGCCCTGGTCGCCGAGGCACTGGGCACCGTGGTCCCCGGCGTGGCCGGCACCCCCGCCCCGGACAGCCGGCTGCTGAAGTCCGCGCACCACACCGGCCGGCTGGCGGTGGACATGGTCGCCGTCGACCGGCGACCCGGGACCTTCCTGACCAAGGGGTCCTTCCACAACGCGATCGTGGCCCTCGCCGCCATCGGCGGCTCCACCAACGCGGTCGTCCACCTCCTCGCGATCGCGGGCCGGCTGGGCATCGACCTGACGCTCGACGACTTCGACCGCATCGGCTCACGCGTCCCGGTCCTGGTGGACCTGCAGCCGGCGGGCCGCTTCCTGATGGAGGATCTCCACCGCGCCGGCGGCCTGCTCGCCGTGCTGCGCGAGGTCCGCGACCTGCTCGACCCCGACGCGCTGACCGTCACCGGCGAGCCGCTGGTGACCTACCTGGACGACGCTCAGATCTGGGACACCGAGGTCATCCGCACCCGCGCCGAACCGCTGGTCGCCGAGGGCGGCATCGCCGTCCTGCGCGGCAACCTCGCCCCCGACGGCGCCGTCGTCAAACCGGCCGCCGCCTCCCCGCACCTGCTCCGCCACCGCGGCCGGGCCGTCGTCTTCGACTCCATCGAGGACTTCCGGGCACGCATCGACGACCCCGACCTCGACGTGGACGCCGACTCCGTCCTCGTCCTGCGCGGCTGCGGCCCCAAGGGCTACCCGGGCATGCCCGAGGTCTCCAACATGCCGCTGCCGAGGAAACTCCTCGAACAGGGCGTCCGCGACATGGTCCGCGTCTGCGACGGCCGGATGAGCGGCACCGCCTACGGCACCGTCGTGCTCCACGTGGCCCCGGAGGCCGCGGCCGGCGGCCCCCTCGCCCTCGTCCGCACGGGGGACGTCATCGTCCTCGACGTCGAGGCCCGCCGCATCGAGGTCGACGTACCCGCCGACGAACTCGCCCGCCGCACCCCCGACAAGGCCACGGTCGACGGCTACGCCGCCCCCCGCCGCGGCTGGGAACGCCTCTACGTCGACCACGTCACGCAGGCCGACACCGGCGCCGACCTCGACTTCCTGACCGGCTCCAGCGGATCCGAGGTGAGCCGGGAGTCCCACTGACGACCCAGCCTCCGCACCGCCTAGGCCGGACACGACCTAGCGGGTGAAGCGTGACGCGGCCTCCGAACCGCGGGGCATGCATGAACCGCACGGCCGCATGCGGCCGAATCGACGGCCACGCAGCACTGGAGGCGAGCGGTGAACCCACGAGACGAGCAAACCGACCCCACGACCCCTCAGGTCCCGGTCCTCATCGTCGGCGGTTCCCTCGTCGGCCTGTCGACCTCGCTGTTCCTGGGCCGGCTGGGGGTACGGCACATCCTGGTGGAGCGCCACGCCGGCACCTCCATCCACCCCCGTGGGCGAGGCAACAACGTCCGCACGATGGAACTGTTCCGGGCCGCCGGCGTCGAACCGAAGATCCGGGAGGCCGCCGCCACGCTGGCCGACAACCACGGGATCCTGCAGACACCCACCCTGGTCGGCGACGCGGGGGAGTGGCTGTTCAAGGAGATCGACGCGGGCGGCGGCCTCGCCCGGTTCAGCCCCAGCTCGTGGTGCCTGTGCAGCCAGAACGACCTGGAGCCGGTCCTGCTCGACCACGCGAGGAACCTCGGCGGCGACCTGCGCTACGCCACCGAGCTGATGTCGTTCACCGACGACCCCTCCGGCGTCACCGCCGTGGTCAAGAGCCGCGAGACGGGCGAGCACACCACCATCCGCGCGCAGTACCTCGTCGCCGCCGACGGCCCCCGCAGCCCCGTCCGCGAGCAGCTCGGCATCGAGCAGAGCGGTCCCGGGGACCTCTTCCACAACGTCAGCATCACGTTCCGCTCCCGCCGGCTCGCCGACGTCGTCGGTGACCGGCGATTCATCGTCTGCTACCTGACCAGCCCGGACGCCGACGGCGCGCTGCTGCCCGTGGACAACCGGGAGAACTGGGTGTTCCACGCCCCCTGGCACCCCGAACACGGCGAAACCCTGGAGGCGTTCACCGACGAGCGGTGCGTCGCGCACATCCGCCGCGCGATCGGCGTCGCCGACCTCGACGTGGAGATCACCGGCAGGGCTCCCTGGCACGCCGCCCAGCGGGTCGCCCGCCGCTACCGGTCGGGCCATGTCTTCCTGGCCGGTGACTCGGCCCACGAGATGTCCCCCACCGGGGCGTTCGGCTCCAACACCGGCATCCAGGACGCCCACAACCTGGCGTGGAAACTGGCCGCGGTGCAGGGCGGCTGGGCCGGGGAGGGGCTGCTCGACACGTACGACGTGGAGCGCCGCCCGGTGGCGGAGGCGACCAGCGCCCGCGCCGCCGCGCGGTCGGTCGAGCACAGCCATCCCGGTTTCGCCCCGCCCCCCGGAGCGCAGGGCGGCGGCCCCCAGCGCGGCGTCCTCAACGTGGCCCTCGGCTACCGCTATCCGCAAGGCGCCGTCGTCGGCGCCGACCCCGCCACGCCGGCCGTACCGGAACGCCTCGACCTGTCCGGGGAACCCGGCAGCAGGGCACCCCACGTGCCGGTACGCCACCGGGGCGAACAGATCTCCACCCTCGACCTCTACGAGCGGTCGTTCGTCCTGCTCAGCGATGCCGACGCCCCGAGCGGATGGCACGAGGCCGCCGTCCGACTCGCCGCGTCGACGTCCGTCCCCCTGACGTCGTACCGGCTGGGCGACGGGCCCGACGCCGAGCTGACACCCGTCGGCGACGCGAGCTGGTCGGCCGCCCACGGCACGACACCCTCGGGCGCCGTCCTCGTCCGGCCCGACGGGTTCGTGGCGTGGCGATCCCCGGAGCGGGTCCCGGACCCCGAGACGACCCTGCGCCAGATCCTGGACACCGTCCTGGCCCTCTGACCCCCGGAGACGACGCCACACACCACAGGGAGGCCGACCGGCCGCCCCCCTGACGGTGCGCCGGAAACGCCGGCCGTTGTTGCGTCACGCCCTCGTCGCGTGACGGCCACAGCGGCTTTCCCAGGGTCGCGGACGGCCGCCCGCCGCCCGCCCGCGGGGCCCCGCCTTTCGCGTCGAGCGGATGGCGGTCACCTGGGCAGAGCACACGAGTCGCGCGCTTCCCGAGCCGGGCACAGGATCGAGAAACCGACATTCGTCCGCCTCCGCCAATGAAGGAGAAGTGCGCAGGATGACCACCACATCTGACCGCCTTTCGGAACCGCCGGCGTCACCGGCATCGCAGCGCGTCTCCCAGTCCGTGTTCGACGGCTCCCCGCTGCGGGTCGTCCTGCTGGTCGACGTCCACGACGGGGCCCAGCAGCAGTTCCTGGAGGCGTACGAGGGCCTGTGCAACCAGGTCGCATCCGTCCCCGGACATGTCAGCGACCAGCTGTGCCAGTCCATCGAGAACCCCTCCCAATGGCTCATCACGAGCGAGTGGGAGAGCGCCCCGCCGTTCCTCACCTGGGTCAACAGCGAGGAACACGTACGGATGGTGGAGCCGCTGCACAGCTGCGTCCGCGACACCCGGTCCCTGCGCTTCCACATCGTCCGGGAGACCGGCGGCCCGGCGGCCGAGGCCGCGTCCGGGCAGCGTCGCCTCCAGGCGTCACCCCGCATCGGTGACGGCGTGATCCGGCACGCGCTCACCTTCACCGTCAAGCCGGGCAGCGAGGACGTCGTCGCCAAGATCCTCGCCGACTACGACCCGCCGGAGCCGCAGGTCGACGCCACCACCCGGCTCTGCCGCACCTCCCTGTTCATGCACGGCAACCGGGTCGTGCGGGCCATCGAGGTCCGGGGCGACCTGCTCGCCGCGCTGCGGCACGTCGCCCGGCAGCCCGAGGTGCGGGCCGTCGAGGAGGCCATCAACCCGTATCTGGAGCAGGACCGGGACCTCGACGACCCGGAGTCCGCCCGCCTCTTCTTCACCCGCGCGGCCCTGCCCGCCGTGCACCATGTGACGGCGAGCCAGGAGAGCGGGAACGCCGAACGGCGCGCCTACCACTACCCCGCCCGCGAGGGCTGCGGCATGCGCCTGGCGGAACTGCTCGCCCGGCAGGACGCGGCGGCCGCGGACGACGCGCACGGACCGGTGCTGCGCAGCACGATCTTCCACCGCGACGACGTCGTCGTGCGGCTCGTCGACGTCCGCGCCGGGGCCGACACCGCTTCCGGCGCCGTGTTCGGACTCACGGACAGCGGACAGGCGGCCGAGCTGACGGCGCTTCTCGACGAGGGAGCCCTCGGCGCGAACGGTTCCGCACGCGGAGAGGGCGCCCACGCCTCCCTGGCGACGGCCGCCCGCATGCGCCTCGTGACCGACCGCCGCGCGCCCGGCGCCTGACCGCCGTCCCCTCCCCGGGCCGTGACAGCCACTCCCTCGTCTTTCCAGAGCACCAGTTCGGAGGAACGCCGTGACGAACAGCCATCCCGCGATCGTGGATCTCAGTGAGATCGAGCCCAACACCAGGCGCGGTGGCGATCTACGCGCCCTGCTCACTCCCACCACAGTCGGCTCCACCAGCGGTTTCATGGGTGTGGCCATCGTGCAGCCCGGCGACCGCATCGCCGAGCACTACCACCCGTACTCCGAGGAGTTCGTCTACGTCGTCTGCGGGCAGCTGGAGGTCGACCTGGACGGTGAACCCCATCCGCTGCTGCCCGAGCAGGGGCTGATGATCCCCGCCCATGTACGGCACCGCTTCCGCAACGTCGGCAACGTGGAGGCCCGCCTGGTCTTCCACCTCGGCCCGCTGGCCCCCAGCCCGCCGCTCGGCCACGTCGACACCGAGGAGACCGACGCCGCGCCGGGCGCGGCCCACGGGGGCGGGCACCGGATCGCCGAGCGAAGTCGAGTCGGCTCATGACCAGGCGCGTCGCGGTCACCGGGATCGGCGTCGTCGCCCCCGGCGGGATCGGCATACCGGCGTTCTGGGATCTCCTCGCGAACGGCCGCACAGCGACGCGGGGCATCACCTTCTTCGACCCGTCCGGGCTGCGTTCACGGATCGCCGCCGAGTGCGACTTCGACCCGTCGGCCCACGGGCTGGCGGCGGAGGACGTCGCGCGCTGCGACCGGTACATCCAGTTCGCGCTGGCCGCGGGGGAGGAGGCGGTACGGGACTCCGGCCTCGACCTCGCCGCCGAGAACCCCTGGCGCGTCGGCGTCTCCCTGGGTACCGCCGTCGGCGGAACCACCCGGCTGGAGCACGACTACGTGCTGGTCAGCCATGGCGGGCAGCGCTGGGACGTGGACCACCGGGAGGCCGGTCCGCATCTGCACCGGGCGTTCTCGCCCAGCACCCTCGCCTCGACGGTGGCGGAGCGGTTCGAGGCGCGCGGGCCGGTGCAGACCGTCTCCACCGGCTGCACCTCGGGGCTCGACGCCGTCGGGTACGCCTTCCACACGATCGAGGAGGGCAGGGCCGACGTGTGCATCGCCGGCGCCTCCGACTCCCCGATCTCCCCCATCACGATGGCCTGCTTCGACGCGATCAAGGCCACCTCCCCGAACAACGACGATCCCGCGCACGCCTCCCGGCCCTTCGACGCCGACCGCAACGGGTTCGTCATGGGCGAGGGCGGAGCGGTACTCGTCCTGGAGGAGCTGGAACACGCCCGGGCGCGCGGCGCGCACGTGTACTGCGAGCTCGGCGGTTACGCCACCTTCGGCAACGCCTACCACATGACCGGTCTGACCACCGAGGGCCTGGAGATGGCCCGCGCCATCGAGGACGCCCTCGACCACGCCCGGCTCGACGGCACGGCCATCGACTACGTCAACGCCCACGGGTCGGGAACCCAGCAGAACGACCGGCACGAGACGGCCGCGGTCAAACGGGTCCTGGGCGCCCACGCCTACGACACGCCGATGAGCTCCATCAAGTCCATGGTGGGCCACTCCCTCGGCGCGATCGGGGCGATCGAGGTGGTCGCCTGTGTGCTGGCCCTGGCCCACCAGGTCGTCCCGCCCACCGCGAACTACGAGACCCCGGACCCCGAGTGCGACCTGGACTACGTCCCGCGCGTGGCCCGGGAGCGGCGGCTGAACAGCGTCCTCTCCGTGGGCAGCGGCTTCGGCGGCTTCCAGTCCGCGGTGGTCCTCACCCGGCCGAAGGGAAAGACGTGATGAGCGAACCGCACACCCGGCGCGCCGTCGTCACCGGGATCGGCGTGGTGGCGCCCAACGGAACCAGCACCGAGACCTTCTGGAAGGCCACCAGGGAAGGCATCAGCGTGCTGGACCGGGTCACCCGCGAGGGGTGCGAGCACCTGCCGCTGCGCGTGGCCGGTGAGATCCGGGACTTCGATCCGCCCTCGGCGGTCGAGGAGCGCTACCTCGTCCAGACCGACCGCTTCACCCACTTCGCCATGGCGGCGGCCGACCTGGCGATCGAGGAGGCCGGCCTCAACCGGTCCGACACCGACGCCTCGCCCTTCTCGGTGGGCGTGGTCACCGCGGCCGGTTCCGGCGGCGGCGAGTTCGGCCAGCGGGAACTGCAGCAGCTGTGGGACAAGGGCAGCCGCTACGTGGGCCCGTACCAGTCCATCGCCTGGTTCTACGCCGCGAGCACCGGCCAGATCTCCATCCGCCGCGGCTTCAAGGGCCCCTGCGGAGTGGTCGCCGCCGACGAGGCCGGCGGTCTGGACGCGCTGGCGCACGCGGCGCGGGCCGTACGACGCGGCACGGACGTCCTGGTGGCCGGGGCGACCGAGGCGCCCCTGGCCCCCTACTCGGTGGTCTGCCAGCTCGGCTACGAGGAGCTGAGCACGGAGGACGTCCCGGAGTGCGCCTACCGCCCGTTCACCTCCGCGGCCTGCGGGTTCGTGCCCGCCGAGGGCGGCGCGATGCTCGTCGTGGAGGCCGAGACCTCGGCCCGGGAACGGGGGGCGCCCGCACGGGCGACGCTGGCGGGACACGCGGCGACGTTCACGGGCGCCTCCCGCTGGCAGCAGTCCCGCGAGGGACTGGCGCAGGCCATCCGGGGCGCCCTGGAGGAGGCCGCCTGCGCGCCCGCGGAGATCGACGTGGTCTTCGCCGACGCCCTCGGCGTACCGGAGGCGGACCGTGCCGAGGCGCTGGCGATCGCGGACGCGCTGGGCGCCCACGGCCGACGGGTCCCGGTGACGGCACCGAAGACCGCGATCGGCCGGGGCTACTGCGCGGCACCCGTCCTGGACGTCGCCGCGGCGGTCCTCGCGATGGAGCACGGCGTGATCCCACCCACCCCCAACGTCCACGACGTCTGCCACGACCTCGACCTCGTGACGACACATGCCCGCGCCACCGAACTGCGCACGGCGCTGGTCCTCAGCCGTGGACTCATGGGGTCGAACTCGGCGCTGGTGCTACGGCTCGGCGCCACCGACGCCTCCCCGTGAGGCCTCGTCAGCACACATCACGGAGCAAGGAGAGAAACCGCATGAGTGAGAACATCACCCCGGAAGAGCTGGCCGAGCTGATGAAGAAGGCCGCCGGCATCACCGTGACACCCGAGGAACTCCGGGAGCGTTCCGACGACAGCTTCGACACCTTCGGCATCGACTCGCTCGGGCTGCTCGGCATCGTGGGCGAGCTGGAGAAGCGCTACGGCACGCCGATGCCCCCGGACTCGGAGAAGAGCAAGAGCCCCCGACAGTTCCTCGACGCCGTCAACAGCGCACTTCCCGCGGGAGCCTGACATGGCCGGACACACGCAGAACGAGATCACCATCGGCGCACCGGTCGACCTGGTCTGGGACATGACCAACGACGTCGAGAACTGGCCGCAGCTGTTCAGCGAGTACGCCTCCGCCGACATCATCTCGCGGGAGGGGAACCGGACCACGTTCCGGCTGACCATGCACCCCGACGAGAACGGCACCGTGTGGACCTGGGTCTCGGAGCGGGAGACCGACCGCGACACCCTCAGCGTGCGGGCCCGCCGCATCGAGACCGGCCCCTTCGCCCACATGAACATCCTGTGGCAGTACGAGGAAGTCCCCGCCGGCACCCGCATGGTGTGGACGCAGGACTTCGAGATGAAGCCGGACGCACCGGTCGACGACGCCTGGATGACGGACAACATCAACCGGAACTCCAAGGTCCAGATGGCCCTGATCCGGGACCGTATCGAGCAGGCCGCCAAGGAACGCCGGCTCGTGCCGACGCTGTCCGACTGACCCGACGGAGGACAGCACGATGCACCAGTCTCTGATCGTCGCCCGGATGGCCCCGGGGTCGGCCCCCGACATCGCCGACGTGTTCGGGGAGTCGGACCGGGGGGAACTGCCCCACCTGGTGGGGGTCGCCCGCCGCAGCCTCTTCCAGTTCGGTGATGTGTACCTGCACCTCATCGAGTCCGAGCGGGACCCCGGCCCCGCCATCGCCAAGGCGGCCGGGCACCCCCTGTTCCAGGACGTCAGCGAACGGCTGTCGGCGTACGTCACCGCGTACGACCCGGCGACCTGGCGTTCGCCGAAGGACGCGATGGCGCACTGCTTCTACCGCTGGGAGCGGGAGACCTCCTCCTGAGCCGGTGGGACCGAGGCGTGGCGCCGGGTCGCCGGGCACACGACACTCGTGTGCCCGGCGACCGGCTGCCCGGGGGCTCCGCCGGGGGAGGCGGTCACCCGGGGACGGTGCAGTCGAACGCGTGCAGGTAGGGGTTGACGGGGCGGATGTCGCCGATGACGAGGCCCGCGTCGGTGAGCCTGGCGACCATGCTCTCGGTGGTGTGCTTGGCCCCTCCGACGTTGAGGAGGAGCAGCAGGTCCATGGCGGTGCTGAACCGCATGGAGGGCGTGTCGTCGACGAGGTTCTCGATGACGATGACCCGTGCTCCGGGACCGCCCGCCTCGATGACGTTGCGCAGGGTCCGGCGGGTGCTGTCCTCGTCCCACTCCAGGATGTTCTTGATGATGTACACATCGGCGCGGGCCGGGACGGCCGTACGGCAGTCGCCGGGGACGATACGCATCCGGTCCGCGAGCGCGCCGCCCGGCCGCAGCCGCGGGTCGGCGTTCTCCACGACGCGCGGCAGGTCGAGCAGGATGCCGGTCAGCGACGGATGCTTCTCCAGCAGGCTCGCCACCACGTGCCCCTGGCCGCCTCCGATGTCGGCCACGGTCGAGCTCCCCGACAGGTCGAGGAACTGTGCGACGTCCCGCGCGGACTGCGCGCTGGAGGTCGTCATGGCGCGGTTGAAGACATCGGCCGATTCCGGCGCGTCGTTGTTGAGGTAGTCGAAGAACTCCTTCCCGTACAGGTCCTCGACGACGTTCCGGCCGGAGCGCACCGCCTCGTCCAGCCTGGGCCAGGCGTCCCAGGTCCAGGGTTCGGTGCACCACAGCGCGATGAAGTGCAGGCTGTCCGGGGCGTCCTCGCGCAGCTGCCGGGACATGTCGGTGTGGACGAAGGTCCCGTCCGGTTGCTCGGCGAAGATGCCGTAGCAGGTCAGCGCCCGCAACAGCCGGCGCAGCGGCTTCGGTTCGGCCTTCACCGCGGCGGCGAGGTCCGTCACCGGCATCGGGTCGTCACCGAGGGCGTCGGCGACCCCGAGCCGCGCGGCCGCACGGATGGCGGCGGCGCACGCGGCCCCGAACACCAGCTCCCGGAGCCGCATGGCCGGCGGTGGTGCGGTCTGTGCGGTCGTCATGCGCCGCTTCCCTTCCTCGAGTTCATGAGTGACCGTCCCTGAGCGCTCGTGGCGCCGGTCAGCACAGCCCCGCGGGCCTGGACGCCCGGCAGGAGTTGCGTTCGAAGGTGTTGCCCTTGCCGGTGTCGGTGTTGACGAGGTCCGCGGGCGCGTTGCCCTCCACCAAGTTGTCGGTGATCCGGTTCCGCTCGCTGGGGGTGCCCACGAAGCTCTTCCAGAGGACGATGCCGCCGGACAGGGGGGAGGCGCCGGCGTGGTCCATGACCCGGTTCCCCGTCACCAGGGTGTCCTCGGTGCCGGTCAGGACGATGCCGGAGCCCTGCAGCGCGTCGAGCCGCGCGGTCTTGGGGCAGGACTTGTTGTTCTGCGCGACGAGGTTGTCCCGTACGGTCAGCGCGCCGGCCCTCGGCTTGTTCTCGTCGCCGACGACGAACACACCCGCGCAGTTGCCGGTGAGGTGGTTGTCGGCGACGGTGAGGTTCCGCAGGCGCCGGACGGTGATGCCGATCCGGTTCTCCGACACGCGGTTGCGTTCGACCACCGTTCCCCGGGTGTTCTGGGCGCCCTCCTCGGCCTTGATGGTGTTGGCGAGGAACAGGCCGGCGTCGCCGTTGCCGCGGGCGGTGTTCGCGCGGAGCACACTGCGCACCGAACGCTCCAGGGCGATGCCCCAGACCTTGTTCTTCGTCGCGGTCACGTGGCGCACGGTCAGCCGGTCGGTCGATGTGGCGAGCACACCGCTGCCGGTGAAGCCGGTCACGGTGAGGGAGGCGAGGGTGACGCCGTCGACGCTGCGCTTCTTCGTCCCGGTCACACAGATGCCGTTGCCGCTCTTGGCACAGCTGTTGCCGGCCTTCTTCTTGGCCGGCTTGACGACGGCGCCGCGGTCCATGCCGCGCAGGGTGATCCGCGGCGTGGTCACCGTGACGCTCTCGTGGTACGTGCCGGAGGCCAGGAGAACGGTGTCTCCCGGCCTCGCGGCGTCCACCGCTTTCTGGATCGACTTCCCGGGGAAGACCACGTGGATCTTGTGATGGGCGGCGACCGACGGGGCGGCCCCGAGTCCTGTGCCGATGACCGCTGCCGTACACACCAGGGAGGCGAAAGAGGATTTCTTCATATTTAGCACGTTATTTCGCGGGGCCGGTGAACAGGCCGGATAGACCATCCGGTGGCGTGTCATTCAACGGCGAGGCCGATTCCCCGGGTGCCTACCGCGGCGGGCAGGGCTCCGTGGTCGTCGACCTCCGTCGCTCGCCCTCCGGGGTGAAGGTGACGGACCGGCGGAAGGGGCCGTCACCGAAGCGGACCGCGAGAAGAAGGGGTTGCTCGTGTTCGGGCGGCCAGGCGTCGGCCCCGGCGGCTGCGCCGTTCCACAGGTGGAAGACCACCATCGGCTGACTCGGGTCTTCGCTGAGATAGCCCAGCGTCTTCCCGTACAGGGGATTGGTGCCTCCGAACAGCACGGACGGGGCACCGAACTCCGCCGTCACGTCCGCCCAGGTGCGGTCCTCCGCGGCCCACCGCCGGACCCGGCCCCTGAGAGCGTCGTAGTCCTCCTTCTCAAGGACCCGATCGGGCTTGAGCCATCCCCGCCGCAGGGCGAACTCCGCGTACACCGACGCCGCATCGAAGTCGTGGCTCCGCCCGGGGATCACGCCCCGGAAGGCCCCGGACACGCCGACAGCCGACCACAGTCCGCGTTCTTCCCATTCCCGCCGCTGCTGAGCGAACGCGTCGGGCTGACGCTCGACGAACAGCAGGTGGTCGAGCAGGATCCGCACAGCGAGTTCACCTCCGTACATCCCGGGTCGGCGCAGCGCGAGATTGAGCTGGTCGACAAGGTGGCCGTGTATCTCTTCGGCGGTGGCGAGCGAGGTCGGAGGGGTCACGCGCCCAGTCTCCCGCACCGGCTGCGCCACGGGCCGCGGTCCTTCTGCCGCCGCGTCTTCCCGTTTTTCAGGTCAACGGTTCCCTGTGGGAGTTCCAACGGCTGGGCTCCTACTGGACCAGGACCGATCGAGGCACCCCCGCCAAGGTGAACGGTGAGCTGTCAACCATCGTGGCGGGAGTCGGCGACCGCCGACTCGCCACGGCCGCGCTCCGGCTGGCCCGCCGCTCGGAGTACCGCCGGGTCGAGAACCAGGCGCTCACGCAGGGGGCAGGTCGAAGCGTTGGACCTCCTCGGCCGGGCCGCGGCCGTGACCGCCGGCGCCGGTCCGACGCCGTACTGGACACAGGCCCTGGAGATCCTCGACGCCCTCGGCGCGCCGGCCGCCACGGCCGTACGGCACCGGCTGGCCGGGCGGGACCTGATCGACGCTGAGCGCACGATGCGCTCCACGCGTCGAAACTTTCGGGATGGGCGGGTGCCCGGACGACGGGTTCATCGTCCGCATGTCCCTGATTGATGTGACCTTTTCCTGTGATCGGCGCGAGAGAGCCAGGTTCACGTCCGGATGGTGTTGACATGTTCACGCGTCTCTCTAGGATCCATCACACCCAAACTTTCCGAATCCAGTTCGAAATTTCGCACCCACCCTGAGTCGACATGTCATGGGCGTGGCATGAAGGGTGAGTCACCCCCACGGCGCTCTCCCCGAAAGGAGCCCCGGTGCCCACACGATCAGGCAGGCGACTGCTCCATGTCCTGGCCGCCGCCGCACTGACGGTCGCCGCATCAGTGACGGCCTCCGTCCACTCCACCGCCACCGCTGCACCCGCCGCGCCGGGCAGCCCGGCGCTCACTCCACCCCTGGGGTGGAACAGTTGGAACAGCTTCGGGTGCGGGATCACCGAGGCACAGGTGCGTCAGGCCGCGGACGCGATGGTGTCCTCGGGGATGAGGGACGCGGGCTACCAGTACGTGGTGGTGGACGACTGCTGGTTCGACCCGCAGCGCGACGGAGCGGGCAACCTGCGGGCCAACCCGACCAAGTTCCCCAGCGGGATGAAGGCGCTCGGCGACTACATCCACAGCAAGGGGCTGAAGTTCGGCATCTACCAGGTGCCGGGTGAACGCACGTGCGCGCAGACCACGGGTGCCTATCCGGGGTCGACGGGCAGCAGGGGGCACGAGGCGCAGGACGCCGCCGCGTTCGCCTCATGGGGCGTCGACTACCTGAAGTACGACTGGTGCTCCTCCAGCGGCACACGCGACGAGCAGGTCGCGCGGTTCACCGTCATGCGGGACGCGCTGCGGGCCACCGGCCGCCCGATCGTCTACAGCATCAACCCCAACAGCTTCCACGCGATCACCGGCTCCACGTACAACTGGGGTGAGGTGGCGGATCTGTGGCGGACGACGGAGGACCTGCTCGACATCTGGCAGAACAACAACACCAACAGCTACCCCATGGGTGTCGGCAACGTCCTGGACGTCACCGCACCCCTGGCCGCGCAGTCGGGCCCGGGCCACTGGAACGACCCGGACATGCTGGTCGTCGGGCGTCCCGGCCTGACGCTGACCGAGTCGCGCTCCCACTTCGCCCTCTGGGCGCTCATGGCGGCCCCGCTGATGGCCGGCAACGACATCCGCACCATGTCCGCCGACGTCAGTGCGATCCTGCGCAACCCCCGCCTCCTCGCGGTCAACCAGGACCGGCTCGGCGCCGGCGGACGCCGCGTCCGTGACGACGGCAGCACCGAGGTGTTCGCCAAACCCCTCGCCGACGGCTCCGTCGCCGTGGGCCTGTTCAACCGGGGCGGCAGCGCCGCGACCGTCACCACCACCGCCGCCCAAGTCGGCCTCTCGGGTGGGCCGTTCACCCTCACCGACCTGTGGACCGGCGCCACGTCCAGCACCACCGGTCAGGTCTCCGCGAGCGTGCCCGCCCACGGCGTCGCCGTGTTCCGGGTCAGCGGCGGCAGCGCACTGGCCGCCACCACCGCCCGCCTGCGCGGCACCGGGTCCGGCCGCTGCCTGGACGTGGATCGCGCCTCCACCGCGGCCGGGACGGCGGCGTTGATCTGGGACTGCCACACCGCCGCCAACCAGCTGTGGACCACCTGGGCCGGCGGCGAGATCCGCGTCTTCGGCGACAAGTGCCTCGACGCCTACAACCAGGGGACCACCAACGGCACCCGCGTCATCATCTGGCCCTGCAACGGCCAGGACAACCAGAAGTGGACCGCACAGGCCGACGGATCGATCCGCAACGTCCGTTCCGGGCTGTGCCTCGACGTCAACGGGTCCGGCACCGCCAACGGCACCGCGGCGGTCCTGTGGAGCTGCAACGGACAGTCCGGCCAGAAGTGGAGCCGCACATGAGGGACATCGCGCGCCGTACGGCAGCCCCTGCACCGACCGGGATCCCCCGGAGGCCGTGGTGATCCCCGCTCGACGGTCATCCGTCCCCAGGACGGGGCTCACCCGGGCAGTCGCCTGGATCACGGGCCTCGTGCTGGCGTTCGCCCTTGTTCCCGCCGCGGTGCAACCCTCGGCGGCCAGGGCCGACAACCCCATCGTGCAGCACGTCTACACCGCCGACCCGGCCCCCCTGGTCCATGACGGACGGGTCTACCTCTACACCGGGCACGACGAGGACGGGTCCACCTACTTCACCATGAAGGACTGGCGGGTCTGGTCCTCGGCCGACATGGTCAACTGGACCGACCACGGCTCTCCGCTCAGCCTCGCCACCTTCAGCTGGGCGTCCGCCGACGCGTGGGCGGGACAGGCCGTGCAGCGGGGCGGACGGTTCTACTGGTACGTGCCGGTGAAGAACCGGGCGACCGGCCGGATGGCCATCGGCGTGGCCGTGGCGGACAGCCCCACCGGCCCGTTCCGGGACGCCCTCGGCCGTCCGCTGGTGGAGAACGGCGAGATCGACCCGAGCGTCTTCATCGACGACAACGGCCAGGCGTACCTGTACTGGGGCAACCCGAACCTGTGGTACGTCAAGCTGAACGCCGACATGACCTCCTACTCGGGCAGCCCCACCCGGATCCCGCTCACCACCGCCGGGTTCGGCACCCGCACCGGCGACCCCAACCGGCCCACCCTGTACGAGGAAGGCCCCTGGGTCTACAAGCGGAACGGGTTGTACTACCTGGTGTTCGCCGCCAAGTGCTGCTCGGAGTTCATCGCCTACTCCACGGCGCCCGGCCCGACCGGCCCCTGGACCTACCGGGGGACCGTCATGCCCACACAGGGCAGCAGCTTCACCAACCACCCGGGCATCGTCGACTTCAAGGGAAATTCGTACTTCTTCTACCACAACGGTGCGCTCCCCGGTGGGGGCGGCTACACCCGCTCGGTCGCGGTGGAGCGGTTCTCCTACAACGCCGACGGCACGATCCCGACGATCACCATGACGAACACCGGGGCCCCTCAGGCCGGCACGCTCAATCCGTATGTGCGCCAGGAGGCCGAGACGATCGCCTGGGGTTCCGGGATCGAGACCGAACCTGCCGCGGAAGGCGGCATGAACGTCGGCTGGATCGAGAACGGCGACCACCTCAAGGTCAAGGGGGTGGCCTTCGGGTCGGGCGCGTCCTCGTTCGCCGCACGGGTGGCCTCCGGCAGCAGTGGCGGCACCGTGGAACTGCGCCTGGGCTCGCCGAACGGGACGGTCGTCGGCCGGTGCGGTGTGCCGGGCACCGGGGGCTGGCAGACATGGACGACGGTCAACTGCCCGGTGAGCGGCGCCACAGGCACCCAGGACCTCTACCTGCGCTTCACCGGAGGGAGCGGCTATCTGCTCAACATCAACTGGTGGCAGTTCACGGCGGGCACGGCCCTGACCGCACCGCGTTAGGGCCCTTCTGATGGATCTCTGCGGGAAAAGGAGCGGCGTTCGGTGTGTGCTCTCGGCGTGCCGGGCGTCGCGACGCCGCGGAGATCCGTCAGAAGGGCCCTTGTCCGCCCCGGCGAAGCTCCGGACTCCGCGCCCGCGCGAACTTCGGCGAGGAACCGCTGTGTCGTCGGCCGGGTGAGCCGGGTGTGACGGGGTAGAACAGCTGTGGCTCGTGCGACTGCACCGAGCCGGAGCATGCCCGGATGAAGGGCTGTTCCCGGGCAGGAACGAAGGATCGAACAGTATGGCAAGCGGCACCGTCAAGTGGTTCAACGCGGAGAAGGGCTTCGGTTTCATCGAGCAGGACGGCGGCGGTCCCGACGTCTTCGCCCACTACTCCGAGATCAAGGGCTCCGGCTACCGCGAGCTGACCGAGGGTGAGCACGTCACCTTCGACATCGGCCAGGGCCAGAAGGGCCCCCAGGCCCAGAACATCGTCCGGGGCTGACCGGACCCAGGAGCGCGGAGCGAGGCGGCTGCCGACCCGCAGCCGCCCCGCTCCCAGCCCAGGCCGTCGCTCCGCGCGTCGGCCTCACCTGTGCGTGCCCGGTGCGTGGCGCCGCCTACCAGCGGTACCAGCGGCCCCGCTGACCACTGGGGCCCGTGGAGCGGGCGACGAAGCCGAGCAGCCAGAGCACCAGCACGATGACGGCGATCCACCACAGGGCCTTCAGAGCGAAACCGGCGCCGAAAAGGATCAGAGCCAGCAGCAGAACGAGCAACAAAGGAACCATTTCTTTCCACCTCCGCACCGCCGTTTGCCCGGCCGTCGCCACTCCACACCCACAAGACCTGCACGTTTTTTGTCCTCGGACGGGGGCACTCTGACGGGCTGCCCGAGCGCGCCGCCGGAGTCCGCGCAGCGGACGGCTCTCGCCGCCCTCCTGACCCAGTCCCTGTGTCCCTATGTCCCTGAGCGCGGGCGGGCTCGCCGTGTCGCCAGTGCTGTGACCGGAAAGGTTCACCGGCTCGCGCAAACCTTTCCGGTCACAGCACTAGCCTGTGCGAGTGACACTTGCTGATGATCGACAGTTCCCCGCCGCGCTCGCCGCCGCGCTGGCCGTGCCGTTCGACTACGAGGGCGGTGACGGAGTCGACTTCGAGCCCTTCGAGGAGTTCCTGTCCGCCGAGGACACCACCGAATGGTTCCAGGCATGGACCGGAAACGACGAGCTCGACGGCGCCGAATTCCGCGTCTTCGGTCAGGACGGCGCGGGAGGGTACGCGGCGTTCTGGCTCATCCGCCCGAGCCGGCCACTCACCGACCAGCCCGTCGTCTTCCTGGGGTCCGAGGGCGAGACGGGAGTCGTGGCGCGCGACCTGGGCGACTTTCTGTGGCTCCTGGCCGACGGCTTCGGCCCCTGGGAGGCCGCCACCTCCTACGAACCTGACTGGATTGCGCACCCCAACCGCGATCTGACGGCCGTCGCCGAACGCTTCGCGCCGGGCCCACGCCGGTCGGCCGCCGCCGTGGTCGAACTGGCCACCCGGGAGTTCCCCGAGTTCGACGACACCATCATGAAACTCTGCCGCTGAGCGTCCTCCGGGCCGCGCGGCACACGCGCGGCCCGGGACCTGGAACACCCGGATCTAATTCCGAACCGACGGGGTAATGGGACGTCATCCGATCGCCATCTCACACCGATGTGAAGGAGAACGAGGATGACCGACGACGCCTACCTGTTCCTGCTGGACGACGTGTCCTCGTCGCTGGGAGTGGCCCCCGCCGCCGTCGGTGATCTCGCCTGCATGGAAACCCCCGCCGTACGCGGATGGCTGGACGCCCACGGAATCACGCGCACCTCACCGCATCTGCGTCTGCTGCCGCCGGAGGAGACCGCGGCGATCCCCGAGGGAGCGGAACGGCTGCCCGTCCCGCTGAGCGACGAGGAGACGAGCCGGCTCCGCCACCAGTTGGTTCCGGAGCCGCTCGCCCGGATCGAGGAGGAGCTGCTCTCCTACCGGGACTGCGCGGACGGCAGGGACGGCCTGATCGGGCGCGCACTGGCCGCCGGCGTGCCGCCGCACCGCATCGCCAAACTGACCGGGGTGGACCCCGCGACGGTGACCGCCGCGGCGGACGGCTGATCGCGTTCGATTCGAGCCACTTCCGGCCGCCGTGCGGTCACCGGGGCAGGGCAGCCACCGTACGCGGTTGGCGCCCTGCCCCCGTTGCCGTCAACTCGCCCTAGACATGGGATGGATGTGGTTCCAGCCGGGGTTGACGTGGCTATTGACAGTCTCAGTGGTGTGTGGAATCACTATCGACATGGGATGCCTGAGGGGTCCCAGTGGATGATCTCGGGGCGTTCTGGCCCCTTCGGAAAGGCACGGCGCTCTCCGTCCCGTTCCCCACACATCCGAGGAACAGAATGCAGCCTTCATCCGTTCCGCCCCGGATCCGAGCCGCTCTCGGACGCTCGTCACCGACAGCCGCCCCAGCAGGCGTCCTGGCCCTGCCGACCCTGCCGGCCCCGCCGGCCCCGCCGACCCTGCCGGCCCTGCCGGGCGGCAACGCCGGGCGCACCGCCGCGGTCGGCTGTCGCTGAGCTCCCGCGGGTCACCCGGAACGGCCACCGCGAGAGCGGCCCCGACAACCCCCACCCTCACCTCCGGTCGGTGTGTGGGCATGCCCGGTCGGCGCGCCCCGCGGCACCGAGCGTGGACCGTCACCGCCGTCTGAACACCGGCACCCCGTTTCCACCAGCACCCCCCGTTCCACCGGCACTCCCCTTCCACCCATCGAGTACGGAAGAAGGAGAACATGAGACGTCAATCGCTCCTGATGTCCCTCGCGGCCGCGCTGATCCTCGTCCTGACGACCGCGGGAAATTCGTCAGGCAGCACCCCCGGCGCGCCCCCCTCGGCCACGAAGGCCGCGGCGGCGGGCAGCGCCGGTTGCGGCAAGCCCCCGGCGCTGAGCAGCGGCACCCGCACGATCCAGAGCGGCGGCCAGACCCGCAGCTACATCCTGCGGGTCCCGGCCGGCTACGACAGCAACCGCCCCTACCGGCTGATCTTCGGCTTCCACTGGCGGGGCGGTACGGCCAACGACGTCGACTCGGGCGGAACGGACGGATACAACTGGTCCTACTACGGCCTGCGGCGCCTGGCGGACACCGCGAACAACGGCACGATCTTCGTCGCCCCCCAGGGCAACGGCAACGGCTGGGCCAATCCCGGAGGCCAGGACCTGGCCTTCGTCGACGCCATGGTCAACCAGCTCCAGTCGGGCCTGTGCGTCGACACCGCCCAGTTGTTCGCCGCGGGCTTCAGCTACGGCGGCGGCATGTCGTACGCCATCGCCTGCGCGCGGGCCACGGTCTTCCGCGCGGTCGCGGTCTACTCCGGCGCGAACCTCAGCGGATGCAACGGCGGCACCCAGCCCATCGCCTACATGGGTCTGCACGGACTCAGGGACAACGTGCTGCCCATCTCCCTCGGACGGGAACTGCGCGACACCTTCGTCCGGAACAACGGCTGCACCCGGCAGAACCCGCCCGAGCCGGCGTCCGGAAGCCTCCGGCACATCATCACCACGTACTCCGGATGCAGGTCCGGCTACCCGGTCGTCTGGGCCGCGTTCGACGGCGGCCACGACCCCGGTCCGCTGGAGGGGTCCACCGGGAGCGGCTGGCGCACGTGGACGTCGGGTGCGGTGTGGCAGTTCTTCACCCAGTTCGGCTCGAACACGCCACCGCCGCAGCCCTCCGACAGCCAGAAGATCGTCGGCCAGCAGTCGGGCCGCTGCCTCGACATCAACAACTCCACCACCACCAACGGCACCCAGGCACAACTGTGGGACTGCAACGGCGGCTCCAACCAGCGCTGGACCCACACCGCAAGCAAGCAGCTGGTCGTCTACGGCAACAAGTGCCTGGGGGTCGGCCAGTCCGCGGGCAACGGCACCCCCGTGGCGATCTGGGACTGCAACGGCCAGGCGGACCAGCAGTGGACCGTCGGCGCCGACGGCACGATCACCGCGGCGCAGTCGGGCCTCTGCCTCGACGCCGCCGGCCAGGGCACAGCCAACGGGACGAAGATCCAGCTGTGGAGCTGCTCGGGCGGCGCGAACCAGCGCTGGCGCCAGGAGAGCTGACCACCGTGCCGGGAGACCGGCGCCTCCCTCCGGAGACGGGGTGAGGCGCCGGGACGGCTCCTGTCCCTGTCGCCGCTCGACCGGCCGCACCGCGGCGACGGCCGGCGCACCCCAGCCGTGTCCGAGGGAGGTGGCCGCGAGGAAGCCGAGGTACGACACGGTGAGCACCACGCCGGCGAGGGCCAGCGCGGACCGGCGGGGGAAGCGGGACATCAGGACGGTGACCGGATCCCTGCAGGGTCACCACCAGCACCGTGTTGGTCACGACTTTCGGGGACGTTGAGGCAGAAGACGTAGATCACGTTGGCCGTGAGCAGCGCCCGCATCCGGGGCGCGGGCCCGCCGTTCTCGTCGTTGTCCTTCTCCCTGTCACCGGCCTCCGCCACGGCCGGATGCGCGTGGACGTGGACCGACCACGCCAGGGCCGCCGCGGCGAGGTAGGCGAGTCCGGTGACGACCGCCGGCGCCCGCAGCGCGGTGGTGCCGCCCGCCAGGCACGCGGTGGCGAGGAGCGCACCGGCGCCCAGGCCGGCGTTGCACAGGGCGCGCCCCCCGCCAAGGCGGCGTCGCGTTCGTGGCGCCCGGAGGCGAGGAAGCCGTGCAGCGGTGCAGGGAGGTGATCCGGGCACGGAACAGGCGCAGCCGCACGACGGCAGCGGACGCGGGATGCAGGAACGCCCCTCGCTGAGGTCCCTCAGGAAACGGGAACGTGGACGAACCTACCGGTCACGTGCAGATCGGCCTCCAGCGAGTCGGCTGTGGCGCGCAGCTCCGGCACGATGTCCATGACGCACTCGGCGGCCGAGCCGCGCCCGCTGTGCATGTGGACGTTGACCGCCGCGACGACCACCCCCTCGCGGTCACGCACCGGCACGGCGATGGAGCGGAGACCTTCCTCCAGTTCGTCGTCGACCAGCGCGTACCCGTCGTCCCGGACCCGTTCTAGTATCGCCTCCAGGTCGGTGGGCCTGGTGACGGTGCGGGGGGTCAGCGCCTCCAGCCGTACGTGGGCGAGCCAGGTAGCACGCCTCTCGGCCGGCAGACTCGCCACCAGGACCCGGCCGGCGGATGTCGCGTAGGCGGGTACGCGGGAGCCCGCCGCGATGTCGACGTCCATGATGCGGCCCGCGGTCACCGAGAGCGCGCACTGGACATGGTCGTCGGCGAGCACGGCCAGGGACGTGGAGTTCTTCACCCTCCCGGTCAGAGCGGTGAGGTGGGGGCGGGCGATGTGGGTGAGTGTGGCCTTGGACAGTGGGGGGAACCCCAGGGACAGGATCCGTGGCGTGAGCCGGAACGCCCGCCCCTCGACGGTGACATGGCCCAGGTGCTGGAGGGTGATCAAGGCTCGGCGCGCTGTGGCCCGGGGCAATCCGGTGCGCTCGGCGACCTCGGAGAGGGTCAGTTCGGCCCGGCCCTCGCCGAACGCGGTGATCGCGGTCAGGCCGCGGGCCAGTGACGTGATGAACTCCCCGCCCAGTTCCTGTTTGGAGGCGCTCGTCCAAGCGGCGAGACCGGTCGGCCCCATCAGCCCCTTCAGCGCATCCGGCCCGCTCGCCCCGCTCGCCCCATTCGGCCCGCTCAGCCTTTCGGGCGGTGGTGCGATGGCCAGTTCTCGCTCCATGGTGGTGACCGCGGTACGGAGTCCGGGCAGGAGGGAGTCGCGCAACGAGTCCGCGCTGTGTCTGCTCGTGTGGCTCACGGCACTCGCCACACAGGCGATCCGGCCGTCCGGCGTGCGCACGGCGACGGACAGGGCCACGAGACCCGGTTCGATCAGCTGGTCGTCCAGGGCCCAGCCCCGCAGGCGCGCCTCTTCCACCCGTCGTGGGAAGTCCGCGGTGGCGGCATCGTGCGCGCGCCGGGGGATGGCGGGGAAGCCTGTGTCCTCGGGGTCGGCCAGCTGTCGCTCCCGCCAGCGAGCCCAGTCCTGGGCGCTCCATTCCGTTGCCAGCAGCGGGCCCGGAGCCGTGCGTTCCGCGGGCAGCAGATCGCCGATGCGGAAGCTCAGGGACAGGGCGCGCCGGCGGATCGCCTGGTGGATGAACCGGATGCCGTCACCGTCCGCCACCGCGAGGGAGACCGACTCGTCCAGCGCGTCGGCGAGCGCGTCGGCGTGCCCGCTCAGCAGGTCGGGGAGGCGCAGGGCGGCCAGATAGGCGTTGCCCAGCTCCATCAGACGGGGAGCCAGGGCGGCGTTGCTGCCGTCGAGGTGGACGTATCCCATGCGGGCGAGGGTCGCGGCGACCCGGTCGACGGTGGAGCGGGCCAACCCGGTGGCCCGACCCAGATCGCTGAGCGTCGCCGCCCCTCCGGCATCGGTGAGTCCACGCAGCACGGCGATCCCGCGTATGAGGGGGGTGACGGCTTCCTCAGGCGGCACGGGGGGCACGGGCGACAGCGCGGAGCCGGCGGGCGGCGCTTCGTGTGTCGATGTCATGGCCCCTCCGCGGCCGTCCCTGTGGTGCGGTTCATAATGCCTGGTCAACGCGGGGGACCGGCGGCGAAGCCGGTGACGCGGGATGCGGCCGACGCACGGGTTCCGGGGCGGCGGACGCGTCAGGACTTCGTGGTCTGCGGTGCGAGGTCCTCGCTGCGGTCGGCGGGTGGTGCCTCCGTGTCGCCGTTGTGGTGCTTGGCGCGCTGGATCTGCTCGTAGACGTGGGACCGCAGTTCGGCGAAGCGCGTGCTGGAGCGGGTGTGCAACTGGTCGCGCTCGTCGGGGAGGTCGATGGTCAGGTCCTCCTGCACGACGGTCGGTGACGTGGACAGGATGATGGTGCGCTGGCCGAGGTAGACCGCCTCGTCGATGTCGTGGGTGACGAACAGGACGGTGACGCCCAGTTCACGCCACAACCGCCGGATGAGGTCCTCCAGTTCGGCGCGGGTCTGCGCGTCGACGGCGGCGAACGGCTCGTCCATGAGCAGCACCTTCGGTTCGAAGGCGACGGCGCGGGCGATGGCGACGCGCTGCTGCATTCCTCCGGAGAGCTGCCAGGGGTGGGCCCGGTGGGCGTCGGCCAGCCCGACCACCTCCAGGGCGTGGTCCACGAGTTCCCTCTCGCGGGCCTTGCCGAGCTTCTTGCGGCGCAGTGGCAGGGCGACGTTGTCGCGGACGTTCATCCAGGCGAACAGGGAGCGGCCGTACTCCTGGAAGACCACCGCCATGCCGGGCGGGGGTCCGGTGACCGGGCTGCCGTCCAGGCGCACCTCGCCTCCGGTCGGGGACAGCAGCCCCGCCATGCACTTCAGCAGGGTGGTCTTGCCGCAGCCCGACGGACCCACCAGGCAGACGAGTTCACCGGCGCCGATGTGAAAGGTCAGGTTCCGCAGGGCCTCGACGTTGCGGTGCCGTCCGGTGTAGACCTTCTGCAGGTTGCGTACGTCGAGCATCGCTCGTCTCCTTGTCAGGGGTTGCGCTGCGCGCGGCGCAGGCCGTGGTACCAGGCCAGGACCCGGTTCTCGGCGAACCGGAAGAGCAGCGACAGGGCGAAGCCGAGCAGTCCGAGCAGCAGCACGCCGCTCCACATCTCGGCGATGGCGAAGGAGCGCTGGAACTGCACGATGGTGAAGCCGAGCCCGTTGCTGGCGGCGAACATCTCACTGATGACCATGAGGATGATCGCGATGGACAGCGCCTGCCGCATGCCGGTGACGATCTGCGGGCTGGCCGAGCGCAGCGTCAGGTGCCACAGCCGGGACGGTCCGGTGATGCCGTAGGAGCGGCAGGTGTCGCTCAGCACCTCGTCGACGGCGCGCACCCCTTCGACGGTGTTGAGCAGGATCGGCCATATGCAGCCGCTGACGATGACGATCACCTTCATGGTGTCGCCGATGCCCGCGAACAGCATGATGACGGGCACGAGCACCGGTGGCGGTATGGCCCGGAAGAGTTCCAGGACGGGCTCGAGGACATCGCGTACGACGCGGCTCGTGCCGACCACCAGGCCGAGCCCCACCCCGGCGACGACGGCGAGGAGATAGCCCGCGCTCAGCCGCACGAGGCTCGGTACGACGTCGGACAGCAGCCGCTCGCCCGTCCAGACCTCCCCGAACTTGCCGAGGACGGTGGAGAGCGGGGGGACGTAGAAGTCGGTGCTCCCGGCGGTGGCGAACCACCACACGGCGAACAGGACCGCGGGCAGCCCCAGGGCCAGCAGCGCACGCCGGACGAGGGTGAGGACGGTTGACGTCGTCCGGGTCATGGGGCTCATCCCTCCCTGCGGATGGACTGGTGCCAGTGCAGCGCACGCCGCTCCACCGCCCGCGCCATCAGGTTGATCGTGACGCCCAGCACTCCGGTGACGAGGACCAGGGCGTAGACCCGGGGCACGGCTCCGGAGGTCTGCGCCACAGCGATCTGGTTGCCCAGCCCCGGTGCGCCGATGACGAGTTCGGCGGTGATGGTGAGGACGAGGGCCACGGTGGCGGCCAGCCGCACGCCCGTCATCACATACGGCAGCGCGGTGGGCCACATGACGTACCGCACCCGTCCCCAGGTGCCCAACCGGTAGCTGCGGGCGGTGTCGTCGGCCACCGGGTCGACGTCCTGCATGCCGGCCAGCACCTGGACGAGGACCTGCCAGAACGCGGCGTACACCACGAGCAGGAGTTTCGACCTCAGCTCGGTGCCGTAGAGCAGGACCGCCACCGGGATCAGGGCCACGGACGGGATCGGTCGCAGGAACTCGATGGTGGAGGCGGTGACCGCCCGCAGCAGGGGCACGGAACCGATCACGATTCCGGCCACCACCCCCGCCACGACGGCGACGGCCAGGCCGAGGCCCCATCCGGTCAGGGTGTCACCCAGCGCGGTCCAGAACGCGTCCTCGGCGAGCAGCTGCCACAGGGCCTCGGCCGTCTTCGACGCGGGCGGGAGGTAGTCGGCGGAGACCAGAGGGGTGTGCGGCAGCACTTCGAGCAGCACCACCAGCCCGGTCAGGCCGGCCAGTCCCCGCAGCGGGGTGACGAGTCCGGCCGGCATGCGCCGGGATCGGCCGCCACCCGGCCCGCCGGGACCCCTGTCGGTCCCGGCGCCGGCGAGCGTCTTCGTCAGCACAGGAGTGCTCCCGGATTCGGTCATGAGGAGGTTCCGTGCCCGGTCATGAGAACAGGACGTCCAGGTCCGGCTTCTTGCCGCCGAAGATGCCGTCCTCCTCGCCGAGCGAGGCCAGCTTCTCCAGGGAGGCCATGTCGTACTCAGCGGGCCAGGTCGGCAGCGTCAGGTCCTTCAGCACCGCACCGTCGATCTTGGTGTAGGTGGTGAGCGTCTGACGTGCCTCGTCGGGGTGTTCGGAGGCGTACTTCAGCGACTCGGTCATGGCCTCGGTGAACTTCTTCACCAGGTCGGGGTTCTCCTTGAGGAGCTTGACGGAGGTGAAGTACGTCGCGATGGTGAGCTTCGGGTCGGTCTCGGCGAACGGCGAGGCCACGACGCGGGCGCCCTGGCCCTTGGCGATGGTCAGCGCGGGCTCACCCATCCACGCGGCGTCGACCTGCCCGCCGTCCAGGGCGGCCGGCATCTGGTCGAACGGCATCTCCACGAACTTGACCTTCGAGGGGTCGCCGCCGTCCTGGCGCACCACTTCACGGACCGTGGTGTCGCCGATGTTCTGCAGGGTGTTGACCGCCACCTTCTTGCCGGCGAGTTCCTTGGCGGACTTGATGGGGCTGTCCTTCTTGACGGCGACCCCGCTGATGTCGTTGCCCGTGTCGCCGGTGGAGGCGGCCCCGTTGACCACCGACTTGATCGGCACTCCCTTGGTCTGGGCGATCATCAGGGAGGTGACGTTGCTGAAGCCGAACTGGAACTGACCGCTGACCACACCGGGGACGATCGCGGCGCCGCCCTGGGCGAGTTCCATCTTCAGCTCGATGCCGCGCTTGCCGAAGAAGCCCTTCTTCTGCCCCAGGTACAGCGGGGCCACATCGACGATCGGGATGATGCCGACGGTGACCTGTGTGGTCTTCCCGTCCGAGGACGGCGAACCGCCGCTCGACGGCGAGGAGGATCCACATCCGGCCGCCGCCGCGACCGTCACCACGGCTATGGCACAACCGAGAACACGCCTTCGCATACGGCTCCTCCTGGTATGTGCGCGCTACGCACAATGTTTCGTGGGCCGAACAAGCAAGCGGGACGCTAGGGCCCGGCCTCGACGGGGTCAAGACGTGGCGCGCCCCGAGCTTCCGCCTGTCCTGAAGTCGCGCATGGCTGAAGTCGCCTGTGGCTGAAGTCGATTCGGTCGCGGCTCGGTCGTGCCGCATCCGGGCCGTGCGGGGTTGACAGTGCCCCGACATGCCCCGAAGCTCATGCCCGCAGGTTCAGTGAATGCGACTTCGCCAGACGAACAGCGTGCGGGGTCTGCGGCGAACATGGCCGGCGGCGGTCGTCGCGGCCCTGCTCCCCATCGCGGCACCCGCCGCCCCCGCGAGCACCCCGGAGCGAGAAACGTGGACGTCACCAGAGACCTTGGCTACGCGCCCGCCGACCCGCCCGGCACCCAGGGCCACTTGCTGGACCTGTACCTCCCCCGCAGCGCGCGGCCGACACCGCTGGTGATCTTCTCCAGCGGCTCCGGTTGGCTGGCGGACAGCGGCCGCCAGGGCGCCGACCAGGTCGCCGCGCAGCTCGACCCGCGCGGGTTCGCCGTCGCCGCAGTGGCCGTCCGCTCCAGCGGACAGGCCCGGTTCCCTGCCCAGTTGCACGACATCAAGGCAGCGATCCGCTGGCTGCGCGCGCACGCGACGACCTACAACCTGGACCCCGGGCGCATCGCCATCATGGGCGACTCCTCGGGCGGCTGGGTCACGGCGATGGCGGCGGTCACGGGGGACATCCCGCACCTGGAGGGCGACGTCGGCACGCCCGGCCCCTCCAGCGCCGTCCAGGCGGCCGTGCCGTTCTACCCGCCGACCGACTTCCTCCAGATGGACGCCCACATGGTGGACGGCTGCAAGCCGTTCAACGCGGTGTTCGGCCTCACCGGCTGCCACTCCGACCCGTGCTCGCCCGAGTCGCTGCTGCTCGGCTGCCCGATCAAGGACTGCCCCGACCGGGTCGCGGCGGCGAACCCCCTCACCTACATCGGCGCCCGGCCCACCCCGCCGTTCCTGATCTTCCACGGTGAGCGGGACCTCTTCGTGCCGTACCACCAGAGCCGCCTGCTGTACGAGAAGCTGGCGGCCACCGGCAACGAAGCCCGCCTGATCTCCCTCCCGCGCGCCGGACACGGCCCGCTCGCCGCCATGCTCACCGACCAGGAGACCCGCCGGGACGCCTACGAGGAGACCGCCCAGCAGGGTCACACCACCCCGCCGCGCCCCACGACCCCCTCCTGGCAGACCGTGGTCTCCTTCCTGGAACAGCGGCTGCGCGCGCCGAGTGCGAAGTGAACCGAGCGCTTTCAGGAAGCCGCACTGCCTCGCAGGTCGGCTCTGCCGCTCCGCTCGGCGGGCGGGGTCATGCGGAAGGACAGGTGTGCGCCCCGCGGTGTGTCCCGAACGGCCAGAGTGCCTCCGTGGAGGGTGGCGATGGCGAGGCCGAGTGCCGATCCACCGACGTCGCGCGCCCGGGCTTCGTCCAGCCGGTGGAAACGCCGGAACACCAGCTCACGGGAGTTCGCGGGGATGCCCGGGCCGTAGTCCAGGACGTCCAGTCCGTCCGCGGTGACCCGGATGGTGACCTGGGAGGCGGCGTGGCGGACGGCGTTCGCCACGAGGTCGGCGACCATCCGTTCCAGGTGAGCGCGAGAGCCCCGCACGTCGACGTCGGCCTCCAGGTCCAGCGCGATTCTCACCGGGGCCGGGCGTGCGGCGGCCTCGGCCGTCACCTGAGCCAGATCGACCTCGGTGTGCATCAGGGGTTCACCGCCGTCCAGTCGGGCGAGCAGCAGCAGATCACCGGTGGGTGGTCCGACGACATGAGCAACATGGGGGCCGCGTACTACCCGAGCACCGCGACCCCGCTCGGTGGGGACCCGCTGGGCCGGAGCTGGGAGACGACGCCGCCCGGAACACCGTCGGCCGGTCCGCCCGTCGACCTCCGCCTGGTCAAGGGGGGTGGCGGGGCCTGCTGACCGCCGCTCGGACGTCGGCCACCACATCCCGCCATAATGCGACTGCTGTACGATCACGGCGGAATTGTCCGCCCCAGGAATGGTGGAACCTTGCGAGTGGCCGCCGCGCCGGACGTGCTGCGCCGAACGGAGCGTTGGTTCATCCGCGAAGGCACGCCCACCATGATCGAAGGTTACGGTTTCGCCAGGAATGTCCTTCCTCGGATGCTGCCGACCCTGTGCTTCGTGACTCTCGCCAGTCTCGTCTGGCTCGTGCCGCTCAAGGGCGCGGGCTCAGGGCGGTGGGTCCTGCTCGGCACCGTGGCCGTCGTGACCCTGGCCAGCTGGGCGACGATCAGGCTGTTCGTCAGGCGACTGCCCCGCGTCTCGCCCAAGGCCATGGTCGGGGCACTCAGCGCCTATGCGGCGATGCCGATCGCGGTCCCCCTGCTGCAGGTCGCCGTCGATGACACCGTCACACCGCCCGGCGGCAAGGGCGCCGGTTTCCTGGGGTTCGTCGTCTTCTTCGCCGCCGTCTTCGTCACCACGGCCACAGCCACGGCGTACGGCATCGGCGCACTGATGCGCCGTGCGATCCGACACGCTGCCCACGACCTGCGCAACAGTGTGCACCTGATGGGGCGAGCCCTGCCGCCCATGTTGTTCGTGACGCTGTTCATCTTCTTCACCGGCGAACTGTGGCAGGCCATGAACAGGCTTTCCTGGTTGAGGCTCGCCCTGATCGTCGTGTTGTTCGTGGGAGTCACGGTGCTCGCCGCTGCCGCCCGCCTGCGCGACGAGATCGGGCGGGTCGAGCAGGACCTCAGCCCGCCCTTGCTGTCGAGGGCGTGTCAGGGCACACCCCTCGCCTCCGTGGACATCGTCGGGCTGACACCCCGTGCGGCACTCGATCCCGTGTCCCTCAACAAGCGCCAGGTCCGCAACCTTCTGTTGTTGTTCGCTCTCCGTCAGCTGGTGCAGGCCGCGGTGTTCGGTCTCGGGTTGTTCCTCTTCTTCATCGTCCTCGGTCTGATCGTGGTCACGCCGGAAACGGCGGAACAGTGGATCGGAACGCGGCCCGCCTACTCGGTCCTCCTGCCTGACGCCCCGCTCGCGCTCCTGCGCAACGCCACACTCATCGCCGCGTTCGGCAGCATGTACTTCGCCATCACCTCGATGACCGACGCCAACCACCGACGGGAGTTCTTCGCCCCGATCATCGATGAGGTCGAACGGATCCTCGCGGTGCACGCCGTCTACCTGGCTCTCGGCTCTCACCAGAACGTCGATGAGACCGGAGCCGCCGCCGACCGGTGATGCTGCCGCCGGTCAGTTGTGTGGTGTGGCGATGGCGGCGAGTTCGGTGCCGGGGCGGACGGTGAGTCCGTTCATGCCGTAGATGATCGTTCCGGTGGCGTTGGCGGTGACCTTGTGTTCGGTGCCGTCGACGGGGTCGATGATGCGGCCGATGGTCTGTCCTTCGGTCACGTCGTCGCCGGTGACGGCGTCCGGGTACCACAGTCCGGTGGTCTCGGAGGCGGCCTCGCCGGCCCAGATCCAGTCACGGGGCCGGGCGGTCGGCGGCTTGACGCGCTCGGAGGCTTCGATGACGCCGAGGTGGTGGAGGATCCGGTGGAGGGCGTCGAGGAGCCTGCGTACGGTGTCCGGGTCGCGGTCGCCGAGTTGGCCGGTCTCGACGAGGATCGCGGGGATGCCCTGGCGGTTGGCGGCGGCGTGGCTGTTGCCGCCCTCGGGGCTGGTGCCGAAGATGACCCGCTCGTATCCGACCGCGTGGGCGAGGGCTTTGTTCTTGGCGTCGAGTTCG
>NZ_LIRK01000380.1 GCF_001419765.1 Streptomyces torulosus
GTCCCGGACGGGGCGTCGGGTGCCGCCCCGGACTGGGCGTCGGGCCGGGGACGGGGCGCGGTGTACGTCCACCCGTGCCGGGGGTCGTACGTCCAGCCGTCCGCGCTGGAGTAGATGCTGCCGCCCCACTGCGGCTGGGCGCCCGCCCCGCGCGTCCCGCTTCCCTGTTCGACGCCCCGCCACTTCGCGGCGGCGAGCACCGCGCCGCGGGCGAGCCGTGCTCCGGCGGGGGTGCTCAGCCGGTGGGCCAGCGGCCGGTGCTCGCGCAGCGCCCACAGGCAGACGACCCAGGCGGCGGAGCCCCGGTACACCTGCCCGGCGTCCCCGACGACGGTGATCTCCGCGAGGGTCGCCCGGTGGTCGAGTGCGGGGAAGCGCCGCCGGGCCTCGTCGGACCCCGCCGCGACGAAGTCGAGCGGCACCAGCTGCCGCTGCCGGCCCAGCCACTCCCTCACGAAGACGCAGAGGGTGCACCGGGCGTCGTAGAGCACGGTGAGCCCGAGGACCGGGACGCGCTCGGCGCCCCGGTCCGCGGTGGCCTCGATCGCCGTCATCGGGGTCACGCCCCGGCCGGCGGGACCGAGGGCGCCGCGTGCGTGGTCCAGCCCTGCGGCGCGACCGGCGGCACCTGCTCCCGCTCCATGGCGCCCCGCCGCCGGAACTTGTTGAGCACGAACACGTTGCCCAGGTGCAGTGCCCCCAGCACCAGCAGCACCACGCCGAGCTTCGCCGACACCGCCTCGAACACCTCGCGGGGGCTCTCGATGGCGCCGTCCGCGTTCAGGTAGAGGGCCACGAACCCCAGGTTCACGAGGTAGAAGCCGACGACCAGTAGATGGTTCACCGCGTCTGCGAGCTTCTCGTTCCCGTGGAGCACGTCTCCGAGGAAGATCCGCCCGTTCCTGCTCAGCGTCCTCGCCACCCAGACCGTCAGACCCACGCTGACCAGCAGATAGATGACGTACGCGACGACCGTGAGGTCCATGCCCCCACCCCTTCCGGCTTACTTGAACACGTTCAAAACGTGCTGTCGGTGAGACAGTAGCCCTGTTTTTGAACATGTTCAAGCGGAGATTCGGAGGGAGTCGGGAGGGGGCGAAGCCGGCAGGGGTCAGGACGTGCGGGCCAGTTCGGGCCGCTTGGTGTAGTCCGTGAGGCCGATGACGTTCCCCCACGGGTCGGCGAACTCCACGGTCCAGCCGGTGGCGACGGAGAACGGCGGGTCGATCGGTTGGACGCCCGCCGCCGTGAGGGCGCGGGCGGCGGACCGGGCGTCCCGCACCTCCAGCCACACCCGGGCGGCGGCCCACCCCGGCGGCCGGTGCCGCAACTCGTCCTCCAGTCGGAGCAGCAGTCCGGGGGTCTCCTTGCCCACCTTCAGCAGAGCGATCCCGGCTTCGTCGAGGTGGAAGGCGACGTCGAAGCCTGCCCGCCCGTAGAAGGCGACGGCCTCGTCGAGGTCGCCGACGGGCAGGAGGATGTTGTCGAAACCGAGCAGTTCGTACGACTCATCATCTGACATGTCGTCAGGTTAGAGCGCGGGCCGGCGGAACCGCGGGAGCGACGGCGGGCGGCGCGACAGGGTCGACGGATCGGGCGAAGCGGGCGGGAAGCCAGGAGGGTG
>NZ_LIRK01000381.1 GCF_001419765.1 Streptomyces torulosus
CCCCTGAACACCGCGCACCCCACCCCGAGCGCCCGACCTCTCTTGGATTCATACCCCCTAGGGGTATAGGGTAGGAGACCTGAAGGGTTACCCGTATCCCACACACCCCGACGAGGAGCAACGACATGACCGCCCAGACCGACACTCCCGGCTCCGTCACCACCGTCTACAAGGTGAGCGGCATGAGCTGCGGCCACTGCGAAGGCGCCGTCTCCGGCGAGATCTCCGAGATCGCCGGTGTCTCCTCGGTGAAGGCCGTCGCCTCCAGCGGCGAGGTCACCGTGGTCTCGGCCGCCCCGCTCGACGAGGAGGCCGTGCGCGCCGCCGTCGACGAGGCCGGCTTCGAGCTGGTCGGCACCGTCTGAGATCCGCCCGCCCAGGCGGGGCCCCGCCCCGCCCCGGGCCGCACCTGCGCACGTTCCCCGGAGCACGGACACGGACACGGACATGACCAGCACCACCGAAGTCACCCCCGCGGGCGAGTCGACCCATGAGGTCGAACTGGTGATCGGCGGGATGACCTGCGCCTCCTGCGCGGCCCGCGTCGAGAAGAAGCTCAACCGCATGGACGGCGTCATCGCCACGGTGAACTACGCGACGGAGAAGGCGAAGATCGCCTACCCCTCGGGGGTCGAGGTCGCCGATCTGATCGCCACCGTGGTGAGGACGGGCTACACGGCCGAGGAGCCGCCGCCCCCCGCGCCCCCGGCGATGGACCCCGAGGCGGACCGGGAGCCGGGCGCGGACGCCCCGCTGGAGGCCCCCGAGCTCGCCGCCCTGCGGCAGCGACTCACCGTCTCGGCGCTGCTGGCCGCCCCGGTGGTCCTCATGTCCATGGTCCCGGCCCTCCAGTTCGACAACTGGCAGTGGCTCTCCCTGACGCTGGCCGCGCCGGTCGTCGTATGGGGCGGCCTGCCCTTCCACCGGGCCGCCTTCACCAACCTCCGGCACGGCGCGGCCACCATGGACACCCTGGTCTCGCTCGGCACGCTCGCGGCCTTCGGCTGGTCCCTGTGGGCCCTGTTCCGCGGGCACGCCGGCATGCCGGGCATGCGGCACGGCTTCGAGTTCGGCGTGTCCCGCACGGCGGGCTCCTCGACGATCTACCTGGAGGTGGCCGCCGGGGTCGTGGCGTTCATCCTGCTGGGCCGCTATCTGGAGGCCCGCTCCAAGCGCCGGGCGGGCGCCGCCCTCAAGGCGCTGCTGCACCTGGGCGCCAAGGACGTCTCGGTGCTGCGCGAGGGCCGGGAGACCCGGGTCCCGGTCGAGCGGCTGGTGGTCGGCGACCGGTTCGTCGTACGGCCCGGGGAGAAGTTCGCCACCGACGGCACCGTCGTCGAGGGCGCCTCCGCCGTCGACGCGTCCCTGCTGACCGGCGAGTCCGTGCCGGTGGACGTGACCGTCGGCGACGCCGTCACGGGCGCGACGGTGAACGCCGGTGGCCGGCTCGTCGTCGAGGCGACCCGCGTGGGGGCGGACACCCAGCTGGCGCGGATGGCGCGACTGGTGGAGGACGCGCAGAACGGCAAGGCGGAGGTGCAGCGGCTGGCCGACCGGATCTCCGCCGTGTTCGTGCCCGTCGTCCTCCTGATCGCGGTGGCCACGTTCGGCGCCTGGCTCGGCGTCACCGGCGACGCGACCGCGGCCTTCACCGCGGCCGTCGCGGTGCTGATCATCGCCTGCCCCTGCGCGCTGGGCCTGGCCACACCGACCGCCCTCATGGTCGGCACGGGCCGCGGCGCGCAGCTCGGCATCCTCATCCGGGGCCCCGAGGTGCTGGAGTCCACCCGCCGCGTCGACACGGTCGTCCTGGACAAGACCGGCACGGTCACCACCGGCCGGATGACCCTCCAGAAGGTGTACGCCGCCGAGGGCGTCCCCGAGGAGGACGTCCTGCGCCTCGCAGGCGCCGTCGAGCACGCGTCCGAACACCCGGTCGCGCGGGCCGTCGCCGCGGGCGCCGAGGAGCGCCTCGGCCCCCTGCCGCCCGTCGAGCGTTTCCGGAACGAGCCCGGGAAGGGCGTACACGGCCGCGTGACGGGCCACGACGTGCAGGTGGGCCGGATCCACGACGGCCCCCTCCCCGAGGCGCTCAGGGCCGCCAAGGAGGCCGCGGAGGACGAGGGGCACACGGCGGTCGTGGTGGTCCGCGACGGCACGGCGGTCGGTGTCCTCACCGTCGCCGACGCGGTCAAGGACACCAGCGCCGAGGCCGTCCGGCGGCTGCGGGCGCTCGGACTGACCCCGGTCCTGCTGACCGGCGACAACACGCGGGTGGCCCGGTCCGTGGCCGCCGCCGTCGGCATCTCCCCCGACCAGGTGATCGCGGAGGTGCTGCCGCAGGACAAGGTCGACGTCGTACGACGGCTCCAGGGCGAGGGCCGTACGGTCGCGATGGTCGGGGACGGGGTCAACGACGCCGCCGCGCTCGCCACCGCCGATCTGGGGCTCGCCATGGGTACGGGCACGGACGCGGCGATCGAGGCGAGCGACCTGACGCTGGTCCGCGGCGACCTGCGGGTGGCCGCCGACGCCATCCGGCTGTCCCGGCGCACCCTGGCCACCATCAAGGGGAACCTGGTGTGGGCCTTCGGCTACAACGTGGCCGCGCTGCCGCTGGCCGCCGCCGGACTGCTCAATCCGATGATCGCGGGGGCGGCAATGGCCTTTTCGTCCGTTTTCGTGGTCACGAACAGCTTGCGACTCAGGGCATTTGCGTGACGACCGGGTAAAAGTCCCTCTAGAGTCCGGAAGCAGCCTCACATAAGCTCTTCACAAGGCTCGCGCATCTTCCTTACGCTGGGGCCTCGGTCGCCGTATCGGGTCTCTTGCGCATCTTCAGGACATAAGGCAAGAGACGCAGATCACAGTGGCGCGAACGTAACCAACGAAGGGGTTCGTGAGTCTAAGTTGGCGATGTCAGAAGCGTCTTGGGGGGCGCGACTGGCATCTGGGGATGTCTTGGGGGACGTTCCCGGAACTGCGTTGCCGGGGCACGTACCCGGGGAGCTTTGAGCGGCCCTCCCGTACGTACGCGTCCCGGCAGACCGCACCTCACCGCACGACATCTTCATATACGCAGGACGGACCCCGTCCTGCTCAGCGATTCAGGCGCTGGTCCACCAGACGCCCGGCCGGATCCCGTGGGGGGAATCCGCACCGGGACATGGGAAGGCGCCCTGCTCGCCGGCCCGTGGGGGGACCAGCGGCGCAGGGCGCCTTCTTTTCGTGCCTGTGTGCACCGGGGAAGCCGAAAGGGGCGCGGGGAACCGGGTGAACGGCTCCCACACACCCCACGACGGAGAACGACCTCCGGAGAATCCCTAGCGGGCCTCGACCGGAACGAAGTCGCGCTCGACGACGCCCGTGTAGATCTGGCGCGGACGACCGATCCGGGAACCCGGCTCCTTGATCATCTCGTGCCACTGGGCGATCCAGCCGGGCAGCCGGCCGAGGGCGAACAGGACCGTGAACATCTCGGTCGGGAAGCCCATCGCGCGGTAGATCAGACCCGTGTAGAAGTCCACGTTCGGGTAGAGGCTGCGCGAGACGAAGTAGTCGTCGGAGAGCGCGTGCTCCTCCAGCTTCAGGGCGATGTCCAGCAGTTCGTCGGACTTGCCGAGCGCGGAGAGGACATCGTGCGCGGCCGCCTTGATGATCTTGGCGCGCGGGTCGAAGTTCTTGTAGACCCGGTGGCCGAAGCCCATCAGACGGACGCCGTCCTCCTTGTTCTTCACCTTGCGGATGAAGGAGTCGACGTCGCCGCCGGCGTCGCGGATGCCCTCCAGCATCTCCAGCACGGACTGGTTGGCGCCGCCGTGCAGCGGGCCCCAGAGGGCGGAGATACCGGCGGAGATCGAGGCGAACATATTCGCCTGCGAGGAGCCGACGAGGCGGACCGTGGAGGTCGAACAGTTCTGCTCGTGGTCCGCGTGGAGGATGAGCAGCTTGTCGAGGGCCGAGACGACGACCGGGTCGAGCTCGTACTCCTGGGCGGGGACCGAGAAGGTCATGCGCAGGAAGTTCTCGACGTAGCCCAGGTCGTTGCGCGGGTAGACGAACGGGTGACCGATCGACTTCTTGTACGCGTAGGCCGCGATCGTCGGGAGCTTCGCGAGCAGACGGATCGTGGAGAGGTTGCGCTGCCGCTCGTCGAACGGGTTGTGGCTGTCCTGGTAGAACGTCGACAGGGCGCTGACCACGGAGGACAGCATCGCCATCGGGTGGGCGTCCCGGGGGAAGCCCCGGTAGAAGTTCTTGACGTCCTCGTGCAGCAGCGTGTGCTGGGTGATCTCGTTCTTGAACGTGGAGAGCTCGTCGACCGTCGGCAGCTCACCGTTGATCAGCAGGTAGGCGACCTCCAGGAAGGTGGAGCGCTCGGCCAGCTGCTCGATCGGGTAGCCGCGGTAGCGGAGGATGCCCGCCTCGCCGTCCAGATACGTGATGGCGGATTTATAGGCGGCGGTGTTCCCGTAACCGCTGTCCAGGGTGACCAGACCGGTCTGGGCCCGGAGCTTCCCGATGTCGAAGCCCTTGTCGCCGACGGTGCTGTCGATCACCGGGTAGGTGTACTCGCCGTCGCCGTACCGCAGTACTACAGAGTTGTCGCTCACGTCTTCCCTCACCGACGTAGTGCCTCATCTTCGAGGTGCCCTGACTGTCTCTACCATCCCCCAATTGGCTCAGGAGAGTGCACTCGGGGTCGACCATCGGGCCTATCGGCGGCACTGAGTGCCGCCAACTTGCTCATCCTGCCCGCTCCGTCCGGCATCTGGAAGGGCTGTGTGACCTTTGCGACTCATTTGATCGATCAAATTTCACTCACGTGACGCCGGGGAGTCGCGAGAGGGTCCCTCAACCGGTCCCCTCCCTAGATCCTGGGGGCTACAGGGCCCGGGGCGCGAGCCGGAAGTCGAGGGCCGTATACCGCCGGCCCGCGGACACCGTGCGCACCGCCTGGCCGAGGGCCTTGCGGGAGCCGACGAGGACGACCAGTTTCTTCGCCCGGGTCACCGCTGTGTAGAGCAGATTGCGCTGGAGCATCATCCAGGCGCCGGTGGTCACCGGGACGACCACCGCCGGGTACTCGCTGCCCTGGGAGCGGTGGATGGTCACCGCGTAGGCGTGCGCCAGTTCGTCCAGCTCGTCGAACTCGTACGGCACCTCCTCGTCCTCGTCGGTGAGGACCGTCAGGCGCTGGTCGACCGGGTCGAGCGCGGTGACCACGCCGACGGTGCCGTTGAAGACGCCGTTGGCGCCCTTCTCGTAGTTGTTGCGGATCTGGGTCACCTTGTCGCCGACGCGGAAGACCCGGCCGCCGAACCGCTTCTCGGGCAGGTCGGGGCGGGCCGGGGTGATGGCCTGCTGCAACAGGCCGTTGAGGGTGCCGGCGCCGGCCGGGCCGCGGTGCATCGGCGCGAGCACCTGGACGTCCCGCCGGGGGTCCAGACCGAACTTGGCCGGAATCCGACGGGCCGCGACGTCCACCGTGAGCCGACCCGCCTCCTCCGTGTCGTCCTCGACGAAGAGGAAGAAGTCCTTCATGCCGTCCGTGACGGGGTGGTGCCCGGAGTTGATGCGGTGCGCGTTGGTCACCACACCGGACTGCTGGGCCTGCCGGAAGACCTTGGTGAGGCGGACCGCGGGGACCGGGCTGCCGTCGGCCAGCAGGTCCCGGAGGACCTCGCCCGCGCCGACGCTGGGGAGCTGGTCGACGTCCCCGACGAAGAGGAGGTGTGCCCCCGGGGGTACCGCCTTCACCAGTTTGTTGGCGAGGAGGAGGTCCAGCATGGACGCCTCGTCGACCACGACCAGGTCGGCGTCCAGGGGGCGGTCCTTGTCGTAGGCCGCGTCGCCGCCGGGCTTCAGTTCCAGCAGGCGGTGGACGGTGGACGCCTCGGCACCGGTCAGCTCGGCGAGGCGTTTGGCGGCACGGCCGGTGGGGGCGGCGAGGACGACCTTGGCCTTCTTGGCGCGGGCCAGCTCCACGATCGAGCGGACCGTGAAGGACTTGCCGCAGCCGGGACCGCCGGTCAGCACGGCCACCTTCTCGGTGAGCGCGAGCCGGACGGCGGCCTCCTGCTCGGGGGCCAGCTCCGCGCCCGTACGGCCCTTGAGCCAGGCCAGCGCCTTGTCCCACGCCACGTCACGGAAGCCGGGCATGCGGTCCTCGTCCGTGCGCAGGAGGCGCGACAGCTGGGCGGAGAGGGAGAGTTCGGCGCGGTGGAAGGGGACCAGGTAGATGGCGGTGAGCGGGTCCGAGCCGGGGTCGGGGCCGGGGACCTTCTCCCGTACGACACCGGGCTCGCCCGACTCCTCGTCCGGCTGGGCGAGTTCGGCCAGGCACTCGATGACGAGGCCTGTGTCGACCTGGAGGAGCTTGACCGCGTCGGCGATCAGCCGCTCCTCGGGGAGGAAGCAGTGGCCCTGGTCGGTGGACTGCGACAGTGCGTACTGGAGGCCCGCCTTGACGCGCTCCGGGCTGTCGTGCGGGATGCCGACCGACTGGGCGATCTTGTCGGCGGTGAGGAAGCCGATGCCCCAGACGTCGGCGGCGAGGCGGTAGGGCTGGTTCTTCACGACTCCGATCGAGGCGTCGCCGTACTTCTTGTAGATGCGCACGGCGATGGACGTGGACACCTCGACCGTCTGAAGGAAGAGCATCACCTCCTTGATCGCCTTCTGCTCCTCCCAGGCGTCGGCGATCTTCTTCGTGCGCTTGGGCCCGAGGCCGGGGACCTCGATGAGGCGCTTCGGCTCCTCCTCGATGATCTTCAGGGTGTCGGTCCCGAAGTGCTGGGTGATGCGGTCGGCGAAGACCGGGCCGATGCCCTTGACCAGGCCGGAGCCGAGGTAGCGGCGGATGCCCTGGACGGTGGCCGGCAGGACCGTGGTGTAGTTCTCCACGGTGAACTGCTTGCCGTACTGCGGGTGGGAGCCCCAACGGCCCTCCATGCGCAGCGACTCGCCGACCTGGGCGCCGAGGAGCGCGCCGACGACGGTGAGCAGGTCACCGGCGCCGCGGCCGGTGTCGACCCGGGCGACGGTATAGCCGTTCTCCTCGTTGGCGTACGTGATGCGTTCCAGGACGCCTTCGAGCACGGCGAGACGCCGTTCGCCCGGGGGGTTCCCCGCCTGTTGAGCCATGATCCGACGGTACCGGCCGGGTGTGACAGCCGGGTGCGGAGCGTATCTCCTCTTCCCGGGCTCCGGCTCCGGGGTACGTCCCGACTCCGAACTCATGATGCGGCGCAGAGCATTCGGATTTCGTTACCCAGTGGCAAAGCCGTGCACATGTTTGTATGGTGATCGCGGCGTCCGGGACCCTGACCAGGTCATCGGAACACGCGCTGACGCAGAAAGCGGTGGCGCTTCAACGGGGGTTACCCATATGCCGGATTCCGGCGTATCGGGCACGTCGATATGGTCTTGGCGCGCCTGGGCATTCCCTCGTTTTCCGAACGGCTCCGATCACTCGGACCGACGGGCGTCCTGTGTTCCATGGAAAACGGGAGGGATCTCTTATGCGTACCCTTGTCCACACCCGCCGGGTCGCCACCATCGGCGCGGCGCTGCTTTTCACACTGACCCCGGCCGTCGGATACGCCGCTGCAGACGACACGTCCGTCGCCGAGCCGTCGGGTGTCGTTGACACCCTCGCCACCGACTGCAATTCCGACGGAACGACCGGCCAGCCCTGGGCGCGGTGCACCAAGCTCGACAACGGGGTGCTGATCCACTGGAAGAAGACGTACGACACCGGCACAAAGGCCCACACCACCTACGAAAAGACCGACGGTGGCAGGGTCACCCTGCGGCTCGGCTACAGCCGGAACGGCAACGAGCACTGGAGCTCCTACTTCACGCAGACGAGGGGGCAAACGAAGCAGAAGTCCTGGAGCTTCGGCGATCGGAATCAGGAGTGCAAGGCGTCCATCGGTCTCCTGCAGGAGCGCGGGAGCGACAAGCGTCAGACCCCCATTCAGAAGTGCTGACCTGAACCTGTAGGCATTTCGTGGCGCCCTCGAGCATTATCTCGGGGGCGCTTTTCCAGGCAACAAGCCGAGAAAGAGCATCGATGTGTTTGCTGCCGCCTTCCACGATGGCATCTGGCTCTTGGTCGGACTCACTCTGATCGCCGTCGTCGCAGGAATGATCGCGTGGGCCGTCGCTCGTCGGCGCCGAACTGCCCATGCTCTCTGGTGGCTGCCCCTCGGGTTTTATCTGACCGAAATCCTGGGATTCACAGTCACGCTGCGGGGTGGTGAACACAGGCGGGCCGAGTGTGTGATCAACTCTGAGATCACCGAGCCGCTGTACACCACGCAGGGTCTGTGGCACCTGGCGATGTTCGTCCCGCTCGGGCTGTTCGGCGTTCTGGCTCTGCGGCGTCCCCTGCCCGTACTGGCCGGCGTCCTGACTCTGCCTTGCCTGATCGAACTCACCCAGGCCCTGGCACCGTTCGGGGGCGGAACATGTCGCAGCGCGGATGTGGAGATGAGCGTCGTCGGCGGCGTGCTCGGCGTGGTCGGTGGGCTCGCGCTGACGCGAGGTCATGTCGCGTGGCGTTCATGGGCCAGGCGCACGCTGGTGGTTACCGGGGCACTGGGCGTGGCCGGATCGGCCGTCTTCCAGGCCGCGATCACTCCCTACAGCGCTGACGGTTCCAGCGTCCAGGATGCGCACGATGACGAGCGCGAAGCCGCCGAGCGCGCCATACGCCAGGCGTTCGGCGACCGGTACCAGGTCGGCGCCGTGCAGGTGAGCCCGGGTATCGACGGCTACGACGGCTCGCTGTCCATTCAGTTGGCGGGCGGACACACCGGCCAGTTGATGTGGCCTGGTGGCCGTCAACTGAGCGTGAGCCTTGAGGATTCCAGCCGCCCGACAAAAGCGAGCTTCCCCGTCCAAGGCTCCGTGACGCCCCACGACACCCGAAGTGCCTACCGCGTGGCCCGTACGTACATGAAGGCGCACTACCCATGGGCCGAGGCGGCCTCCTGGCGCGAAACGGTATCCGTGGGTGCCGGGGCCGAGTTCGGGTGGCTCACGTCGTGGCGGTTCAAGGAGCGCGGGGTGGTGATGCCGCGCAGCCTCGACGTGCAGATAAACCGGGCCGGACGCGTCTCTCAGTTGCTGGTCGACTTCGGGCCCAAGCACGTGAAACTCCCTGCCGAGCTGATCCCGGCCAAGCGGATCGAGGAGATCGTCAGGAAGGAAGGGGTCAGGAACGGGGCAGAGCCTGGCACACTCCGGATACAGGCAGACGTACTCAAGGCCGACCGCCTCAAGGGCCGGCATACCCCTTGGCGCGTCATGTGGTCCGTAAGCGTCGCCGATGCACAGTGCACGCCCGACCGGGAGGGTACCGGCTGTGAACCGTCGCAGGTGATGGTCGACGCCGGTACCGGCGAGATCTA
>NZ_LIRK01000382.1 GCF_001419765.1 Streptomyces torulosus
CCGCGCCCCCGAGACCGCCTCCACACCCCGACCGGTCCACCACGGACTCCACGCGGCCGCGCCCCCGAGACCGCCTCCACACCCCGACCGGTCCACCACGGACTCCGGGCGGCCGGTGGCCCGAGGGCACCCCCGCCTGACACGGTTTCCGCACCATGGGGTACCCGTGGAGCCATGACCGCAGACGTCGACCTCACCGTCCGCCCGCCGGGCCACCACATCCTCCGGGACCGTTTCCTCGCCGCGGACAGCCGTCTCTTCAACGCGGTGGCGACCCGCGAGTGGCCGGGCGCCCACCCCATGCTGCCGAGGCTGAGCCGCGCCGCCAACCACGGCGTCCTCTGGTTCGCCACGGCGGCCGCGATCGCCGCGACCCGCAGCCCGAGGGCACGCAGGGCGGCCGCCCGCGGCGTGGCCTCCCTCGCCCTGGCCTCGGCGACGATCAACACGCTCGGCAAGCGCACGGTGCGCCGCCCCCGCCCGGTCCTGGACAACGTCCCCGTCATGCGCCAGCTGAAGCGCCAGCCGATCACCACGTCGTTCCCGTCGGGTCACTCCGCCTCCGCCGCCGCCTTCGCGACCGGCGTCGCCCTGGAGTCGCGCGGCTGGGGCGCGGCGGTCGCCCCGCTCGCGGCGGCCGTCGCGCTGTCCCGGGTGTACACGGGGGTGCACTTCCCGAGTGACGTCCTGGTCGGCGCCGCTTTCGGCGTGGGCGCCGCCTACGCCGTACGGGGCATGGTGCCGACCCGCGACCAGCTCGCGCCCCCCGGGCGCCCCCGCGCGGACGCGCCCGCGCTGCCGGACGGCGAGGGTCTGGTCATGGTCGCCAACACCGCCTCCGGTACGGCCGACCGTGTACGCGCGCTGCGGGACGCGCTCCCGGGCGCCCAGACAGTGGAGTGCGAACCGGAGGACCTGCGCGCCGAGTTGGAGAAGGCGGCCGCCCACGCCCGGGTGCTCGGCGTGTGCGGCGGCGACGGCACGGTGAACGCCGCCGCCGAGGTCGCCCTGCGCCACGGCCTGCCCCTGGCCGTCCTGCCCGGCGGCACGCTCAATCACTTCGCGCACGACCTCGGCGTGGAGGACGTCCGTGATCTCAGCCGCGCCCTGCGCCGGGGCGAGGCCGTCCGGGTGGACGTGGGCCACTTCCGGTCCGGTGAGACGGAGGGCCATTTCGTCAACACGTTCAGCGTGGGCGTGTACCCGGAGCTGGTGCGGGAGCGCGAGCGCTGGGAGCGGATGCTCGGCGGCTGGCCGGCCGGGGTGATCGCGGCGGTGCGTGTCCTGCGCTCCGACCGGCACCCGCTCCAGGCCACGTTCCAGGGCCGGCCGCGCCCGATCTGGCTGCTGTTCGCGGGCAACGGCACGTACCACCGGCTGGGCCTGGCCCCCGGCCACCGTTTCGACCTCGCCGACGGGCTGTTCGACGTCCGTGTGGTGCACGGCGGGCGCCGCCCGGCGCTGCGGCTGCTGGCGGCGGCCCTCGCCGGCCCGCTGACCCGCTCCCCCGCGCACGCCGCGGTCCGGGTGAACCGGCTCCGCATCGAGGGCGTCACACCGGGCACCCCGCTGGCGTACGACGGCGAAGTCACGGAGGTGCACGGCGATCTGACGCTGCGGAAGCTCCCGGAGGCGCTCACGGTCTACCGGCCTCTCGGCTGACCCCGGGCGGGCGGTGCGGCAGGCGGTCCGGCGACCGCCCGCCCGTTCACCGCTCGTCCAGCATTCAAGACGGCGGTCTCAATATTCGGCATGGGCGCGTACGGTTCCCCCAAGACCTGGAGAAGGGGAACGGCCATGTCGAAAGCGCGGGAGACCGCCGTCTACACGCACGGGCACCATGAGTCGGTACTGCGGTCGCACACCTGGCGGACGGCCGCCAACTCGGCGGCGTACCTCCTCGGTTCGCTGAAGCCGCACATGAAGGTCCTGGACATCGGGTGCGGCCCCGGCACCATCACCGCGGATCTCGCCGCCCTGGTCCCGGACGGCCACGTCACCGGCGTCGACCACGCCCCCGGCATCCTGGAGCAGGCGCGGGCCACGGCCGCCGAACGGGGCGTGACCAACGTGGACTTCGCGGTCGCCGACGTCCACGCGCTGGACCATCCGGACGACACCTTCTGCGTGGTCCACGCCCACCAGGTGCTCCAGCACGTCGGCGACCCCGTGCAGGCGCTGCGCGAGATGGCGCGGGTGACCAGGCCCGGAGGTCTGATCGCGGTCCGTGACTCGGACTATGCGGCGATGACGTGGTTCCCGCGGTCGGCGGGCATGGACGACTGGCTGGACCTGTACCGGCGGGTGGCCCGGGCGAACGGGGGCGAGCCGGACGCCGGGCGCCGGCTGAAGTCCTGGGCCCTGGGGGCCGGGCTCACCGACATCACGGCCACCTCCTCCACGTGGACGTACTCCACGGCCGAGGAGCGGGCCTGGTGGAGCGAGCTGTGGGCGGACCGCACGGTCGCCTCCGCGTACGCCGAGCGGGCCACCGAGGGCGGTCACGCCACCGAGGAGCAACTGCGGACGATCGAGGCGGCGTGGCGGGAATGGGGGCGGCAGGAGGACGGCTGGTTCGCCGTACTGCACGGAGAAATTATCTGCCGTAAGCCTGCCTGAATCCGGGAATTCTGGAGACCCGGACCATCAGGAGGTTCGCATAATGGTTCCCATCCTGCTGGTACTGCTGCTGGTGCTGATTCTTTTCGGTGCCGGATTCGCGGTGAAGGTTCTCTGGTACATCGCATTGGCCGTTCTGGTCCTGTGGCTCCTCGGATTCCTGCTGCGCGGTACGACCGCAGCCGGGGGCAGGGGCCGCTGGTACAGGTGGTGAAGGAACTCCCCGGGGACCGGGCACGATGAACCGCCGAAGGGCGGGCTCAGTCCCTGGGGAGCAGCGGTCCGAGCGGCCCGAGGTCCAGATTGAGGTCCTCGGGCCGCAGGCCGTAGCGCTCGCGCAGCTCGGTCATCCGGTCGTCCAGCAGCATCAGGGTGAGTCCGATGCGTTCCTCCTGCTCCTCGGTGAGCTCCCCGGTGTCGAACCGGCGCACCGCCTGCCGCTCCATGAGCTGACGGAGCAGTTCGACGACGGTGAGGACCAGCTTGACCAGGTCGCGTTCCACCGTGTCGGGTTCCAGTTCGATACGGTTGCGGCCGGTCACTCGGTGCCTCCCCAGGGTGCGGGCACGTTCGCGTTCACGGAGCTGATGAGCGCGTTCAGGTCGATACGGACGAGGTCGACGTCCGCGATGCGCAGGGTGAGGTCACCGGTGATGACGACCCCGCCGGCGAGCAGCCGGTCGAGCAGGTCGACGAGGGCCACCTCCCGGCGTTCTATGACGGTCACGAATTCTCTCCGCTCATGCCATCGGATTCCCTGTCGCCGGGCTCCTCACCACTGAAGGAATAGGCGGCCCAGGGTCCGGTGAGTTCCACGCGCAATCCGGGTTCCTCGTTCTTCGTGCGGTCCACGAGTTCCACGAACTCCTCGGAATTCCGGCGCGGCACCAAATAGGCCGCGTTCAGCACATTGCGGCCGGGCGCGCCGGAGAGGGCGGAATTCTGGGGTGCGTGCAGCCGGGTGTCCTCGGCGGCTGCCGAGAGGGTCTCGTGCAGTCGGCGGGCGAACCGGTCGGCCTTCTCCCACATCTCCTCGTGGGCCTGCCGGCTGCGCCGCCGCTGCCGCAGATAGTCCCGCCCGCTGGTGACCTTCGCCGGCTCCCGGGGCGGCTGCTCCTCGGTCTCCGGTTCCGCGTACACCTTGACGCCCCACTCCACCCGGCCCGACAGCCGGTCCAGGGTGCGCAGGAAGCCCTCCTCACGGGCCTCCAGCATGACCCGTACGCCGCTGTCGTCGTGGAAGACCGTGCCGAGGCGCAGCGGGAGCGGGGTGGTGACCACGGTGAGCGCGTCGATCACGTTCTGGTGGGCGTGGGCGGTCTCGGTCAGCCAGTCGAGGTCCTCCAGGTGGGCACGGAGCGGCTGCTCCGCGAAGTCCCGCTCGGGCACCTCACTGACGACGGCGATCAGGTCGTGGTGGCGCAGCAGCCGGGGAGGGGCGCCCCCGACCCCCGTGATCTGGGACTGGAGCGGCGCGTCGAAGGGTCGGCACACGGCGTACACGTAGCGCAGTCCGGTCATGAGGACTCCTCTCTGGCACGGCCGCGCTCGACGGCCGGCTCCGGCTCACGCCGGGGACGGCCGTCGTCCAGCTCGGCGAGCCGGGCGCGCAACTCGGCGTTCTCTCGGGAGAGTTCGTCGCGGCGAGCGTGCGACGACAGGGCCGGGTCGGTCTCCCACCAGTCGATACCCATCTCCTTCGCCTTGTCGACGGAGGCGACGATGAGGCGCAGCTTGATGGTGAGCAGTTCGATGTCGAGCAGGTTGATCCGGATGTCGCCCGCGATCACCAGACCTTTGTCCAGTACACGCTCCAGGATGTCGGCGAGGTTGGCGCTGCCGTTCTGGCCGTACGGCTCGGGGACTCGGCTGGGGAAGGTCACCGGCGGCTCCCGCCCACGGCGGCCTGTTCCTCGTCCTCATGGTCGTACGGTTCCTCGCCGCTGTCCTCCTCGACGTCGTCCTCGTACGCGTCCTCCGCCTCGTCGGGGTCCTCGAGGTCCTCCTCGTACGCGTCCTCGGCGTCCTCCTCGTCCGCGTACTCGGCCTCGTCGGCCTCGTCGGCCTCGTCGGCGTCCCGGGGCTCGTCGTCGGGCTCGTCGCCGTCGTAGGCGCCCTCGTCGTCCTCGTAGGCGCCCTCGTGCTCGTCGCGGGCCTCGTCGTCGTCACGGGACTCTTCGCGCTCCTCGTCCGCCACCACGTCCTCGTGGGAGCGCACGACCTCGCCGTCGCGGATCTCCCCGCGCCAGCCTTCCTCCGCTTCACCCTTAAGAGTGACAAAGCGGGCGAAATGTTTGAGGTCGAGCCGAGCGCGGCGGCCCTGGGCGCGCCAGAGGTTGCCGGTCTTCTCGAACAGGCCCTTCGGGTAGTACTCGATCACCAGCAGCACCCGCGTGAGGTTGTCCGCGAGCGCGTGGAACGAGACGGTGCCCTTCGTGGTGCCCTTGGCGCCCTCGGACGTCCAGGTGATCCGGTCATCGGGCACTTGTTCGGTTGTGTGTGCCTTCCAGCTGCGGTTGGACCAGAAGACCTTGAGCTGCCAGTCGGAGTGGGTGTCGTCCGCCCGGCCGGCGCTCTTGACGCCCTTGGCGAAGGTGCTGAAGTCCTGGTACCGGGTCCACCGGTCGTACGCGGTGCGCACGGGCACACCGACGTCGATGGTTTCCAGGATCACCGTGGGTTTGCTGCCCGCTCCGCCACCGCGGCCGCCCTTGCCGCCGCCCAGGTTCTTCAAGGCACCCATCACACTGTCCTTGGCCCGGCCCGCGCCCAGCTCCAGGGCGGTGCGCAGCGGCCCCTTGCCCTCGGCGAGCTTGCGGCCGCCCTCCAGGGCGAGCTTGGCGAAGCCGGGGCTGTTGCCGTCGGCGATGTCGTTCAGCTTGCCGGTGGTCTCGCCGAGCTTGCGGCCCAGACCGACCAGCATCCGCTGGGCCTGCGCGGCCAGGAACTCCCTGGCCTCCTCCTTCAGATGGTCGACGGCGGGGCTGTGGGCGAGGTCGGAGAACGGGGTGCCGTTCGCCGCGCCCTTCGCCGTGTCGGTCGCGCCCTTCGCCGTCCTGGTCGCGCGGCCGGTCGCCGCACCCAGGGTCTCAGTCATCGCCACCGCCTCCCCTCGTGGCCCGCGACCGGGTGGTCTTGCGGGCGGTCTTCTTGGCCGGGGTGGTCTTCCTTGTAGCCGCCTTCTTGGCGGCGGCCTTCTTCGCCGTGCCCTTGCGCGCGGCCGGGGCGGCGGTCTTCTTCGCGGGGGCCTTCTTGGCGGCCCGCGCGGCGGGCTTCCGCGCCGGCCGCTCGCGCTCGGGTTCCTCGTCGCCGGCCTCGGCGTCGTCCGCGTCGGACCGGGCGCCGGCGCCCTCCTCGTCGTCCGCGTCGGACGCCTCGGCGCGCTCGTCCTCGTACGCGTCGTCGTCCTCGTCGCGATCCGACCGCCCGGGGGCGGCCCCGGAGAGCTGGTCGCGCACCTGGGAGGTGCGGCCGTGCAGCCGGTCCGCCAGACCTTCGATCTGGCGTTCGACGAGGGCTCCGGTGGCCGCCTTGCCGACTCCGCGCAGATCACCGCGCAGCTGGTCCCCGATCTCCTTGAACTGCGGATTGTCCAGCAGTTGCCGGGACACCAGGTCCGCGATCGCCCGCGGACCGAGATTCATCCGCTTGCCCGCCACCATGGTGCCGACCGCGAAGGCGAGCTTCAGTTTCTTCGTACGTCCGAGGACGTATCCGGCCCCGACAGCGAGGCCCAGTCCCACTCGGTTCATCATGTCGTCCCGTCGCCATTTCCCGTGCTCCTGCGCGCGCTGATCTCCAGCCGCTCCAGAAGCTCGTCCTCCAAGCGGTCGAACTCCTCCTCATCGATCTCGCCCGCGTCGAGCCGCTGCTCGAGGCGGGCGAGATCGGCGCGGACGGCCGCCGGGTCGTAGTACTGGCGCTCGGCCTCGGCCAGCACCTGTCTCACCGCCCAGAGGCTGCCGCGCACCGGTGCGAACGGCAGCAGCAGCACCTCGGTGATCAGACCCATGCACTCGCCTCCTTCGACCTCGTGCGCCGTGCGCGCGGCGCGATCAGTGCGCCGCCTCCGCCTCCGCGTGCTGGGCGGGGCCCGGCTCGACGAAGCTGTACGGCGGCAGCGGACCGTTGACCCGCAGTTCGATGTGCGGATGGCTCTTGCGGAGCTGCTCCACGGCGGCGAGGAACACCTCGGCCGACTGCCGGTCGACCAGGTACGAGACGTTGGCCAGCCAGCCGGTGGACTCGGGGCCCACGCTGACGTCGGTGGCGGCCGCCTCCAGCGCCCGCTGGAGCTCCGCCGCGTCCTCGGCCTCCCGGTGCTGCACCGCGGTGGCGACCATCTCGCCGAGCCGCAGCCGGTCCTCGTAGGTGCCGCCGCCGGCCTTGCGATTGGTCTCCGCCAGCGCCCGCAGCTCGGCGTTCTCGCTCATCACGCGGTGCAGCACGCCCTGCTCGTCGTGGCTGGCCTTGACGTTGTACTCGACCTTGCCGTCGAGGGCGCCCAGCCGTTCCCGGTAGTGCTCGGCACGCTCGGCGAGCACCCCGGTGACGGCCGCGTCGTCCTGGGCGACGCTGCCGAACCGCATGGGCAGCACAGCGCCGCCCCCGCCCGCCTCGCTCAGCACGTTCTGGTGGGCGAGCAGGTCCTTGCGCTTGGGGCGCAGCCCCTCGGGGGCATCGCTGACGATCGCCGCCAGCTCGCCCTCCTTCAGGATGCGCACGGGGCGCGGCGGGTCACCGACCCCGCCCATGCCCTCGGGGAGAGCGGTGTGCGAGCCGGCCGTGATGCCGTAGACGTACGTGCTCACTCCTGTTCCTCCCTCTTGCGCGAGCTGGTGGTCTTGCGGGCCCGGGGTCGCGATTCGGTCTGGCCGTCGTCGCGGGCCTGCTTGAAGGCATCGGAGATCGTCTCGGCGGCGCCGGACAGCGCCCCCTTCGACTTGCCGCGCGCGCCGGACTCGGTGATCTCACCGACGAGGTCCGGCAGGCCGGGGTCCTTGCGCGGCCCGGCCTCCAGGTCGAGCCGGTTGCACGCCTCGGCGAAGCGCAGATAGGTGTCGACGCTCGCGACGACGACCCGTACGTCGATCTTCAGGATCTCGATGCCCACGAGGGAGACCCGTACGAAGGCGTCGATGACCAGTCCTCGGTCGAGGACGAGTTCCAGGACGTCGTAGAGACCGCTGCTGCCGCCTCCACCGCCGGACTGCTGTGCCGGGACTACGGTCATGCCGGCCGTTCCTCCTTGTATGGGGTGCTGGTGTCTGGGGATGCCTGTGTCTGGGAATGCCAGTGCGGGACGACGGCCTAGCGGCCGCCGGACCGACGTGGGTCGGCCCTCCCGCGTTCGTAGCGGCGGACGCGCCGGTAACCGGTGAGCTCACCGTCCGGGTCGAGCTCCACCTCGTAGCTCGCGAGCAGGCTCATGGTGTCGGGGACCCTGGCCATTTCCAGGACCTCGACCTCCAACGTCCAGCCGTCCTCGGTCTGTTCGAAGGACGACACGGACTCGGGCGCCATGCCGGTCAGCTCCGCGAGCTGGGTCCGCGCGTGGCGCAGTATCTGCATGGGGGTGGGACGGCCCTGGGCCGCCTCGTCCCGGGAATGCCCGGACGACTCCCGCCCCTCCTCCGGTTCGTCCGCTTCCTGTGATGTCTGGTTCTTCTGTGACGTCTGGTTTTTCTGTGAACGCTGCGTCTTGGATGTGCTGGATGTGTTCGACATGGCCACCTCGAACACCGAGTGGCCCCCCGGCCGTTGGCCAAACCTTCGGGATGCGTACGGTCTCAACCGCGCAGCGTGCCGAGCCGCCGTCGGGCCGGGCCGAGGGCGCGGGCCCGGCGCATCACCCCTGCCCAGGGGTCGGTGCGGGCCTGGTCGACGGCGTCCTCGATCGTCCAGCGGCGCGCGTCGACGGCGGGGTCGTCGAGCTGCTCCCAGGTGATCGGTGTGGCGACGGGGGCGCCGGGACGGGCCCGTACGGTGAAGGGGGCGACCGCGGTCTGGGCGTAGGCGTTGCGCTGGACGTCGAGGTAGAGGCGCCCTCCCCGGTCCTTCTTGCGGGCGGCGGTGGTGAGCCGCTCGGGGTGGGCGCGGACCAGTTCCTCGGCGATCTCCCGGGCGACGTCGCGCACCGCGTCGAAGTCGTCGTGCCCGTTCACCGGCACGACGACGTGCAGGCCCTTGGAGCCGGTGGTCATCGGCGCCGACGGCAGCCTCAGCTCGTCGAGCAGCTCCTTGACGTCGCGGGCCGCTCGGCGGACCTGGTCGAAGTCGTCCTCGGCAGGGTCGAGGTCGAGGACCATCCGGTCGGGCCGGTCGATCCGGCCGGTCCGGGAGAGCCAGCGGTGCAGGGTGACGCAGGCCTGGTCGGCGAGGTAGACGAGGGTGGCGGTGTCCTCGCAGACCGCGTGGACGACCGTGCCGCCCTCCTTCGCCACCTCCACCCGCTCGATCCAGTCGGGATAGTGGTCGGGGGTGTTCTTCTGCATGAAGGTGGGGCCGCCGAGGCCGTCCGGGTGCCGTTCCAGCATCAGCGGGCGCCCGCGCAGATGCGGCAGCATGAACGGGGCGACGGCCCGGTAGTACGCCACGAGGTCGCCCTTGGTGTACTCCTTGCCGCCGCCCTGCCCCTGCCCATCGCCGTCCACGGGGAAGAGCACCTTCTCGGGGCGGTGGATCTCCACGCCGCGCCGGCCGACCCGCAGGGTGCGTGCGGCCCCCATGGTCAACTCCTCACTCCGTACGGACCGTTCCCGCCGCGCCGGTCAGGGCGCGATCGCGTGCTCCACCAGGAGGCGGCCGGCCGCCGCGATCGCCTCCGCGTCGATGCCCGCCTCGTGCAGCTGCTCCTCGGGGGAGGCGGAGCCCGGCATGTCCCGCACCGCGAGGCGCACCAGGCGGGGCACCGGCCGCCCGTCGGCGAAGGCCTCCAGGACCGCGTCGCCGAGGCCGCCCTCCGCGTGGTGGTCCTCGACGGTGAGGAGGCAGCCGGTGCGCTCCGCGGCCTCCCGCAGGGTGCGGCGGTCGACGGGCTTGACCGAGTAGAGGTCGATCACCCGGATCGGGATGCCCTCGCGGCCCAGCGCGTCGGCGGCCTTCAGCGCCTCGTGGACGGTGATCCCGGCGGCGACGACGGTCAGCCGGTCGTCGTCCGAGGCCCGCAGCACCTTGCTGCCGCCGACGGGGAAGTCCTCGGTCGGGCTGTAGACGACGGGGGTCCCGCCCCTGGACGTGCGCAGATAGCGGACGCCTTCGAGGTCGGCCATGGTGCCGACGAGCTTGGCGGTCTGGTTGGCGTCGCACGGGTACAGCACGGTCGAACCGTGCACGGCGCGCATCATCGCCAGGTCCTCCAGGCCCATCTGCGAGGGCCCGTCCCGGCCGATCGCGACCCCGGCGTGCGAGCCGGCGAGATTGATGCCGGCCCCGCTGATCGAGGCCATGCGGACGAAGTCGTGGGCGCGGGTGAAGAACGCGGCGAACGTCGAGGCGAACGGCACCCAGCCGCGCGACGCGAGCCCCACCGACGCGGCCACGAGTTGCTGTTCGGCGATGTAGCACTCGAAGAACCGGTCGGGGTGTTCCTTGGCGAAGAACTCGGTACGGGTGGAGTCACCGACCTCGCCGTCCAGGGCGACGACGTCGCCGCGGGCGCCGCCCAGCGCGGCGAGCGCCTGCCCGAAGGCGTCGCGGGTGGCCACCTCGTCGCCGATGTCGTACCGGGGCAGCTCCAGGTGCCCGGTCCGTACGGCGTGCAGCATCCGCGCGGCGGGCGGTTCGGGCACCTCTACGCGGAGGTCGCGCGGGCCGCCGAGTTCGGCGATCGCCTCGTCGGCGTCCTTGAGGGGCTTGCCGTGCAGCCCTTCGCGGTCCTGGACGGCCTCGACGCCCTTGCCCTTGAGGGTGCGGGCGAGGATCACGGTGGGCTGACCCTTGGTGGACGCGGCCTCGCCGTAGGCGCGGTCGACGGCGTCCACGTCGTGGCCGTCGATCTCGATGGTGTGCCAGCCGAAGGCGGCGAAGCGGCGGGCGTAGGCGTCCAGGTCGTGGCCGTGCCGGGTGGGGCCGCGCTGGCCGAGCCGGTTGACGTCGACGATCGCGGTCAGGTTGTCGAGGTGCTCGTACGCGGCGTGCTCGGCGGCCTCCCAGACGGAGCCCTCGGCGAGTTCGCTGTCCCCGCACATCACCCAGACCCGGTAGCCGGTGCGGTCCAGCCGCTTCCCGGCGAGCGCGATGCCGACGGCCACGGGCAGGCCCTGGCCGAGGGACCCGGTGGCCGTCTCCACCCAGGGCAGACGGCGCGGCGTGGGGTGCCCTTCGAGGCGGCTGCCCAGTTTGCGGTAGGTCATCAGCTCCGTCTCGTTGATCGCCCCGGCAGCCTTGTACGCCGCGTACAGCAGGGGCGAGGCGTGGCCCTTCGACAGCACGAAGCGGTCATTGCCGGGGTGCTCGGGCCGCTCGAAGTCGTAGCGGAAGTGCCGGGCCGTCAGTACCGCCATCAGTTCCGCCGCCGACATCGACGACGTGGGATGCCCGGACCCGGCCGCCTCCGAGCAGCGAATGCTGTCGACGCGCAACTGCTGGGCCAGCTCGTTCAGTTGACGGCTGTTCATGAGTCTCCTTCCGCACCCGGTGCGGGCGTGTGCGAGGTGTCGGTCCGCTCCGGCGTGCCCCGGCCGCGTGCCGCCCCGGTCGGCTCCGGGGTCTTCTTCCCGGCCGCGCTCTCTCCCCCGGAGTCGGCCTTGCCCGTCCTTTCGGAGGCGCTCCCGTGTCCGTCCGGCCCGGGCTTCGCGGGGGCGGAGGGTGGCTTCGCCAGTTCCGGGGAGGCCGTGTCCAGGGGGACCGACCAGGAGCGGACGAGGCCGAGCTGGACGCCCTGGCGGGGCAGGACCGCGTCGAGGAGCCAGTCGGCGGCGACGCGGACGCGGTTGCCGGGCATGGCGGCCAGGTGGTAGCCGCGGGTGACGGCTCCGGCGACGGGCCCGGACAGGGCGATGCCGAGGGGGTTGGCGGCGGCCTTGACCCCGCCGAGGTCCACGACGAAGCCCAGGTCGCTGTGGCGGTACGGCTTCGGCTCGCCGCGGCCGAGGGAGGCGGCCACGTTGAGGGCCGCGACCTTGCCCTGGCGCCAGGCGTGCTGTGCGGTCATCGGCGTGTACGAGCCGGGCTTGGTCAGATCGGGCACGGCGGCCGCGTCCCCGCAGGCGAACACCTCGGGGCGGCCGGGCACCTGGAGCGTGGGCTCGACGAGCAGCCGGCCGCGTTCCATGGGCAGCCCGAGCGACTCGGCGAGCGGATCGGGCCGTACGCCCACGCACCACACCAGGGTGCGGGTGTCGACGAACTCCCCGTCGCTCAGCAGCACTCCGGTGGGTGTCGCCTCCTTCACGGAGGTCCCCATCCGCACCTCGACGCCCCGCTGCCGCAGCACCCGGTCGGCGGTGGCGGACAGCCTCTCGTCCATCTCCGGCATCACGCGCTCGGCGATGTCGAGCAGCATCCACCGGGGCCGTACCCCGTCCCAGCGTGGCTGCCTGCGCACCAGCTCGTCGGTGAACAGCTGCCCCTGGGCGGCCACTTCGGTGCCGGTGTACCCGGCGCCGACCACCACGAAGGTGCAGCGCGAGCGGCAGGCCTTGGGGTCCTCGGAGCCGGCGGCCAGCTCGACCTGCCGGGTCACGTGGTCGCGCAGGTACAGCGCCTCCGGCAGACCGCGGAAGCCGTGGGCGTGCTCGGCGACGCCGGGGATGGGCAAGAGTTTGTTGACGCTGCCGGCGGCGAGCACCAGCCGGTCGTAGGTCAGGGTGCCGACACCGCCCTCGGGGTCGGCGTAGCGCACGGTGCGCGCGTCGAGGTCGATCTCGTCGGCCTCGCCGAGCACCAGGCGCGTGTGGCGCAGGGTGCCGGTGAGGGAGACGGTGACCCGGCGCGGTTCCAGGATGCCGGCGGCGACCTGGGGCAGCAGGGGCAGATACAGGAAGTAGTCGGTCGGGTTCAGCAGGGTGATGTCGGCCTTGTTCCGGGTCAGCCGCTCCAGGGTGCGGGCCGTCCGGTAGCCGGCGAAGCCGGCACCGACGATCACGATGCGGGGTCGACTCACGGTTCGCCTCCGGCGGGGTCGCGCGTACGGAGTCCTCGGTCGTGGAGTCCTCGATGGTCCGATCTGGGCGTACGGCCTCGATCTCGGGGCTTCCGGCCCACGCCGTACGGGCTTACCGCGTCCCCCTGGTGGGGTCGCCCAAACCGGTGGGGGCCGCCCAGGCCGTGGGTTTCCACCGTGACCTCCGGGTACCCGGACGCGACCTGACCCGCACCAGCCAAGGACACCCCCCATGCCCGAGTTCGGCTACTTCCTGGCGACCGAGGAGTTCGGTCCCGCTGACCTCATCGAGCAGGCGAGGATGGCCGAGCAGGCCGGATTCGACTGCCTGTGGATCTCGGACCACTACCACCCGTGGAACGACGAGCAGGGCCAGAGCCCGTTCGTGTGGTCGGTGATCGGCGCTCTCTCGGAGGCCGTGTCGCTGCCGGTCGAGACGGCGGTGACCTGCCCGACCGTCCGGATCCACCCGGCGGTGGTGGCGCAGGCCGCGGCGACCAGCGCGGTGATGACCGGGGGCCGGTTCCGGCTCGGCCTCGGCTCGGGCGAGGCCCTCAACGAGCACATCCTCGGCACGCACTGGCCGCCGGCGAACGTACGCCTGGAGATGCTGGAGGAGTCGATCCAGATCATGCGGCGCCTGTTCACCGGCGAGGAGGTCACCCACCACGGGCCCCACTACACCGTGGAGAACGCCCGCCTCTACACGGTCCCCGAGGAGCCCGTCCCGATCGACCTCTCCGGGTTCGGACCCAAGGCCGCCGGGCTGGCCGCCCGCGTCGGCGACGGCTTCATCACGATGGGCCCGGACGAGGAGATGGTGACGCAGTACCGCAAGGGCGGCGGGGGCGGCAAGCTCGTCAGTGGCGGTACGAAGGTGTGCTGGGGCCAGGACCGCGAGGAGGCCGTCCGTACGGCCCACCGCCTCTGGCCGAACCAGTACCTGCCCGGCGAGATGGGCCAGATCCTGCCGACGCCCCGCCACTTCGAGCAGCTGGGACCGCTGGTGACCGAGGAGATGGTCGGCGAGAACACGGTGTGCGGCGACGACGTCGACGAGCACGTCCGTGAGCTGCGGACCTTCGTCGAGGCGGGCTTCGACCGCGTGTACGTCGGTCAGATCGGCCCCGACCAGCGCGGCTTCTTCGACTTCTACCGCACGAAGGTGCTGCCGCAGCTCCGCCAGGGCTGACGCCGGCACACCCCCGGATTCTCGGCCCAGATGGTGTCTTCTCTCCCCATCGTCTGGGCCGAGTGCACGACAGGAAGGCTGCCTCCCGCGGGAGGCAGCCTTCCTGTCGTTCCCCTCATTCCCCGCTGTTCCTACCGGCGCGACGGTGTCCGGCCCAGGCGGCGCAGGCCGGCGGTCAGCGCGGCGCCCAGCCCGCCGACCGCAATCACCGCGCCCACCCGGTCGCGGTTGCGTGACGCCCAGTCCTGCGCGCTCCTGGTCCGGGCCTCGGCGTCGAAGCGCCCGTGCGCCCCGTGGTCCCGCCCGTGGGGGCCGTCCGCGGGCACCCACAGGTTGCCGTTCCCTCGGTGCTCGCCCTGGTCCTGCTGGGAGGCGAACCCGGTGCGGCCGAGGTACCGGTCGAGCAGCCCCGGCGCGACGGCGTTGGCGATCAGGGTCGCCACGGTCGAGCCGCCCACCCAGTACTCGCGCCGCCTCCCGTGCCCGGCCGCGTGCACGACCGCCCGCGCGGCGACCTCCGGCTGGAAGATCGGGGCGACGGGCCGTGCCCGTCCCGGCAGCCGGCTCAGCACCCACTCGAACTGGGGTGTGTTCATGGCCGGCAGCTGCACCATGGTCGTCCGCACCCGCGACCCGTCGTGCAGCAGCTCGCACCGCAGCGACTCGTTGAAGCCCTGGATCGCGTGCTTGGCGCCGCAGTACGCGGACTGGAGCGGGATCCCCCGGTAGGCGAGCGCCGAGCCGACCTGGACGATCGTGCCGTGGTCGCGGGGCAGCATGTGCCGCAGCGCGGCCCGGGTCCCGAACACATAGCCCAGGTAGGTCACTTCGGTGACCCGCCGGAACTCGTCGGGGGTGATGTCCCGGAACGGCGCGAAGACCCCGGCGAAGGCGTTGTTGACCCAGACGTCGATGTGCCCGAAGGCGTCGACGACCTGCTGGGCGGCGTCCTCCACCGCCTTGGCGTCGGCCATGTCGACGGGCACGACGAGGGCCTCGCCCCCGGCCCGCTCGACATCGTCGGCGGCCGCGGCGAGGCCCTCACGTCCGCGTGCGAGCAACGCCACCCGGTCGCCCCGGGCGGCGAACGCCACAGCGGTGGCACGGCCGACGCCGGCGCTGGCCCCGGTGACCACCACGGCCCTGCGACGGCGTCCCGACAGCGCGGTGCCCATGGCGCGTCACGCCCTGTGGTGCGGTGTCTCCGGGTCACCGCCCGGAGCGGGCGGCGCCCCGCCCGGCGTACCCGGCACCGGCCCGGCGGCCGGGGCGACGGGCGGGACCGGCGGGTAACCGGCCGGTGCCACCCCACCCGGCGGCATGCCCGGCGCGATGTCGCCGGCGCCGTGGTCATGGTCGGCGGCGCGCTCGGCCCCATGCCCGGCGCCGGGCCGGGACGCGGAGGGACGGGCCGCGCCCCTGAGGACGTACGCCGCCGCGCCGAGCACGACGGCCGTGATCAGTGCGGCGGCCCAGTCGGGCAGGGCCAGCGACAGTGCCAGACCGAGGGCGAGCGCCAGCGCGGCACCCGCGTACAGGGCGAGGGCACCGGACGCGGCGTAGAGCGCGGCCCGGTGACGCTGCTTGCGGGTCTGCTGCCGCAGCTCGTCCCGCACGGTCTCGCGAGCCACCAGCGCCAGCTCGTCGACCAGGTGCTTGTCCAGATGTTCCAGATGATCCAGGCGGTCCATGCCGCCCGAGTACCCGATGCCCTCCCCGGGTAACGCGGCGCGCGGGCCCCGCGGGCGGTCCCGCACGCGGACCCCGCCGGCTCCGGCCGCCCGGAACGATCTCCCGCGTGGCCGGTCCGGGCGGTTTTCCAACTAGGCTTTTCCGTATGGAGATTCTCGGAACCACGCTCCGTATCTGCGTCGACGACCTTGAGGCCGCGGTGCCGTTCTACGAGAGACTCTCGGGCGGACCGGCGATGCGCTTCGAGCGCGGTGGCGTCCAGGTCGCCGCCATCGGGTGCTTCCTGCTGATGAGCGGCCCGGAGTCCGAGCTGGAGGTGCTGCGGAAGGTGGCCGCGACCATCGCGGTCGAGGACGTCGACGAGGCGAACCGCGTGCTCAACGACTCGGGGGCCCGTGTCCTCGCGGGCCCGGTGCCGACGCCCGTCGGCCGCAATCTGATCGCCGTGCACCCGGACGGCTCGGTGTTCGAGTACGCCGACCGCCGCGTGCGGGGATAGCCCCGGCGGTGCCTCAGCTCCCGGACCGGCCGGCGAACGCGGCGACCACGATGTCCGTGAGCAGCGCGCCCGCCGTGGCGTCCGGGTCGAGATCGGGGTCGTAGATGGTGACGTTGAGGCCGACGCAGTGCGGTGACGTCACCAACGGGCCGAGCAGCGCGGTCAGTTCGTCGGGGAGCAGTCCGTCGGGGTCGGGGCTGTCGACGGCGGGCATGACGGACGGGTCGAGGACGTCGGCGTCGAGGTGCACCCAGAAGCCACCGAGTTCGGGCGTCTCGTAGCTCTGCGCGGTGACCCGGGCGAGGTCGTCCGGGCCCCACGTGCGCAGGTCGCCGACGGTCGCCACGGGGATCTTCAGGTCGGCCAGCTCGGTCCGGTCGTCCTCGAAGGCGTCCCGGATGCCGAAGAGGCGCACGTCCTCGTCGCGCAGATACGGCTTCAGGCCCTCCAGGTCGGTGAGGTCGTCCTGTCCGCGGCCGGTGGCGAGGGCGAGTTCCTCGCCACCGGCCGCGCCGATCCGGTCCGAGTTGCCCGGATGCCGGAAGTCGGCGGACGCGTCGATCGCGACGAGCCCGTACCGCCCGATCCGTCGCATCGCGAGGGAGGCGCCGAGCTGGATCGAGCAGTCGCCGCCGAGGACGACGGGCAGCTCCCCGGCGCGCAGGTGCCGCTCGACCCGGTCGGCGAGCCGACGGGTGTACGAGGCGAGCGCGGCCGCGTTGAACACCCCGTCCCCCTCCTGCCAGTCCCCGCGGTCGTATCGCGGCGGCACCACCACACCGCCCTCCAGGGCTCCCAGTCTCCGTACGATCCCCTGCTCCCTGAGCGCCCCGGCGAGCTTGTAGCAGCCGGGCACGGTGCCGGGGGCGGGCGGCCGCAGGCCGAGGTTCGAGGGGGCGTCCACGACGACGATGTTCCGCATGGCCCCATCCTGCGTCGTCGAGCGGGCCCACGGGGCCGGAACGCGTCGACGGACCGGGCCGGGAGAGGTCGGCGCCCGCCCCGACGGGCCTGGTTCAGCCGCGCCGCCCGAGGCGGATCGTGCGCTCCCCCGGTGCGAACGCGTCGAAGGACTGCTCCCAGGACTCACCGGGCCAGTGGTAGGTGACGCGTCCCTCGCCGGGCCGGTAGTGGGCGGTGTAGAGCGTGCCCAGCCCCTCGTCGTACGCGGTCTGGTGGAGCGGCGCCTCCAGCATCGCCGCCACGTCCACGCCCGCCGCGCGGATCGCCGCCAGCCGCCGCCCGGTCCGGGAGAACCGCTCCTGCTCCTCGGGCACCGGCAGATGCTGGTGGTTGGCGGCGCAGGCGTCCGGGGCCTCGGTCAGCTCGATGTCCGGCCCCACGTACACGGTGACCGCCCGCTCGGAATCGACGAGGGTGACGTTCTGCGGGAGGGAGATCGGGATGGACCGCAGCCTGCCCACGGCCTCGTCGACGGTGTCGCAGGTCTCCAGCAGATAGCGCAGGACGATGAGCACGGCGAAGCCGGGGCCGTGGACGAGGCGCCCGCCGAAGGTGAGCGACACCGCGAGCCCGGCGTCGTTCATCCCGTCCAGCAGCCCCCAGGCCGCGTCCTGCATACCGATCACCGGGCGCAGGAAGTCGGAGCGGACGATCACGCCCTCGCACTCGTCGGGGTCGAAGTCGTAGTTGCGCAGCAGGGTTCCGGCGCCGCCGATCTGGGTGCAGCCCGAGAAGAAGGGGCGCAGGGTCGCGAGGGTGAGGAAGGCCTCGGCGTCGGGCCGATCGAGCTGCCGGACGAGCCGGTCCAGTACCGGGACCAGCTCCGGCATGTGCGTCTCGAACAGCTGCCGGGCCCGCTCCGCCCCCTCGGGGGTGCGGCCCTCCTCGGTCATCCACCCCTCGGCGAGCGACCAGAGCGGGCGCGTGTGGGCGGCCCATCGTCCGTCCCCGCCGTCGCCGACGTCGATCGCGCGAAAGGTCTTGTCCAGGTCCCCCATGACGGCTGCCGCTCCCTCGTGCACACAGTGGGTCGACGGCAACGTAGTTAATTTCAGGGGCGGTTGGCCAGGTCGTCGGACCGCATCCGCGTGGTGAGCGCCCACCGCTCGTGGTCCCGCCACGCCCCGTCGATGAACAGGAAGTCGGGTGAGAAGCCCTCCAGCCGGAACCCGCAGCGGCGGGCCAGGGCGATGGAGGCGGTGTTGCCGGGCTGCACGTTGATCTCCAGCCGGTGCAGCCCCAGGGCGGTGAACGCGTGCTCGACGACCAGATCGAGCCCCTCCCCCATCAGCCCCCGTCCGGCGGCGTGGGCGAAGGCCCCGTAGCCGAGGGCGCCGCACTGGAAGGCGCCCTCCACGATGTTGTTGATGTTGATGAACCCGGCGATCGCCCCACCGTCCCGCTCGCACACCAGGAACCCGGCCTTCGTGGGGTCCTTGATGAGCCGCCCCGCGTAGGTGGTGTACGCGACGGGTGTGGTGGGCGGAAAGAGCCACGGGCGGTGCAGGTCCCGGCTCTCCCGAGCCCGCGCGACGAACTCGGGGCCGTCGTCGAGGGTGAAATGCCGTATCCCCACACGGGGGCCCTCGGCGAGGTGGCGCATGTTCTCGGACACCCGGCCACGGTACGCCGAGCCGTCCCGCGCCCGCCGCCCGGCCGGGGCCTTGGTACCGACGGCCCGTCAGCGGCGCTTCATGAAGTACGCCCCGCACACCGCTCCGATCAGCGCCGTCCCGAGCAGCGCCAGCCACAGCGGCATCGTGACCTCGGGGAACAGCAGCCGGATCTTGGTGTTCCGGGTGTTCTCGAAGATGAAGACGAGGGTGAGCACGGCGAGCAGGCCGACGGTGACCCTGCCGGGCGTCAACATGTCACCCCACTGCCGGTGCCCGCGTGCCCTGCCCCTGCCTCGGGCCGACGCGGTGGTCTTCGGGCTCATACGACCAGGATGCGACGCGGCGGCGCTCCCCGCCCGGCGGGAGCCCACCGCCGGGGTGAGCGCGCGTCCCGGCGCCCCCGGGTCCCGCGCGCCGGCCCCGGACCGGTTCCGCGCGGACCGGCTCCGGCTCAGAGCAGCGCCGGCTCGTCCAGCGTCAGCGTGCCCGCGTCGGCGTCCAGTTCGGCCGTCACACCGAACGGGACGGTCAACGCGCCGTCGCAGTGGCCGAAACCGAACTCCTCCACCGTCGGCACACCGAGTCCGCCGAGGCGGTCCACGAGGAGGGCCCGGACCCCCTCGTACGGCTCGCACTGGGCCCAGGAGCCGAGGAGGACACCGGCGACGCCGTCGAACCAGCCGGCCCGCAGCAGCTGGGTCAGGTAGCGGTCGAGGCGGTAGGTCTCCTCGCCGACGTCCTCCAGGCAGACCAGGGCGCCCCGCGCGCCCGGCCGGGCGTACGGG
>NZ_LIRK01000383.1 GCF_001419765.1 Streptomyces torulosus
TGACGCGCCGGTGCCGAGCCGGCATCACCCGGTGACCGTCGGGCCGGGTCAAGCCTTCGGCGCACACCGCACACCCGGCCCTGGTGCCACCCGGCATCTGCCCGCTCCCGAGCCTCGGCCGGTTCCCTATGCCCGGAGGCTCCCTTCGCCGCTCCAGTACTGGACACGGCACCCGACCGCCTACCAGTTCTGAGGTTCGGCGATGCTCCCCTTCCCTTCCGCTCCCACACCCGCCTGCCAGGCGGCCCTCCGTGCAAGGGGCATTCAGTGAAAACGAACAGCGACAGCGCGCTGACGTTCACCGTCGCCGCTGCCCTGATCGCCGGAGTCACGCTCGGCAGCAGCGGCAGTAACGTGATGCCCGTCTTCGTGGACGACTTCGCCGACCGCTTCGACCTGCCCAGCACCAGCGCCGGACTCGTCGCCGCCAGCCAGCTGACGGCGGTCGCGATCACCACCCTCCTGCTCGCCAACCGCGCCGCCCGCCCCGGACGCGTCCGGATGGCCCGCCAGGGGCTGGCCGTGGCCGCCGTGGGATTCATCGGCGCCGCCATCGCTTTCGACATGCTGACGCTGATCGTGGCCAGTCTGCTGCTCGGCGCCGGACTCGGAGCCGTCTACGCCGCCTCCACCGCCGCCCTGGCCGGCATCGGCGACGACGCCGACAAGACCTCCTCGATCGCCATCACCGGCGCGCTGTTCGCGAGTGCCCTGCTGCTCCTCGCCGTCCCAGCCGTCAACGAGTCCGCAGGCGGGGGAACCGGCTTCTTCCTGCTGGCCGTGTGCTGCCTGCCTGGCTGGTTCCTGGTGGGCCACCTCCCCGACGGCTCGGGCCCGGCGAGCAGTCCTTCCGCGACCGCCCCCGACTCAGCCTCCCGGTCGGCCCGTCCCTCCGCCGTGCTACTGGTCGGCGCGGGCCTCCTGATGGCCGTCACGCAGGGAATCTGGTCCTACGCCTCCGTCCTGGGGCGCGGCCACACCGGCATGTCTGCCTCTGTGCTCTCCGCCGTCCTGGCCCTCTCCAGCATCGTCGCACTCGCCGGAGCCGTAGCCGGACCGCTCGCCGTGAAGCGTTTCGGCCGCCTGCGCTCGATGACCGGGTTCGTCGTCGTCGAAGCGTTCAGCACGGGGCTCCTCATCGTCACCCACAGCCCCACCCTGTTCATCGCCACCGCAGTCATCTGGCAGACGTGCTGGCTGGCCGTCCTAATTCAGATACTCGCCGCCGCCTCGGTCATCGACTCCACCGGACGGTGGGTGGCCGCCCTCAGCGGCGCCGGAGCACTCGGCGGAGGCATCGGCCCCCTGGCCGTCGGCGCGATCATGGACAACATGGGCGTCGGCGTCCTGAGCATCCTCCTCACCGCCGGAACGCTCATCGCCGCACTCCCCCTCCTCAAGATGACCGACGCGGCAGCAGACACCGCATCCGCCTCACCCCACGCGCAGGCCACGCCCATCGCGAGGACGACCACCGAGAAACCAACCTCACCAGCGGAATGAAACACCCGCCCCACGTGCGTCCACGGCGGCTGAATCCTGACCGGTGTGCTTCAAACGCCAGGCGGGATACTGCGGAGCCAGGACTGACGCTCCCAGGCCCACCACCCGGTCGTGAGAACGGCGAGCGGCCAGCTCGGTGCGGCGGTCATGCCCGTCAGGGAGCACGCGTGTCGGCGTACACAGTTCCGTCCCCACCTTCGTACGGATGAATAGGGACGGCACTGTCACGTTGACTGGCCGGGTGGGATGATCTTCTGGTTGGTCATGCTGGGAGGGGTGGTCCGTGGACAGCGCGCCGCCGTCGTACAAGGGGCACCGGTACCCGGTGGGGATCATCGCGCACTGCGTGTGGCTGTACTTCCGCTTCCCGCTGTCGTTCCGCGAGGTCGAGGAGCTGATGCGCGAGCGCGGCGTGCTCGTCTCCCACGAGACGGTCCGCCGCTGGTGTACGAAGTTCGGGCAGGCCTACGCCAACGGCCTACGCCAACGGCCTACGCCAACGGCCTGCGCCAACGGCCTGCGCCGCCAGCGTGTGCAGCCGGGCGACAAGTGGCACCTGGACGAGGTCTTCCTCAGTAGGTGTTTTTGATCCCTGGCCGTGAGGTGCGTGCGCCTGGATGATCTGGGTTGTGGGGGCTGGCGGGACGGCTCGGCGGTACTGCCGGGAGTGCGGTGATCCGCTGCCGCAGGCGATGGCGGCGGAGGCTGTGTTCTGCTCGGGTCGGTGCAGGTCACGGCGGTGGCGGAGGCTTCAGCGGACCCGGCAGCGGGTGGCTGCGCTGCAGCGGGGTGAGCAGGCGGAGTGCCCGGTTTGCGGGCGGTCGTGGACGGTGGGAGTGGAACGGTCGAGGGCGGCGGTGTACTGCTCGGACCGTTGCCGGGTGCGGGCCTGCCGCCAGCGGCGGGCGTCACGGAACGGCGTTACAGAAACGCCATAGCCGAACGCCTCTCGGACACCTCGAACACCGTAGGTTTTGCAAGGTAGTTGGGCGAAAGGCTCGTGCGCTTCGAGCGCCCCTGGTTCACGCTCTGCCCCGGCGTGTCGCGCGCGCGTCACGGTGGACGGTGACCGGGGCCGGCGCCCCTTGACCGGTCACGTCGTGGTGGCCGGGCCGGGCCCGGGCGAGGGCGGTGGTCTTCATGACCGACGTGGCCGACCGAGTTGGGAATGTCACCCGGCAGCGTTACGAACAGCTCGTCACCCAGGCGAAGGACCTGATCGCGCAGGTCGCCCGCGCGCAGTTTGCCCTGGGCGACATGGCGTTGGAGATCGAGCCGATGAGGTCGGTGGGCGGTTCGATGCCGAACGGCACGGATGACCTGTTCACGGTGACGGAGTCGTTGCAGATGTTCGCGGACGACATAGGTGTTGAGCGGCGGACGGTGGAGGACTGGCGATACACCGCCAACCGCTGGCCCGAAGGGCACCGCAAGGAAGGCGTGTCATTCACCGTTCACCGCATCCTGGCGTCGGTGGCGGATGAGGACGAGCGGTGGGCGGCGATCGAGGACGCGCCGTTCAACCCGCGCACCGGCGCGAGGCAGTGGACGCCGGATGGCGCGAAGCGGGTCGTCGGCCAGCGCGTCGACCGGCCGGTGACCGTGGACGAGAAAGTTCAGGCGGTCGCTGATCTGACCCGTGATGACGAGGTCGCCGCGCAGGTTGCCACCGATCTGCTGAAGCGGCCGACCGTGACTGAGCACGTCACCCCCGCCGAGAGGGTACGGGTCGTCACGGAGCTGACCAGGGACGACGCTGTCGCCCAGCAGGTGACCACCGACTTGCTGCGCCGCCCGGCCGTTGCCCGGAAGACGATGCGGGACGACACCACCCGGATGCTCGTCAACCGCGCCCAGTTCGACAACTCCAACGAGACGCGCGAGCGGATCCGGGAACGCACCCCTGCCGTCCGCGCGATCGAGCACACCATCGAATACCTCGACCTGGTCGGGTCCTGCCACGGTTTCGTGGCCACCCTGGGCAGGCTGGTCCCGCAGCTGCGGGGGCAGGAGTTCACCGAGGACGAGCGCGAGACCGTCCGTCGGCAGATCGGGCGGGTCCGCGCGGCAGCGGACTGGCTCGAAGGAGCCCTCGACAACGGCGAGTTCACCCTGGACGAGCAGCTGGTCCAGCTGCTCAAGGGCGAGTAGCCGTGCCGCGACGCCGGGAGGCCCGGCCGCTGGCCGAGCACTACGGCGACCTGGTCCGCGTCGCCCTGATGGAAGCACGCCCCGCCGGCCTTCACACCTACCAGCTCATGGCCGCAACCCGCTTGACACGCTCGCAGGTCGGCCGGGGTATCCGGCACGTCCGCGACGTCGTCGCCGCGGAGAACCTGACGCCGATCACCTGGACCCGCGGGGACGGCTATCTGTTCTCCGACGATCCCGCGGACTGGATCGAGTACGACAAGCGGCAGTTCCGGCAGATCCTCGGTCGCCTTACCCGGGTGATCACGGGCACGCTCGATCCGCATCTGTCCCGTTATCCCGACGACGAATGGGCACAGCTCGCCACCGCCCAGCTCACCGGGGTCCGTGCCCCCCTCGCCCAGCTCTCCAAATAGCCCCGCCGCCGATTACCCTGCCGAGCCCGCCATGCCTGCTGCTTCCCGTCGCCGCCGCTACCCGTCCGACACCTCCGTCGCCGAATGGGCCCTTCTCGAACCCTTGCTGCCGGTCCCGGCCTGCCAGACCAAGACCGGCGGGCACCCGGAGAAGTGGCCCCGGCGGGAGATCGTCGACGGCATCCGCTACATCGTTGACAACGGCGCGAAGTGGCGGGCCCTGCCCGCGGATTTCCCTCCATGGGAGACGGTCTACGGCTTCTTCTGGCGATGGAACCGGGCCGGGGTCGTCACCTACATCCGTGACCAGCTCCGCCGGAGGATCCGTACCGGCAAGGGCCGCTGCCCGCATCCGGTGACGCTGATCGTGGACTCCCAGTCGGTCAAGGGGGCCTCCACTGTCGGCAAGGACAGCCGCGGTTACGATGCCGCGAAGAAAATCAACGGGCGTAAGCGACATATCACCGTGGACACACTCGGCCTGCCTGTGATGATCACGGTGACGCCCGCCGACATCCAGGACCGCGACGCCGCCCGCGACGTGTTCTGGCGCCTGCGCCTCACCCAGCCGCAGATCACCCAGGTCTGGGCCGACCGCGGCTATGCCGGCGACCTCGTGGACTGGGCCCGCGACCGCCTCTGGCTCACCCTGCGCATCGTCTCCCGACCCAAGGGCACCAAGGGCTTCGTCGTCCTGCCCCGCCGTTGGAAAGTCGAGCGGACGATCGGCTGGTGTATGAACGCCCGCCGCAACGCACGCGACTACGAACGCCTGCCCCAACACTCCGAAGCCCACCTGAACTGGGCACTCATAACTCTCATGACCCGGCGCCTGACGCGGACGCCGGCAGCGCAGAAGGCCGCCGGACGACCCTGACCGAAGGCTTCAGCCGTACTGGCTGAGCAGCGCTTGGAGGTAGTCCTCCAAGCGCTGCTCGAGAACGGCAGATGTCAGGTCTTTCCTCCCGAGTTCCCGCCAGGGCTCGGCAACCTTCTCCGCGTCCGGCGCGAAGGCCAGCGCGTCCAGCACACGCCAGTACAGGTGATCAGAAGGATCGTCGCTGAGCGTCCCACCAGCCGCGATGTAGTGGTCTGCCAACCGCATGCCGACGCTTACTCCGTGCAACAGAACAAGCGCAGTGGAGCAGTGGGCCACGTCCAGATCAGCAGGTCCCCAGGACGTCTCCACCCAGTCCACGACACCCGTAATCGCCAGATCGGCTCCATCCCCCGTGAAAAGCACGTTCCCGGGGTGGAAATCGCGGTGCAAGAAGCAAGGCCGATAGGTCGGGGGTGAACGCCGGATCACCTCCACGGCGCGCTCCCACACTTCCGGCTTTCTCGAGCTCTCGGGAAGACGCACCCGCTCTGGACTGGTCCACGCCTGATAGGTGCGCGGCCGGGCTCCTTTTGGAATCAGCAACCCGTGAATTGCCACCAGCTGCCGGGCAAGGAGCTCTGTCTTCCGCTCGATGTCCTCCGCGTCCAGCCGGAGGCTCCCTGGCAGCATCGACATCAGGAGCGACGGATGGTCGCAACGCTCGGCTGCCGCATCAACACCATGAAGGCGGGCGACCGGCACGCTCGTATCCGCGAGCAGCCGGAGGATCTCCGCTTCCCGTGTGAGTAGTCCCAGCGCGTGCTTCACGAAGAACGGCTTGACGAACGTCCTATTGATCAGAAACTCAA
>NZ_LIRK01000384.1 GCF_001419765.1 Streptomyces torulosus
CGGGTGCCGGTCTCGCGGTCGTGGCGGCCGGCGCCGCCGCGGTCTACTTCGCGCGCAGGCGCCGTACGGTCGAGGAGGGCTGACACCTAGTCAGTTCATGCTGACCCGAGCAGCGGACCGCTCGCGGTGTCGCGGGCGGTCTGCTCGGGCTCGGCCACGGACGGCCCAGAAGCAGACCCCAGCCACCCCGGGGACCGTGCCCCCGCGAGCTCACCGACAGATGCACATGGATACGCTCCCCGCCCTGGTCTGCCAGATCACAGCCCGCCCACACCAGCACGGACAGGCCGCCTTCCGCCCCGAGGGCCCCGCTTCGTTCACCCATGAGTTCCCGGGCCTGCGGACCGGTCGGTGGATCACCGATCCCGCGGCGGACCTTCAGGGCCTCGCCCTGATCTGGGACTCGGCGGCCAGCGCCGAACTCTCCCTTCCGGCCGTCTCCGAGCGGACGTTCGGCTGCGCCCCCTCCCACCGGTGGGCCTTCGAACTCCGCGGCGCGCCGTCCCGTACGGAGACGCCCCGGGCCTGCCGGCCGAACTGGAGCTCCTGCTCGCCTGAACGCCGCACCCCGGCCCCTCCACCGGGGACACGCACGGGAGGGACGGTTCCGGAACCGACTCCCGGGGGAGATGAGGGCGGAGCCGCGGGCCGACGTGCCTGCGGCCCCGCTCGGGTGTCGGGTCAGACGGGTCGCCGTACCGGAGGCCGCGTCCGTTGGTGCCGACACAGACGCGCCCGAAGGTGTCGGGGCCGCCGGTGACGACGCCGACGCCGCCGATGCTGCCCCACTGGTGAGCGTCGTCGTTCACGCGGAGCCAGGTGGCGCCCTTCTCGGTCGAGCGGCGGCGCCTCTCACCTCGCGGCGCGGCAGCCGCTGATCAGCGGCCGGGCGACAGCCAGGGACCGCCTGCCGAGGCTCCCTGCCATGCCGCTCACGCAATGGGCCGGCAGCCAGCTTCGTGCCGTCCTCTCAGAGGTCGTTTTCTCCCAATGTTTTATCCCGGAATATGCTGTTTGGTCTGGTGTGTCGAGTCGCGCCAGGAGATGGTGTTCTCGCCGGTGAGGCGGCGGGCCATGAGGTCGGTCATGGCGAGGTGGATCATGGCTTCGGAGCGCTCGGGGAGGGTTTCGTAGTCGCGGGCCAGGCGGCGGTGGAGCATGAGCCATCCGTAGGTCCGCTCGACCGTCCACCGCTTCGGGATCGGGGTGAAGCCCCTGGTCCCGGGGGTGCGGGCGGTGATTTCCATGTCGATGCCGAGGGTCGCGGCGTGCTCGACGAGGTGCTGGCGGTAGCCGCCGTCCACCCAGACTTTGCGGATGCCGGGGTGCTCGGCGGCGACCTGGTCGATGAGGCGGGTGCCGGCGGCGGAGTCCTGCACGCTCGCCGCGGTGACGAGCACCGCGAGCAGGAGTCCGAGCGTGTCGGTGACGATGCTCCGCTTGCGTCCCACGATCTTCTTCCCGGCATCGGTGCCCTGGCTGGAGGCGGGGACGCTGGTGGAGGTCTTCACACTCTGGGCGTCGATCACGCAGGCCGATGGCTCGGACTCCCGTCCTTCCTTCTCCCGTAGGAGTTGCCTGAGCAGGCCGTTGAGCTGGGCGAATACGCCGTCCGGCGCTGTCACGTTGATTGACCGGGTGGGATGATCTTCTGGTTGGATCGTGCTGGAGGGGGCTGTTCGTGGGGGCCGTGGCTCCGTTGTACAAAGGGCACTGGTACCCGGTCGAGGTCATCTCCCACTGCGTGTGGCTGTACTACCGCTTCCCGCTGTCGTTCCGCGAGGTCGAGGAGCTGATGCTCGAGCGGGGGATCGTCGTCTCGTACAAGACGGTGCGCCGCTGGTGCGCCAAGTTCGGGCAGCGGTACGCAGGCGCGCTGCGCCGCCGGCAGCTCAGGCCTGGTGACAAATGGCACCTGGACGAGGTCTTCATCAAGATCAACGGGCGGTTGCGGTACCTGTGGCGGGCCGTCGACCAGGACGGCAACGTCCTGGACATCCTCGTGCAGGACCGCCGGGACAAGGCTGCGGCCAGGCGTTTCTTGCGCAGGCTGATGAAGAAGACCGGTGCGGTGCCGCGGGTGATCGTCACCGACAAGCTCCGCTCCTACGGCGCCGCTCACCGCGAGGTCATGGCCTGCGTCGAGCACCGCTCCCACAAGGGCCTGAACAACCGGGCCGAGAACAGCCACCAACCGACCCGGCAGCGCGAACGCGCGATGAAAGGCTTCCGCAGCACCGGCGCAGCCCAGCGGTTCCTGTCCGCGTTCAGCGGCATCTCACCCCACTTCCGGCCCCGCCGCCACCTGATGACCGCTCCCGGCTACCGAACCGAGATGATCATCCGCTTCGCCATCTGGGACCACATCACCGGCCGGCCCGAAGCGGCCTGAGCAACAGGCCCCGAGCCCGACTGAACCAAGAAGTCGAAGAAGCCCCGCAGCCAGCCGATCCCGACCACCGTGTGGTTGAACCAGTGCTCGATGTCGAGGAACAGGGCCTTCTCGACCGCGAGGACCTGCCGGGCGTGCTCCTCGGCGACGGCCCGGCTGCCGGCCGCCTCCAGCCGGGTGCGCTGGTAGGCGGCGTAGGTGACGCGGATCAGCAGCAGTTCGAACAGCAGGTTCGGGCGGCTGGCGGCCCGGCGCAGCAGCGGCGCCCAGCTGAGGCGGGTCTGCGCCTTCGGGGCGTACTCGGTGGGAATCGGGGTCCGGTAGTACTCCGAGGCGCGGGACAAGAACGGCACCACGAGGGCCGAGGCGAGCGCGGCCAGCAGGACCACGTTGTCACGCACCGGGTACAGGACGCCGACGTTCGGCACCATCATCTTCGCGGGCAGCGTCATCACCAGGACGACGGCGACCGGCCACACGTACCGCGCCGAGGCCTTCCTGCCGACCCGGCCGACCACCGCGAGCAGCACCCACAGCAGCTGGTGCTTCCAGGACGTCGGCGAGACGGCGACCACGACGCAGCCGGTGATCGCGACGGCGAGCAGCAGTTGTCCGTCGCGCGCGTAGCGGATGGCGCGGCGCGTGCCGAGCACGGCGACGGCGACGGCCAGCGTGAAGAAGACCGTGATCTCCAGGGGGCCTTGGAGGCCGAGTCGCAGCAGCGCGCCGTGCAGGGACTGGTTGGCGAGATCGTCCGCCCGGCCGCCGAGGCCCACGCCCGCCAGATGGCGCACCCAGTAGGCGTACGAGTCGTGCGGCATCGCGGCCCAGGCGAGCGTGGTGGCGGCGGCGAAGGTGATCCCGGTGCTCGCGGCGGCCCGGCGGCGGCCGGTGAACCACAGCAGCGGCACGAACAGCAGCACGGTGGGCTGGAGGGCGGCGGCGACTCCTGTGAAGACGCCGCTGGCGCGCTCGCCCCGTACCGCGAAGCAGCCCGCCAGGACGAGCAGGACGGGGATGATGCTGGTCTGGCCCAGG
>NZ_LIRK01000385.1 GCF_001419765.1 Streptomyces torulosus
GGCGCTGTCACGTTGGCTGACCGGTGGGATGATCTTCTGGTTGATCGCGCTGGAGGTGGCTGTTCGTGGGGGCCGTGTCGCTGTCGTACAAGGGGCACCGGTACCCGGTCGAGGTCATCTCCCACTGTGTGTGGCTGTACTTCCGCTTCCCTCTGTCCTTCCGCGAGGTCGAGGAGCTGATGCTCGAGCGCGGCGTGACCGTCTCCTACGAGACGGTGCGCCGCTGGTGCGGCAAGTTCGGGCAGGCCTATGCCAACGCGCTGCGCCGCCGACAGCCTAGGCCTGGGGACAAGTGGCACCTGGACGAGGTCTTCATCAAAATCAATGGGAAACAGAGGTACCTGTGGCGGGCCGTCGACCAGGACGGCAACGTCCTGGACATCCTGGTGCAGAACCGGCGGGACAAGGCCGCGGCCAGGCGTTTCTTCCGCAGGCTGATGAAGAAGTGCCGAATGGTGCCGCGGGTGGTCGTCACCGACAAGCTCCGCTCCTACGGCGCGGCCCACCGCGAGGTCATGCCCTCCGTCGAGCACCGTTCACACAAGGGCCTGAACAACAGAGCGGAGAACAGCCACCAGCCCACCAGGCAGCGCGAACGCGCGATGAAGGGCTTCCGCGGCGTTGGTGCAGCCCAGTGGTTCCTGTCCGCGTTCAGCGGCATCTCGCCCCACTTCCGGCCCCGCCGACACCTGATGCCCGCACACAACTACCGCGCCGAGATGACCGTCCGCTTCGCCATCTGGGAGCAGATCACCGGCGTCGCCGCCCTCGCCACCGCGGCCTGAGCCCAGCCCGGAACCGGGCTCCACCACGCCACGATGCACCATCAGACACCTTCCCACCCAACAACGTGACAGCGCCGATCGACGCGATGGACCGCCACTGAGACCCCAGGCCCGACTCATCCGCCTCGCCAGCTACGGCGCGTCCGGTGACAACCAGCCTGCCTAGCTCCTCGCCGATGACAAGTAGCGTGCAGATCCAGTGACAACTGCCTTGCTACGCCTGGCACAAAGCGGCCCTCGCACAGCGCTCTGGCGGCGGTCCGTACCTTATTCCGCACCCTGAAATGCGAGGCCTTGATGAGCAGCCCCTGGCCGCCCCGGCGCATTCTTCGCCATCCCGTTCCCGGGCCAGTCGCGCCCCGCGAGCCGGTCGACCACGCCCGGATCGGACGGCGTGTGGTGTGCCGCCGGGCGAAGGGGATGACCGCAGCCGCCGTCGAAGCGGCCCTCGAGGACGCCCGCTTCGACGCGCGCCAAGACTCCCGCCATGAGCACCTCGCCGACGATGAACGCGGCCGGGCGGAGCTCGCGGAGTGGGAGCGCATCGACCAGTTGCTCGCCGCCGCAGCCCCGGACACGGTCTACGACCCGGACACCGACGACGTCGTCCAGGCCGAGCTCGCCGTCGACGCCGCGGCAGCCGCCGCCCGGGAAGCCGAGCTGCGCGAGGCCGCGCGGATCGCGGCCCGCGCCGATGAGCTCCAGGCGCTGCGCGAGCTCGGCACGCTGGAGCAGACCGAGCCCCGCGACGGGGACGAAGCCGTACGCGACGAACTCACCCGCCGTGCGGGCGGGTACGTCCAGGCCGACGTCGACGCCTGGCTCGCTCACGCCCTCGCAGCGCACCTCGGGCACTACCACGACCCGGCCGCCCGCGAGGCCGCCGCCGACCTTCTCACCCCGCCGGTCCTCGCGCACGCCGCGCTGCTCGCCCAACTCGCCCGCCTGGTCCCCAGCGTCGACGTCGACCAGCTGGCGTTCGCGGCCCGGCTCGCCACCACCGAACCCGAAGCCACAGGTGACCTCGCCGTGTTCCTCGCCCGCGCCCGGTCGTAGCGCAGTAATCGCACGGTCTGCTCCGACGCGCTCCTGCCTCACGCTCCGCTGTCCCCAGACCTCCAGCGCCTGGGGGACAGACCTGTGAGGGACCTGGGAGGCCGAGGCCGGAAATACCCCGGAACGCCTGTGATGTCTGGGAGGTGAGAGGGCTGTTTCCCCAGGCAGACGCGTTCCTGGGAGGTGACCTGTGAGCCTGGGAGGAAGCCGGGGAACAGCCGCTCTCGCGATCACCGAGGGTGACTGTCACGCTCACCGTTGTCACGCACCCCGATCCGGTTGTCACGCTGGCGGTTCGGCCCGGAATCACGGGCCCGCCCCCCGGATTCGGGCCACCTTGCCGATCAGCGTGACAGCCCTCTCAGAGTGACTACGGACCGCATCCGGATTCGATCCCTTGCCCGCCTGAACAGTCCGGCCGATCTGTGTCATCTGTGTCATCGACCCCCCGTTTTCCCAGGTGGACACGCTCACTGTGTCACTGTTCAGCTGATCTGTGTCATCGGGCAGCGGGCTGGCACCAGGACCCCGCAGCGCCCCCCGGGACCGAGATCTCTGGGTCCTGGGACCGGCGTTTCTCCCTGGTGGCCGCGGAACGCGCCGGAAGCTGGGTCCCACCTGGGTCCTGGGTCCGCTCCCTCGTACGAGCCGGTTCGTCCGGAGTGGTCCCCAGGGCCCGAGGCGGCCGATACCGTTGGAGCAGACGCCAGTTCTGCCCCTGGAGCCCTCGATGAGCGAACAGCCGGCCCCCGCCGACCACGCCCGGCAGCAGCTGGAGCCCGCAGCCGCCGACGGGTTGCGCGCGTACGCGGCCAAGACCCGCGCCAGCGCCGACCAGTTCGCCGCCGTCCTGGAGGACATCGCGGCCAACGGGCTGCCCTCGGTGGAGGACTGCACGCCGTGGGAGGAGCTGCGCGAGACCCATCTCGCCCGGCTCGCCGCGCAGCGCCCGGCCGTCGCCTGATGGCCCCGCGCCGCGCCCGGATCGCCTTCTCCGACTCCGCCGCCAAGCAGTTGGAGCAGATCACCAGCCGACAGCTCACCGGGCTCCGCCAGGTGCTGGACTGCCCCGCCACGGCGACCACGCTCCGGCAGGGCCCCGCCGCCGCGCCGGGGGAGCCGCCGGACTGGCTCGTACTCCTGTGCCCTGCCCACTCCGAGGCCCTGCCCGGATGGCCGGGCGCCGCAGCCGACACCGACGGGCTGCGCCTGTCGTGCGGGTCCGTCCTGGACTACCGGTCGGCCGAGCAACTGCTCCAGTCACACGCCGACCTGTGGCTGACGCCCCTGACCGGGGTGGACCCGAAGACACACGCCGGGGACTGGCCCGACGTCCTGGACCAGGCCGACCGCGTACTGCGCGCCCGCCTGGGCGAAGACGCCTCCGACGGAGACGAGACGCTGCACAGCCTCGCGATGATGCTCGGGATGGCCTCCCGGAACGCAGCCGATGGCGACCTGTACCAGGCGACCGTTCCCCTGGCCTACTGCGAGACCCTCGCCCAGCGCCTGTAGCCGCGGCCGCGCCGCACGTCCGGTCCGGTCTTGCACCCATCAGCCGGCTGCCGCCTCCGGGGCGCGGCCGGTGCTGCGCCGCTGGCTCCCCGCCGGGCCCGGCCCGGGGACGGCCGTTGCACCCCAATGTAGGTAAGTACTAGCGTCCGGCGGCTGCAACAGCGGCGCCTGCCCCCGTGGCTGTTCCTGGCCACTGCCTGGTGTGCACGCAGCACTGCCCCGGCTGGAGCCGCCGACTCCGGGAGTTCTTCTCAATGTGGTGCCGCGGCCGCGCCCAGACTCCGTGCAACGAGAGGCTGCTTCGGTCCCTGCTGTTCAGTCCCTGGAAAAAGTGCAGGTCAAAGAGGTGCAGAGCTCAGCCAAGGGACTCAAGGGACTCTCGCTTGGAATTATGAACAAGCCCTGTATGCGGGTACGCGCGGGCGCATGTGTTCATCTACAGGTACGCAGCTGGCGCATAATTAGGGATTCCAGTCCCTTGGGTCCCTTGCGAGTAGCCTATTGCTCCTCTGGCCTGCGAGAATGTTCAGGGACTGATGTGAGGGACCAAGGGTTGCAGCGGACCGCTTCGTCCCTGTCGGCCCGGTGGCGGGCCGACATTCGAAGCCGCTGGGAGCACCGTCGGCGATAAGTCCGGCGTAGTTGACGGCCCCGCTCAGGCGCCAGTCCCTGACACGGAGGGGCGCGCCCCCGTTAGTTATGTGCACTACGGTCCCTCCAGCCACTCCAATTCGGGCATAGTTCCTATAAGTTGTCTCGCGGAGTGGGTCAAGGGACCGGAGGGACTGTAAAGCTGGTATGCCGCCACGCGGGGGAGCTGCCCCCCACCATCGTCCTTGGGTCCTAGACTCTCTTCCGAAACACAGTCCCTACAGTCCCTTGGGTCCCTCACTCCAGCATGTGGCTACTGCCCCAGCTGGGCCGGTCAGGGACTGAAGGGACGAGAACCTCGAAGAAGGACAGACACGTGCTCGGCCCCAGCGCGACGAGAGTGCCTGCCGGCCCTGCGAGGCCTGCCACACCGCACGCCGTGGCCCGGTGGTGCGCCGAGCAGGGCTGGCCTGTCCATCCCCTTGCATCTGGCCGCAAGACCCCCGCAGCGAACTGCGCAGCCTGCAAAGATCAGCATCATCAGCCGGCCGACTGTGCCTGCCTTCCCGCAGGCCGTCCATGCCATGGTTTCCACGCCGCGACAACCAATGCTGCGCGCATCGACGCCTGGTGGTCTCGCACGCCGTCCTGGGGCGTCGGCGTCGCCTGCGGGGGAGCCGACCTGATCGTCATCGATATCGACGCGCACTCCGCGCCAGTCCCTGACCGCAACCGCCTCCTGCCCGGCATCGCCATCCACGACTCCGTCGACCTGCAGGGACTGGCGTCCGGCTTCGACACCCTCGCACTCCTGGCAGCACTCCGCCGACAGCCCAGCCCCGCCGACGACGACAGCACCCTGCGCGTACGCACCCCCTCCGGTGGTCTGCATGTCTGGTACCGAAACCCGCACCCAGCCACACGGTTCCGCTGCTCGACCGGATCCAGCTCCAAAGTCGCCCTGGCATGGCAGGTCGACGTACGGGCCGACGGCGGCTACATCGTCGCCCCCACCACCCGCACCGCCCAGGGGACGTATCTGCGTGAAGGGCCGACCCGACTGCCCGCACCCCTGCCTGAATGGCTCGGCGAAGAACTCGTCAGGACCGGCCACGTGATCCGGCGCCCAGCAGTCCGTCCCAGACCCGAGATCCCCCGCGCCCGCCGTCCCCGAATCGCCGCCGACGGGCACCGGATCCTGGATCCCTTGCTCATTGAGGTCGCCGAGTGCGCGGGCACACCTGAAGGCGCGGCCTTCACCGAGAAGCTCAACAAGGCCGCCTACACCGCAGGAGGACTCACGGCAGCCGGGCATCTCGACGAACCCACCGCGCGGACCCTGCTGCTCCAGGCCGCCGAAGCTGCGCGTCCTTGGCAAAGTGCCCGCAACGAACGCATCGTCGACGACGCCCTCGCCGCCGGGTCCGCCCGCCCGCTTCACCTCAAAGGACGTTCATGAGCAGCGCCGAGACCCCGCGCTTCGACGCCAGCGCCGCCGCTCAGCAGATGCTGGACCTCGAGCAAGCATCCTCACGGCCTACAGCCCTGCCCACCCAGGCCAACACCTCCCCAGCCACCCCTTCTTGGGCCCAGCCAGCACCCTTGCCCACCACGCTCACCGACCGCGGCAACGCCAAACTGTTCGTCAAGCTCTACCGAGACCAGTTCCGCCACGTCGAAGGCCTTGGCTGGTTTTCCTGGGACGGCTACCGCTGGAAGCGCACCGGCGGCGAGAAAGCCGCCCTGTGGGCTGCGGGCGAGATGGCCGAGGACATGCCGGACAGCGACCCGCGGGGCCTGTTCAGCGACCGCGAGCTCCACCACCACAAGAAGCGCACCCTGTCCACCACCGGGATGAAAGCCCTCCTCACCCAGGCCAAGGCCTCCCCAGACCTCTCCGTCGACCCCGACACCCTCGACGGAGACCCCTACGCCTTGTGCACCCCGGCCGGCGTCGTCGACCTGAACACCGGCCTGCTGCGAAAGCCGGACCCCACCCGGGACTTCCACTCCCGCGCCACCAGCGTCGCCCCGCAGCAGACCCCCACCCCGCGCTGGCACCGCTTCCTGCACGACACCTTCGGCGACGACGCCGAAGGCCAGGAAATGATCGACTTCCTGCACCTGCTGCTCGGCTACTCCATCACAGGCGACGTCGGCGCGCAGGTCCTGCCCTTCCTCCACGGACAGGGCAAGAACGGCAAGAGCGTCCTGCTCGACACCATGATCCAGATTCTGGGCGACTACGCCGACGCCGCCCCGCCCGGCTTCCTCATGGACCGCGGCGCGTTCTCCGAGCACTCCACCGAGCTCACCGAACTCCACGGCCGCCGGCTCATCGTCTGCAGCGAGCTCAAGCCCAACGACAAGTTCGACGAAGCCCGTGTCAGGCTCCTGACCGGCGGAGACAAGATCAAAGCCCGCCGCATGCGGCAGGACTACTTCTCCTTCAGCCCCACCCACCACCTGTGGCTACTCGGCAACCACCGCCCCGAAGTGTCCACCGGCGGCTTCGCGTTCTGGCGCCGCATCCGCCTGCTGCCCTTCGAACGCACCGTCCCCGACCACCGCAAGATCGACAATCTGGCCTTCGAACTCGTCCGCGACGAAGGCCCCGGCATCCTGCAGTGGCTCATCGAAGGCGCCCGCCGCTACCTCACCACCCGCGACAGCCTCGAAGGCCCCGACCGCGTCCGCATCGCCACCACCGCGTACGCCAACACCGAAGACCACATCGGCCGCTTCCTCACCGAATGCTGCACCCGCGACCTCGAGGCCCAACCCGACCTCCGCGTCGAACAAGGCCTCCTCTACACCACCTACGCCTCCTGGTGCAGCAGCGGCGAAGGCATCCGCCCCGCCGGCGCCCGCGCGTTCGCCACCCGCGTACGGCAGGAAGTCGGACTCGCCTCACCCACCGACATGATCAAATCGAACGGCCGCAAGTACTACCCCGGCCTCGCCCTGCTGGACACACCCTCATGAACCAACTCCCACCCCACCACAGCGAACCGCACCACAGCCGCGCCCCCCAGGGCACCCAGATGCCCCTACC
>NZ_LIRK01000386.1 GCF_001419765.1 Streptomyces torulosus
CCCTCCATCTGGGACACCTTCAGCCACACGCCGGGCAAGACGGCCGGTGGTGAGACCGGTGACATCGCTGTCGACCACTACCACCGCTACCGCGACGACGTGGCGCTGATGGCGGACCTGGGTCTCACCTCGTACCGCTTCTCGATCTCCTGGTCGCGGGTGCAGCCGACGGGCCGGGGCCCGGCGATCCAGCGCGGCCTGGACTTCTACCGCCGGCTGGTCGACGAGCTGCTGGCGAAGAACATCAAGCCGGCCGTGACGCTCTACCACTGGGACCTCCCCCAGGAGCTGGAGGACGCGGGCGGCTGGCCGGAGCGCGAGACCGCGTACCGCTTCGCCGAGTACGCGCGGATCGTGGGCGAGGCGCTGGGCGACCGCGTCGAGCAGTGGATCACGCTGAACGAGCCGTGGTGCAGCGCGTTCCTGGGCTACGGCTCCGGGGTGCACGCGCCGGGCCGTACAGACCCGGTGGCGTCGCTGCGCGCGGCCCACCATCTGAACCTGGCGCACGGTCTCGGCGCGGTGGCGCTGCGCGCGGTGATGCCGGCGCGCAACTCGGTGGCGGTGAGCCTGAACTCGTCCGTCGTGCGGCCGCTGTCGAACACCCCGGAGGACCTGGCGGCGGTCCGGAAGATCGACGACCTGGCGAACGGGGTCTTCCACGGGCCGATGCTGCACGGGGCGTACCCGGAGTCGCTGTTCGCGGCGACGTCGCAGCTGACGGACTGGTCGTTCGTGCAGGACGGCGACGTGGCGACGGCCCACCAGCCGTTGGACGCGCTGGGCCTGAACTACTACACGCCCACCCTCGTCGGCGCGGCGTCGCCGGACATGGCCGGGCCGCGGGCGGACGGCCACGGCGCGAGCGACCACTCGCCGTGGCCGGCCGCGGACGACGTCCTGTTCCACCAGACGCCGGGCGAGCGCACGGAGATGGGCTGGACCATCGACCCGACCGGCCTGCACGAGCTGATCATGCGGTACACGCGGGAGGCGCCCGGCCTGCCGCTGTACGTCACGGAGAACGGCGCGGCCTACGACGACAAGATGGACAGCGACGGCCGCGTCCACGACCCCGAGCGCATCGCCTACCTCCACGGCCATCTGCGCGCCGTGCGCCGCGCCATCGCCGAGGGCGCGGACGTGCGCGGCTACTACCTGTGGTCCCTGCTGGACAACTTCGAGTGGGCCTACGGCTACAGCAAGCGCTTCGGCGCGGTGTACGTCGACTACGCGACGCTCACCCGCACCCCCAAGTCCAGCGCGCTCTGGTACTCCCAGGCGGCGAAGACGGGCGCGCTCCCGCCGCTGGCGGCCCCCAGGCCGTAACACAGACCCTGGTGGCGGGACCTTCGCCGATGCCGTACGGGGTCCCACTCATGGAGCGAGAATCAAAAGAGTAGGAATACGGCGGGCGCCCGTACGGGCACCGACTCCGGAGTCAGTGCCCGTACGGGCGCCCCACGCAGGTCGCCACCGTCAGCGCGGCTCGCGCACCACCGCCACGTCCCCGGCCGCCAGCTTCAGTGAGCCGGTGGTGAGGGGGCTGCCTGTCAAGAGGTCGACGGCGTCCGCGGCCACCTCCACCTCGGCCTCCTCGTCCCCGTGGTTGATCAGGAAGAGGTAGTCGGCCTCGGAGCCGCGGCGCAGGGCCGCCTCGACCGTGCCCGGGGTCGTGCGGACCGGGCGGACGCCCGCCTCCTCGCGGATGCGGTCCAGCAGCGACGCGAGGGCCTCCGGTTCGGGGCGGGTCGCCACGTACCAGGTCGTTCCCGTGCCGTACGCGTGGCGGGTCACCGCCGGGACCCCGGCGAGCGGGCCGGAGGCGTACGTGGCGACCGACTCGGCGCCCCGCAGCGCGACCCGCTCGGACCACAGGACACCCCGCGCGCCCTCGCCGAGCCCGGTCAGCTCCACCGACTCGTCCGGCAGCAGCGGGAACACCTCGTCCGTGTGGACGCCCAGCGCCTCGCGGAACGCGCCCGGGTAGCCGCCGAGGCGGATGTGGCAGTTCTCGTCGACCGCCCCGCTGTGGAAGCCGACGGCCAGCGTGCCGCCCCGCTCGGCGAAGCCGGTGAGGTTCGCCGCGCCCTCGTCGTCCACCAGGTACAGGCTCGGCGCGAGGACGAGCTTGTACGCCGACAGGTCCGCGTCGGGCCGGACGAAGTCCACCGCCACGCCGGACCGCCACAGCGGCTCGTACCAGGCCCGCACCAGATCCTGGAAGCGCAGCTCACCGCTCGGCTGGGAGGGCAGTTCGACGGCCCACCAGGCGTCCCAGTCCCAGACGACGGCCACCTCGGCGGTGCCCGTGCTGCCCCGCACCTCCGCCAGCGCCTTCAGGTCCGCGCCCAGTGCGACGACGTCCCGCCAGATCCGGCTGTCGGTGCCGGCGTGCGGGAGCATCGCCGAGTGCCACTGCTCGGCGCCGGCCTTGGCGGCCCGCCACTGGAAGTAGGCGATGCCGTCGGCGCCGCGCGCCACGTGGGAGAGCGCGTTGCGGCGCAGCTCGCCCGCCGTCTTCGCGCGGTTGACCGGCTGCCAGTTGACCGCGCCGGTGGAGTGCTCCATCAGCAGCCACGGGCGGCCGCCCGCGAGCGAGCGGACCAGGTCGCCGCTGAGCGCGATGTCGATCTCCGACTCGGGGTCCGTGGACTGGAGGTAGTGGTCGTTGGAGACGATGTCCAGCTCGGGCGCCCAGCGCCAGTAGTCCAGCTTGTCGAAGTTGTACATCACCATGAAGTTGGTGGTGGCGGGCACCTCGGGGGCCGCGCCCCGCAGTACCTCCCGCTCCGCCTTCAGCAGGGACAGCAGCGCGTCGCTGCAGAAGCGGCGCCAGTCCAGCTGGTGCGTCGGGTTGGGGACGGCACCGGTGGCGCGGGGCGGGATGATCTCGTCCCAGTCGTAGTACCACTGGCTCCAGAACGTCGTGCCCCAGGCGTCGTTGAGCGCCGCCAGGTCGTCGTCGTACTTCTCCCGCAGCCAGACGCGGAACGCCGCCGCGCTCGTGTCGCAGTGGCACTCGCCGTTGTGGCAGCCGTACTCGTTGTGGACGTGCCACATGACCACCGCCGGGTGGTCGGCGTAGCGGCGGCCGAGTTCGCCGGCCATCCGCAGGGCCGCCTCGCGGTAGGCTGGGCTCGACGGGCAGAACGTCTGGCGGCTGCCGTACGAGAGGGTGCGGCCGTCCTTGTCGACCGGGAGCGCCTCGGGGTGGGCGCGGAAGAACCACGCCGGGGGCGCCGCCGTCGGGGTGGCCAGGTCGGCCGCGATGCCGTTCTCGTGGAGCAGGGCGAGGATGCGGTCCAGGCGGGAGAAGTCGTACTCGCCCTCGCGGGGCTCCAGGAGCGCCCACGAGAAGATGTTGACGCTCACCATCGTGACGCCGGCCTCGCGCATGAGGCGTACGTCCTCGTGCCAGACCTCCTCGGGCCACTGCTCGGGGTTGTAGTCGCCGCCGTACGCGATGCCGGGGACGTTCAGGGTGCTCATGGGTCGGGTTGTTCTCTTTCGAACGGGGCCGGTGTCAGCCCTTGTTGGCGCCGAGCGTCAGACCGCTGACGAACTGGCGCTGGAGCGCGAAGTACACGACCAGCGTCGGGATGGCGGTGAGCAGGGCGCCGGCGGCGACCAGGTTGGGGTCGGTGAAGTACTGGCCGGAGAGGTTGTTCAGCGCCGAGGTGATCGGCATGTTCTCACCGGTGGAGATCAGCACCAGCGCCCAGAAGAAGTCGTTGTAGATCCAGATGGACAGCAGCGTCGCCAGGGCGGCCATCGCGGGCTTGCACAGGGGCAGCACGATCTGCCAGTACAGGCGCCACACGGAGGCGCCGTCGACGAGCGCGGCCTCGGTCAGCTCGTGCGGCAGGGACCGCATGTAGTTGCTCAGCACGAAGGCGCAGAAGCCGGACTGGAAGGCCACGTGGATGAGGACCAGGCCGAGCGCGGAGTCGTAGAGCTTGCCGCTCATCGTGATGCCGGGGATGTCGATGAGCAGGTACAGGCGGTACAGCGGGGTGATGATGACCTGCTGCGGGAGCAGGTTGCCCGCGGTGAACACCAGCAGCAGGAAGAGGTTGACACGGAAGTCGAAGCGGCTGACGTAGAACGCGACCATCGACGACAGGAACAGCGTCAGCAGCACCGCGGGCACGGCGATGATCAGCGTGTTCACGAAGTAGTGCGTCATGTCCGACTGGGTGAACGCGTTCGTGAAGTTGTCGAAGCTCAGCTTGTCGGGCCAGGAGACGTAGCCCTTCTCGCTGGTCTCGCCGTACGGGCGCATCGCCGCGTAGAGCGCCCACAGCAGGGGCGCGAGCCAGGCGAGCGCCGCGCCGCCGAGGAAGACGTGGAGCAGGACCCGGGCGGGGCGGACGGGAGTGCGCTGCTTCAGAGCGTCGGTGGCGACGGTGGTGCTCATGCGCGCCGCTCCTTCCGGAAGGTCGCGATCAGGTAGGGGATGATCACGGCGAGGGAGATCACCAGCAGGACGACGGCGATGGCCGAGCCGTATCCGATACGGCTGGACTCACCGATGATGTTGTTGGTGACCAGGATCGACAGCAGCTCGGTGCCCTCGGCGCCCTTGTTGAAGACGAAGACGAGGTCGAAGGCGCGCAGGGCCTCGATGATGGTGACGACCAGCACGACGGTGTTCGTGGGGCGCAGGGTGGGGAAGATGACGTTCTTGAACGTCTGCCACTCGTTGGCGCCGTCGAGCGCGGAGGCCTCCCGCAGGGACGGGTCGACGCTCTTCAGACCGGCCAGGTAGAGGATCATCATGTAGCCGGTGTGGCGCCAGGACGCGGCGATCAGGATCGCCCACAGGTTCAGGTCCGGGTCGCCGATCCAGTCGATGTAGTGGCCGGGCTTGTTGGCGCCGATGATGCTGTTGATCAGGCCCGTGTCGGGGTTGTAGATCAGCTGCCACACGAAGCCGATGACCGCGAGCGACATCACGACGGGCAGGAAGAACGCGGTCTGGTAGACGCGGCTGAAGCGGATCTGCTTGTCCAGCTGCACCGCGAGGAACAGCCCCATCGGCGTCGGGATCAGGATCAGCACGACGAACCACACGATGTTGTGCTCGACCGCGGGCCAGAACTGCGGGTTGTTGGTGAACAACTCCTCGAAGTTGTGCAGCCCGACCCACTCGATGGAGTCGAAGCCGATGCCGTCCCAGGTGGTGAAGGCCAGCAGGATCGAGGCGAGCGCGGTCACCCAGACGAGGGCGACGTGGAGGATCGTCGGCAGGCCCGCCATCAGGCCCAGCGTGAGCCGGTCACGCCCGGTGAGGAGGCGCTTGTGCCCCTGGGGCACCTTGGTGGCCGCCGTCTTCGCGGCAGGGGTGGAGCCCGGAGGCGGCGCGGGCGCTTCCGGGCTCTTGGTGGGTGAGGTCGTCATGTCTGTCGGTCATCCAGTCGTGAGGACGGTCTTGGGGGCGGACAGTCCTGGGGACAGCCGCCCCGACGGCCGCCTACGTGACCGCGGAGGCGGTCGTGGGGCGGCCGTCGGGACGGTCGGCCGTCAGGACGCGAAGATCGTCTTCTTCTGGCGCTCGATCGACGAGAGCAGGCTGTCGATGCCCTTGGGGTCACGGATGAACTTCTGCAGCGACGGCTGCATCACCGTGGAGGTGAAGTCCGGGCGGCTGTCGCGGTCCATGAACTGCGTCAGGCTCTTGGCCCCGGAGATCATCTCGTACGCCTTCTTCTGCAGCGGCGTGTACGAGGAGGTGTCGGCCTTGGTGGAGGCGGCCACCACGTTCGGGTCGGCCTTGAGGTAGATCTGCTCCGCCTCGGGGGTGCCGAGGAACTCCAGGAGCTTGACCGCGCCGGCCTTGTTCTTCGGGCTCTTGCTCATCATGAAGCCGTCGGTGGGGGCCTCGACGGTGTCCTGGCCGTACGCCGGGTCGATCTCCGGGAAGGCGAAGAAGTCCAGGTCGTCCAGGTCGGCCTTGTTGGTGAACTGCTGGCCCACGAACGAGCCCAGCAGGTACATGCCCGCCTTCTTCGACACCAGCGTCTGCGCCGCGTCCTGCCAGGTACGGCCGACCGCGCCCTCCTGGTGGTACGGCAGCAGCTCGGACCACAGGTCGAACGTCTTGCGGACCTTGGCGTCCGTCCAGGAGGCCTTGCCCGCCATCAGCTCGACGTGGAAGTCGTAGCCGTTGGCACGGAAGTTGATCTGGTCGAAGGTGCCCATCGCGGGCCAGGCGTCCTTGTCACCGAAGGCGATCGGGACCAGGCCGTCCTTCTTCATCTGCTTGCACAGCGCGATGAGCTGGTCCCACGTGGTGGGAACCTCGTAGCCCTTCTCCTGGAAGACGCTCTTGCGGTAGAAGAGCGCCCAGGGGTACGTGTACAGCGGCACGAAGTAGGACTTGCCGTCCTCACCCTGGCTGAGCTTCTTCATCGCCTCGGGGAAGTTCCCCCCGATCTTCTTCCACACCTCGTCGATCGGGCTGGCCAGCCCCTTGGCCGCGAAGAACTGCATCCGGTAGCCCGCGAACCAGTGGAACACGTCGTCCGGCGTGCCCTGCAGGTAGGAGTTGATCTGCTCCTGGAACGTGTTGTGGTCCTTGGTGTTCACGTCGACCTTGATGCCGGACTTCTTGGCGAAGTCGGCGTAGATCTCCGCGAACGCCTTCTTCGGCACCGCGTCGGAGGCGTTGGAGCCGAGCGAGACGGTCTTCGAGTCAGCGGCCGAGCCGCCACTGCCGCCGCAGGCGCTGAGCAGCGGGACGCCCGCGCCGAGCGCCGCGGCCCCGCCTATGCCGCGCAGCAGGGTGCGGCGGCTCGTGCCGGGCACGGAGAGACCGGAAGGTGTGAGATGCATGAACGGCTCCCTGGGGACAAGTGGTTCGGTCATCAAGAGGCCCTCGTCGGCTAGTGATCGAAATCGACCAGAAACCAACTTGACCGAACATCGTGGTCGCCATAACAGCCCTATGCCGGGTCGCGCGTCAAGCCTTCTTGTCCCCCTTTGTTGAAACGTAATCCCTGTTCGTCGAAACGTGACCGTCACATGCGCGACTCTCATCACTAGTTGCCACATACACGTATTAGGGGTGCGGCGACCGCACAAGACCCGTCACCCCAAGGGCCCGGTCAGCCTGCCGGGTGCAGTGTCGCCTCTCCCGTCACCCGGACGCCGGTCGCGTCGCCCGGCTGTACCGGCAGCGGGCCCGCGACGCGGATGCCGACCGGGGTGTCGTGGCCGTCGACGGCGACCGTGACCATGGCGTCATGGCCGTAGAAGCACACGTCGGTGACCGTTCCCCGCACGGCGCCCTCGGCGGCCGGAGCGGTGAGCCGAAGCTGTTCCGGGCGGAGCATCAGGGTGCCGGTGGCCTGTCCCTGCGGCCGAGCGGCGAGCGGGACGGCGCCGAGCGGGGTCCGGGCCGTGCCGTCGCTGCCGACGGTGGCGGGGAGCAGCACCGCGTCGCCCACGAAGCCCGCGACCCAGGGGTCGGCCGGGCGGCGGTAGAGGTCCTGCGGGGTGTCGCATTGGGCGACCCGGCCGTCCCGTACGACGGCGACGAGGTCGGCCGTGGAGAGGGCCTCCTGCTGGTCGTGGGTGACGAGGACGGCCGTGGCCCCGGTCGCCCGCAGCGCGGCGCGTACGTCGGCCCGTACGCCCGCCCTGAGGGCGCTGTCGAGGGCGTTGAACGGCTCGTCCAGCAGGACGAGCTGAGGCCGGGGCGCGAGGGCCCTGGCGAGGGCCACGCGCTGTTGCTGGCCGCCGGAGAGTTCGTGCGGCATCCGGTCGCCGTATCCGGCGAGGCCGACGAGCTCCAGGAGTTCGCCGGTGCGGTTCCGCCGTTCGCCCCGGGTCAGGCCGGTCAGCCCGAAGGCCACGTTCCGGGCCACGCTCAGGTGGGGGAAGAGGGCGCCCTCCTGGGGCACGATCCCGATACGGCGCCGCTCCGGTGGCACATGGACACCGGGCCCGGCCAGGGTCCGCCCGCCGAGCCGGACGGTGCCCGCGTCGGCCCGCAGGAACCCGGCGACGATCCGCAGGAGCGTGGTCTTGCCGCCTCCGGAGGGGCCGAGGACCGCCGCCAGCGCACCCGCCGGGACGGTGAGCCTCAGGTCGCGCAGGACGGGGTCGTGGCCGGCCGCGTAGGACTTCGTGAGGCCCTCCACACGGAGGGCGTTCCCGTCCGGGTCGTCCGTATGCGGCGGGTTTGCGTGCGGCTCGTTTGCGGGCGAGTCCTTCCCAGGCCGCCGTGACGGTTCTTGTTCGATCGTGTGCTGTTCGTCGATGGTGGACCTGTGCGCGTCCGGCACGTTCGTGGCCGGCTCGCTCGCGTGTGACTCGTTCATGGTCGGTGCCTCCCCAGCAGGTACGAAGGCACGGCGGCCAACAGGATGAGCGCGGCGGCGTACGGGGCGGCCGCCGCGAAGGAGCCTGCGCCCGTCTCGGTCCACAGGCGCGTGGCGAGCGTGTCCATGCCGGTGGGGCGCAGAAGCAGGGTCGCCGGGAGTTCCTTCATGCAAACGACGAAGGTCAGCGCGGCCCCGGCGGCGACACCCGGCGCGGCCAGCGGGACGGTGATCTCACGGAGCACCTGCCAGGGCCGGCGGCCGAGCGAGCGGGCCACGTCCTCGAGGACGGGCGGGGCCTGGAGCACGGCGGCGCGGGTGGCGGCCACCGCGACCGGGAGGAAGAGGACCGCGTACGCGCAGACCAGCAGCGGGAGCTCCTGGTAGAGGGGGTAGGCGTAGCGGACGGCGAAGAAGACCAGGGACAGGGCGACCGTGATACCCGGGAGGGCGTGCCCGGCGTAGGCGGCCTGCTCCAGCAGCCGTGCCCAGCGCCCCTGGTGCCGGGCGGCGATCACGCCGACGGGCAGGGCGAGGAGCGTGGTGAGGGCGGCGCCCGCCGCGGCGACGCCGAGCGTGGCCCAGGCCGTCTCGGTGAGGCCGCCGAGGTCCCAGGTGGCGGAGGAGCCGACCGCGAGCCAGTAGCCGAGGGTGCCGAGCGGGAAGGCGACGGCCACGGCGAGCACCGCGCCGCACCACAGCAGGGCGAGCGGCTTCCAGCGGCCGAGCGCCACGGGCGCCGTCGGGCGGGCGGTGCCGCCGCCGGTCCTCGCGTGCCCGGCCCGGCCGCGTGTCCGCGCCTCGGCGGCGACCAGGGTCACGGTCATCAACACCAGGACGACGCTGAGCGCGGCGGCGGGGGTGCGGTCGAAGGAGGCCCGGTACGAGGTGTGGATGGCCCAGGTGAAGGTGTCGTACCGCATGAGCGAGACGGCACCGAAGTCCGAGAGCACGTACAGCGCGACGAGCAGCGCCCCGCCCGCCGCCGCCGGACGCAACTGCGGCAGGGTGACCCGGAGGAACGTACGGAGCGGACCGTGCCCGAGGGAGCGCGCGGCCTCCTCCTGCGCCGGGTCGATGCCCCTGAGCGCCGCCGCGACCGGCAGCAGCACGTACGGGAAGCTCACCAGGGTCAGCGAGAGCGCAGCCCCGCCGAACCCGGCGAGGTCCGGTTCGGCCGACAGCCACGCGAAGGCCGCCACATAGCTGGGCACGGCCAGCGGCAGCGTCGCGGCGACCGACCAGAAGCGGGCACCCGGCAGCGCGGTGCGCACCGTCAGCCAGGCCAGCGAGACCCCGAGGACCACGCAGGTGGCGACGACCGCGGCGGTCAGGCCCAGGCTGCGCCCGAGGAGGTCCAGCGTCCGCTCGTCGGCGACGACCGCCCAGGCGAAGGCGGGGCCGCGTTCCAGGGCGCGGACGGCCAGGTAGCCGAGCGGGAGCAGGGCGAAGAGGGCGGCCACGCACGCGGGGACGAGCAGGACCAGGGGTGGCCTGCGCTCCGCCCCGCGTCCGGCGAAGCCGGCCGGTGTCTCCGCCGGGCGGGGGGTGGCCCGCGCACGCGGGGCGCCCTGCGCACGCGGGTCGGTCGGCGCGTGCGGGGCGTGCGGGTCGGTCGGCCCGTGCCGGTCGGTCGGCGCGTGCGGGGGGTTGGGCGACGGTTTCACGGCCGGTCAGACCAGCCCGACGTCCTGGAGCATCGCCAGCGTCTCCTGGAGGGACTCCAGCTTGCCGAGGTCGATGTCGGGCGACTGGAGCGACTCGAACGGCGGCAGCCCCTCGACGGAGCTGGTGACGCCCGCGGCCAGCGGGTACTCCTTGGTCTTGTCCGCGAAGTAGGTCTGCGCGTCCTTGGACAGCAGGTAGTCCACGGCCTTCCGCGCGGTCGCGCTCTGGTCCTCGTTGGCCGCGAGGACGCCGACGCCGGCCACGTTGATGAGCGCGCCGGGGTCCTTGCCGGGCAGGAAGTGCAGCTTGGCGTCGACCCCGTCCTCGCCCTTCTCGGCGACCCGCTCGTACCAGTAGTAGTGGTTGACGAGGCCCAGGGAGACCTCGCCGGCCTCCACGGCGTCGAGCGTGGCGAGGTTGTTGGCGTAGGTCTTGGCCCCGTTGGCCTTGAGGTCCTCCAGCCACTTCCGGGCCGCCTCGTCGCCCTCCAGGACACGCATCCCGGTGACGAACGCCTGGAAGGAGGCGTTGGTGGGAGCGAAGCCGACCTTGCCCTTCCACTCGGGCTTCACCACGTCGTGGACGCTGTCCGGGACCTCGTCCGCGCCCACCCGGTCCGGGTTGTACGCGATGACTCGGACGCGCCCCGACAGGCCCACCCAGTCGCCCTCGCCGCTCCGGTAGGCCTTGTCGACCTTGTCGAGGCTGGCCTGCGGCAACTTCGCCAGCATGCCCTCACGGGAGAGCGCGCCGAGCGCCCCGGCGTCCTGGGAGAAGAACAGCCCGGCCTTGGTGCGGTCGCCCTCCTCCAGGATCTGCGCCGCGAGTTCGGCGCTGTCGCCGTAGCGCACCTCGACATCGGCGCCCACGGCCTTCTCCAGCTTGTCCAGGATCGGCTTGACCAGCTTCTCGTTGCGGCCGGTGTAGATGACGAGGGTCGCATCGCCCGCCTCACCCGACCCGCCGCCGTCCTTGTCGTCGCCGGAGCCGCAGGCGGCGAGGGCGGGAAGCAGCAGACCGGCCGCGACGAGCGCGAAGATCCGGCCACCCAGAGGGGGTCGCATATGTGTGCCTTTCCTGCACGGTTCACCGACGTACCGCGGGGCTGCGGCCTCGGTCGGCGAGGGTGAGCTGACGCTTTTTAGCCAACTGTGAACATGCTATGAATAAGGTAAAGCTTACCTAAGCGTCAAGGGGCGTGTGCTACCCGCGGACGCTGTTCCGGAAAGGCCGCGCCCCGTGATCCACTCCTCCGGCCCCGTCCGGGCCACCTCCGTCGCCCTGCCCGTCCGCACCGCACCGGCCTCCCCGGTCCTGTTGCCGAGGCCCCAGGTCCGACCGTCCTCGGTGCCCTTCGCGCGCGACCTCGCCGCGCACGGCGACCGTGTCGCCCTCCACACACCCACGGGCGTCGTCACCTACCGCGCCCTCGCCGAGCGCGTGGCCGCCACCGCCGAGTGCCTCGGGCGGGTGCGGCGACTGGTGCTGGTGGCCGGCGCCAACCGTGACGACGCGCTGGTCACCTATCTGGCCGCCCTCTCCGCCGGCCACCCCGTGCTGCTCGTCCCCGGCGACAGCGACGACGGCATCGCGTCCCTCACCGCCGCGTACGCGCCCGACGTGGTGGCCCGCCCGGGCGCCGACGGCGCCTGGACGCTCGACGAGCACCACCCCGGCACCGCCCACACCCTCCACCCGGACCTCGCCCTTCTGCTGAGCACCTCGGGCTCGACGGGCTCGCCCAAGCTCGTACGGCTCTCGCACGAGAACGTGCAGGCCAACGCCGAGTCCATCGCCACCTACCTGGGCATCACCGACTCCGACCGGGCGGCCACCACGCTCCCGATGCACTACTGCTACGGCCTCTCCGTCATCCACAGCCATCTGCTGCGCGGCGCCGGGCTGCTCCTCACCGAGCGGTCGGTCACCGACGACGCCTTCTGGGCCGAGTTCCGCGCCGCCCGCGCCACCTCGCTCGCCGGGGTGCCGTACACCTTCGACCTGCTCGACCGGATCGGCTTCGACCGGATGGAGCTGCCGCGACTGCGCCGGATCACCCAGGCCGGGGGGCGGCTCGCGCCCGAGCGGGTCGCCCGCTACGCCGAGTTGGGGCGCCGCCGCGGCTGGGACCTGTTCGTCATGTACGGCCAGACCGAGGCCACCGCCCGTATGGCCTATCTGCCGCCCCACCTCGCGGCCACCCGCCCGGAGGCCGTCGGCATCCCGATCCCCGGCGGCTCCTTCCGCCTGCGCCCGCTCGACGACCACGACCACGGCCACGGACCCGACCAGGGCCACGGCCCCGGGGTGGGCGAGCTGATGTACTCGGGCCCCAACGTGATGCTCGGCTACGCCGAGAGCCCAGCCGACCTCGCCCTCGGACGCTCCCTCACCGAGCTCCACACCGGCGACCTCGCCCGGCAGGCCCCCGACGGCCTGTACGAGATCGTCGGCCGCCGCAGCCGCTTCGCGAAGATCCTCGGCCTGCGCATCGACCCGCAGCGCGTCGAGGCCGCCCTGGAGGGGCACGGTGTGAAGGCGTACTGCGCGGGCGACGGCGACGAATTGGCGATCACCGTCGGCGGAACCGCCGCCGACGAGCCCCGCCTTCGGCGCCTGGCAGCGGCCTCGTGCGGCCTCCCGCCCCGAGCGGTGCGCCTGCGGGCGCTCCCCGAAACGGACCTCCCCCGCCTGCCCACCGGCAAGCCCGACTACGCGGCCGTCCGCCGCCTGACCCGCCCGACCGCGCCACCCTCCACCACGGCACCTTCGCCCACCACAGCACCTTCGCCCACCTCGAAGACACCGCCCTCCGCGCAGGCACCGTCGACGGCCTCGCCGACGGCGAGATCCACGGCGACGTCCTCGCACCCCCCGGTCGACATGCGCGCCGCAGGTACCGGGAACACGCCGGCCGACAAGCGCGTCGCGGCCGACGAGCACCGTTCGGCCGGCGAGCACCCCTCAGCCGGCCGGCCCACGGCACACGACCGGCACTCCACGGCTCAACTGCGTGCCCTTTACGCCGAGATCCTCGACCGCACCGACGTCACCGACGACAGCAGCTTCGTCGGCCTGGGCGGCGACTCCCTCTGCTACGTCGAGATGTCCCTGTGCCTGGAGCAGGCACTCGGCACCCTCCCGTCCGACTGGCATACCCGCCCCATCCGCGACCTGGTCCCGGCGACCGCGGCCTCCGCCCGGACCGAGACACGACCGGCCGCCACCCGCGCCGGCATACGCCGCACCCTGGAGACCGGTATCGCCCTGCGCGCCGTCGGCATCGTCCTGATCGTCGGCTCGCACATCCAGCTCTTCACCCTCCAGGGCGCCGCCCACATCCTCATCGGCGTCGCGGGCCACAACTTCGCCCGCTTCCATCTCACCGAGGCCGAACACCGGGTGCGGGTGCGGCACCTGTGGCGCAGCATCGCCAGGATCGCCCTGCCGAGTGCGGCGTGGATCACCGCGGCGGTCCTCGCGACCGGCCTCTACGACCCTGCCAACGCCCTCCTCCTCAACAGCCTCCTCGACCAGGGGCCCGAACGCCACGAGTGGCACTACTGGTTCATCGAGGCACTGCTCTACTTCCTGGTCGCGCTCGCCCTGTTGCTGGCCTTCCCCCTGCTCGACCGTCTGGAGCGCCGTCATGCCTTCGGCGTCCCGCTCGCCCTGCTGGCCATCGGTCTGCTGGGACGCTACGACGTGGCCGGTCTGGCGCCCGCCCGCTTCCACCTCGGCCCCACGGTGGTCTTCTGGCTCTTCGCCCTGGGCTGGGCGGCGGCCCGCGCCACCACGCCCCGGCGGCGCCTGCTCCTGACCGCGGTCCTGCTGCTCGCCACGCCCGGCCTCTTCCAGCCGGACCAACAGCTGCGCACAGCCGTGGTGATCACCGGTCTCGCCCTGCTGATCTGGGTCCCGACCCTGCCCAGCCTCGGCCCCGTGAACCGCCTCGCCGGCCTCCTCGCAAGCAGTTCCCTCTACATCTATCTGACCCACTTCCAGGTCTACCCCCACCTCCAGCACGGCTTCCCCGCCCTCGCCCTCCTCGCCTCCCTCGCCGTGGGCATCGCCTACGCGGCGGTGGCGACCCGAGTGACCCGCGCGGTGCGCCGGCTGTCAGCCCTCTCGGGCCCCGGCGCCGCGCCGGAGCGACGGACTACTTGAGGACCGACGCCAACCCGCTCTGTCTGCGGCGCCGCATCGCCCCGCGGTGCCCCTTGCGCGTCGGCCCCTTCCCGCCCTGAGCGCCCAGCTGGATCCAGATCCGCACCTCCGCCCCGCCCAGCACCGACGATCCGATGCGTACGTCGCCGCCCGTCGCCTCCGCGAGGCGGCGGACGATGTCGAGGCCGAGCCCGGTCGAGCCGTCGTGCCCGGAGCCGCGGCCGCGGGCCATGGCCGCCTCGGGGTCGGCGATGCCGGGGCCCGCGTCGGAGACGAGCACGATCACGGCGTCCTCGCCGTTGTGCACGTCGACGGCGAAGGCGGTGCCCTCCGCCGTGTGCCGGAAGACATTGCCGAGGAGGGCGTCGAGCGCGGCGGCGAGGTCGGCCCGGGCGACGGGTATGCGGACCGGCCGCTCGACCCCGGCCACCCGCCACTTGCGGCCCTCGTCCTCCGCGAGCGCCGACCAGAACGCCATCCGCTCCCGGACCACCTCCGCCGCGTCACACCCGGCGCCCGGCCCCACCGCCGCGGTCTGCGGCTTGGCCTCCCGCGCCGTCCGGATGATCGTGTCGACCTCGCGCTCCAGCTGCTCCACCGCCGCCCGGGTCTGCTCGGCGGCCGGCCCGTCGCCGAGCGAGGCCGCGTTGAGCCGCAGCACGGTCAGCGGCGTGCGCAGCCGGTGCGACAGGTCGGCCGCCAGCTCCCGCTCGTTCGCCAGGAGCTGGACCACCTGGTCGGCCATCGCGTTGAACGCCGCCGCCGCCAGCCGCAGTTCCTTCGGCCCCTCCTCGGGCACCCGCACGCCCAACTGCCCCTCGCCCAGGTCGTGGGCGCTGTCCACCAGCCGCCGGGCGGGCCGGACCATCCGCACCCCCAGCCGGTCGGCCACCGCGACCGAGCCGACGACGAGGGCCACACCCACACCGGCGAGCACCGCCCACGCGGTGGCCACGCCGTTGCTCACCTCGGCCTCGGGGACGAACACCTCGACGACCGCTATCTCGCCCGAACTGAGCGCGGTGGGCTGGAGCAGCGTGGACCCGCCCGCCACCTCGGTGGTGGACGCGCGGCCCAGCTCGCGCACGGTGGCGATGTCCTTGTCGGAGGCCCGCTGCCGGCCGAGGTCGAGCGCCGCGGCCCCGTCGCCGACCGCCGGGATGTGGACCGCGAGCCCGTCGTCCGCGCCCGCCGAGGCGACGACCCGCTCCAACTGCTCGCGGTCGCTGGTGATGGACAGGGCCGGGGCGATGGCCGCCGCCTCCCGCTCGGCGCCCGAGAAGGCGCGGTCGCGGGCCATCTCCTCGACGACGAGACCGAGCGGCACGGCGAAGGCGACCACGACCATCGTCGTCACCGCCACGCACACCTTGACCAGCGCCCACCTCACGGCAGCACCGCCGGCCCCGGCGGCTCCAGCTTGACCCCGACGCCCCGCAGGGTGTGCAGATAGCGCGGTTGCGCCGCCGTCTCCCCCAACTTCCGCCGCAGCCACGACAGATGAACGTCGATCGTCTGGTCGTCCCCGTAGGACTGCTGCCACACCTCCGCCAGGAGTTCCTTGCGGGGGACGACCACACCGGGCCGGCCGGCGAGGAACGCGAGGAGGTCGAACTCGCGTCGTGTCAGGTCGAGTCGTACGCCGTCCAGTTCGGCCTGGCGGCGCAGCGGGTCGATGGCGAGACCGCCGACGCGGATGACCGTGGACGGAGGCGGCTCCCCCACGGGGCCGCGCGCGCGGCGCAGGACCGCGGCCATCCGGGCGGACAGGTGCTCCACGGAGAACGGCTTCGTCAGGTAGTCGTCCGCGCCCGCGTTGAGCAGGCGGACGATCTCCGTCTCGTCGTCCCGCGCGGTGGCGACGATCACCGGTACATCGGTGATCCCGCGCAGCATCTTCAGCGCCTCGGAGCCGTCCAGATCGGGCAGCCCGAGGTCGAGGACGACCAGGTCGAAGCGGTGATGGGCGACCTCGCGCAGCGCCTCCAGGGCCGTACCGACGCTGCGCACGGTGTGTGCGGCGTCCGTCAGATGCCTGATCAGCGCCGAGCGTACGAACTGGTCGTCCTCGACCACGAGCACACTTGCCATGCGCCGCACCGTACGCCATCGGGACGAGCCCGGTCGGGGCCTGTGGACAACTTGTCCACACCCTCCGAGCACACCGCCGCCACAAGCCCTCCACGCGCCGGACGGGGCCCCGCACCCCACGACACGGGTGGGACTCGTGGTGCAGGATGGCCGCGATGCGCAGAGGACTCCTACACGTACTGGCCTGGCTGCTCGCCACGGGCGCGGCGGTCACGCTGTCGTGGTGGGGTGTCCACACGGTGATGGCCGGCACCGCCTACGACCCTCCCCGCGCCCTGCCCATCACGGCCGCCGAGGCGAAGGACCCGGGGAAGGACCGCGAGGAGCCGGCCCGGGCCTCCGACACGGCCCGCCCGGACCCCTCCCCCAGTGCCGGCCGATCGGAGCGGAAGGGCGGTCAGGGGAGGGACGGCACCGGCACGGCGTCGCCCGCCCCGACGAAGTCCCCTCGTGTCAGCCCGAGTCCGGGCGCCGGCTCGTCCGGTGACTCCGGCGACTCCGGTGAGGTCAAGGCGTACGACACCGAGGGCGGCCGGGTGGTCTTCTCGCTGACGAGGACGTACGCGACCCTCGTCTCGGCGACGCCCGGCTCGGGCTGGTCGATGCAGGTGTGGAAGACGGAGTCCTGGATCCGCGTGGACTTCGCCGCGGGTTCGGACCGGGTGTCGGTGTTCTGCACCTGGCACGACAGCGCGCCCCGCGTGGACGTGCAGAACTTCTGACCGCCGACTGCCGTGCCCCACCCGCGGGTCAGCGGAACACCGAGGGCGGCGGGGCGGGCGAGGCGACGGCCGCCGCGTCGGTCACGGGTGCCGCCCCGCCGGTGAAGTCGGTGAGCGCCCTGCCGTGCTCGACGCGTCCGGGATGCGGGTCGGAGGCGGCACGGCGGGTGAGTTCGGCGAGCGGCAGCGGCCGCCCCGAGGCCACGAGGACCGCGTTGCCGAATCGTTTGCCCCGGAGCACGGTCGGGTCGGCGACCAGCGCGAGTTCGGGGAGGACGGCGGCGGCCGTGGCGATCTGGCCGCGCAGATGGGCGAGCGGGGGACCGTCGGCGACATTGGCCGCGTAGCACCCGTCCGGCTTCAGCACCCGCCGTACGTCCGTGAGGAACTCCGTCGACGTCAGATGTGCGGGGGTGCGCGCCCCGCTGAACACATCCGCGATCACCAGGTCCGCCCAGCCGTCCGGCACCTTGGCCAGACCCTCGCGCGCGTCCGTCGACCGCACCCGTACCCGGGCGTTCGGGTCCAACGGGAGCTCACGCCGTACGAGGTGGACGAGCGCCGCGTCACGCTCGACGATCTGCTGGGTGGACCGGGGCCGGGTGGCGGCGACGTACCGCGCGAGCGTGAAGGCGCCCCCGCCGAGGTGCACGGCGTGCACGGGCCGCCCGGCCGGGGCGACGAGATCGATGACGTGGCCGAGCCGCCGCTGGTACTCGAACGACAGATACGCGGGGTCGTCGAGGTCCACGTGCGACTGCGGAGCCCCGTCGACGAGCAGCGTCCAGGCCCGCGCCCGGTCCGGATCCGGCACCAGCTCGGCGAGCCCTCCGTCGACCGCTTCGGCGACGACGTCGGCTCCTCGTCCCCGCCCCTTCTTGGACCTGCCCATACGGCCATTATCGACCGTGCGGAGCAGGCCCTCCACGCCGGTGTGCTCCCCGACGGACCATGGCCGCCGCCCCTTCCTGGGCGGCCCCCGGCGGCGGCGCGGCCCCCGGCGCCGGGCGGTCCGCGCCGTTCAGCGGCAGTTGTCGGCGGCCTCGAGCAGCCGCGCCGCCTCGCCGAGCGCCGCCCGCAGCACCGCCGGGTCCGTCGCCAGGTCCGCCTCCCCCGGCGGCAGCAGCCAGTCCGCACCGTCCTCGGGGGCCAGTACCGCGCCCCGCCCGTCGCTCTGTGTGCAGGTGCTGCCGGGCACGTCCCACGCGTCGGCCGTGCCCGGCGGGACGAGGAACCCGAGGGTGTCGCAGGCGTCGTCGTGCAGGACGGGCCCCACGGTCATGACCGGCCCGACCACGCCGAGGGCCCCGCGCCGGAGGATGTCGACGGCCTCCAGGCCCTGCCGCGCGGGGACGGTCACGAGGTCGCACTCGGAGGCCGACTGGGCCGGCGGGGCGGGGTGTTCGGGGGTCGGCCAGTGCTCCGCGTCGGGCACGTCGGACAACGGCGTACGGGGTTCGACGTTCTTCATCCGGGCCTCCAACGCGTACAACCCCCTTCTTCCGGCAGACGGCAGCGGGAGTTCGGGCGCTCCCGGTCCACGCTGCCCAACGCGCGGGCCTGTCAACGGCTACGGCGGAACCGTGCCGCAAAGGATGGCAGTTCATGGCAGATCAAGGATGAGATATCCGGTTTGTAGCCAAACCTCGCATCGAGGCATCCGTGGGGCGGGTACGTTCTTGCCCCGCCGGACACAGAGGAACCAACCACCCAGGACGCGGACAACTCGACGCGGACAACTCCCCTGATTCCGGCACGGTTCGACGGTTCGCGAGAGAGGGCCCGACCATGGCGTCGTCATCGGTGACCTCATCCCAGTCCCCCCGGCCACAGCGGCCGAACCTCGCCTTTCGGCGGCTGCGCGGGCAGCGCTCGCCGGGCGAGTTCGCCGCGGCGGTACGGCGGGCCGCGCGTGAGATCGGTGAGCGGGTCAGCTGTGACGCGCGCTATGTCGGGCGGGTCGAGTCAGGAGAGATCCGCTGCCCCAACTACGCGTACGAACGGGTGTTCCTGCATATGTTCCCGGGCCGGACCCTGACCGACCTGGGGTTCGCGCCCCGCGCGGAGGTACGCGGACGGGGGGCGCGCTCCACCGAGGAGGCGCCCTCCCCTCGCACCAAGAGCCGCTCGCGCTCCCCACTCGGTGCGAGGGGTGAGACGGAAGGGTCGTACGAGCCGTATGAAACGCAAGAGACGTACGACATGCAGGACCCGCGGGGCGACACGGGCTATGCGCGCGGCCGGCGGGACACGCACCACACGTACCAGGACCACGAGGAGAGCGACGTGCAACGTCGCGCATTCATGACCGGGGGTACCGCCGCCGTGGCGGCCGCCTCCTTCGGCCCCTTCGCCCTCGCCGGCACGGCCTCGGCCACGGGCCGTTCCGCGCTCCGCGCGGGTTCGTCGGAGGCGGGGGCCCTCGAAGCGGCCGTGCGCAAGATCCGGCTGCTCGACGACCGGCACGGGGCCGACGGGCTGTACCGCAGGGCCTCGGCGCCGCTGCGGGCCGCGTACGCGCTGCTCGACGCGGGTACCACCCGGCAGGCCAGCGCCGACCGGCTGTACGCGGGCGCCGGTGAACTCGCCATCTCCGTGGGCTGGCTGGCCCATGACTCGGGGCGTTTCGACGACGCCCGCTCCCACTACGCGGAGGCGCTCGCCACGGCCCGGATGTCGGGCGACCCGGCCCTGGAGGTGCACGCGTTCTGCAACACGGCGTTCCTCGCGCGGGACGCGGGCCGGCCGCGGGAGGCGGTACGGGCGGCACAGGCCGCGCAGCGGGTGGCGCGGCCCCTCGGTTCGCCGCGGCTGATGTCCCTGCTGGCGCTGCGGGAGGCGGGCGGCTGGTCGGGGCTCGCCGACCGCACCGGGTGCGAGCAGGCGCTGGCCCGGGCGCACGCCCTGTTCGGGCGGGGGACGTCCGACGCCGACCCGGAGTGGATGACCTTCTACGGCGAGGCCGAGCTGGAGGCACTGGAGGCGCAGTGCTGGTCCACGCTCGGCGACTGGCCCCGCGCGGCCCGGCACGCGCGGAGGGCCGCGCAGCTCCAGAACCCGCACTTCACCCGCAACATCGCCCTCTACACCGCCGAACTGGCCGACGACCTCGCGCGCGGGGGCCGCCCCGACGAGGCCGCGGCGGCGGGGATGCGGGTCCTCGACCTGCTGGACGAGGTCCAGTCCTCCCGGGTCCAGCAGATGCTCGCGGGCACGGCCCGCGTCCTGCTGCCGCACCGCCGCGCGGCGGGCGTGTCGGCGTTCCTGGAACGCCACGCGGGCGTCGCGCGAACCGCCTAGCAGTACTTCGTCGGGCTCGAGGCCCTGTTCCGCGTGGGGTGAGGGGTCTCCACCTGCTGGTCCTCATTGTCGGGTGAGTGAGCGTGACCATGTATGAGTGACCTACACCAGCCGCTGGGGCGCCCAGCACTGGCAACAGCCGATGACCGGGACCGGCCCCACCGGTAAGACCACCCGGCACGATGCGGCGAGCATCGCGATCGGACGACGCGCCCAGGGCCACCCGATCCGGCGGCGGACGACACCGCCCCGTACACACCAGAGCGATGTGCACGGGCATCGGACCATCCAGGCCCGACCGGGCACCCCTGGGCGTGAGGAACCCCGCCCCCGCATCCCTGGACCACGGACACGATCCGTGCCGCCGGACGCGGCGAGCACGTGGGCAACCAGGACATCCAAAACCGTTCGGGATGTCCGCAGTGACCAGGAATGGGTCCAAGACTCACTCCTGCTCACTGATCAGGAACGGTCTCAGCCGGACAGGTGCCCCGTGTCGTTCCACGACTCGATCGCCGGGTCGCCGTAGGCCCAGCCGAGGACCGACAGGGACGTCGGGTTGAGGCGGACGCGGGCGGCGAAGTCGATGCCCTGGCCGAGCCAGCGGGCGGCTATGGACCGCAGGATGTGCCCGTGGGCGAAGACCAGCACATCGCGCTCCTCGCTCCGCACCCACTCCACCACGTCGTCCGCGCGCGCGGTGAGCTGCTGGAGGGTCTCGCCCTCGGGGACGCCGTCGCGCCACATGAGCCAGCCGGGCCGTACGGCGTGGATGTCGGCCGGGGTGAGCCCCTCGTACGCCCCGTAGTCGACCTCCATCAGCGTGTCCCACGCGGTGGCGCGCTCGCCGAACCCGGCCAGTTCGCAGGTCTCACGCGCGCGTGAGAGGGGACTCGTACGGACCTCGACTCCGGGAAGCCCGTCCAGGGGCGGCCGGTGCAGGCGCTCGCCGAGCAGCTTGGCACCGCGTCGGCCCTCTTCGAGGAGAGGGACGTCCGTCCTGCCGGTGTGCTTCCCGAGCCGGGACCATTCCGTCTGTCCGTGGCGGGCCAGCAGGATGCGCGGTGCCATGCGAAAACCTTTCCGGGTGTCCTCTGGGAGAAGGGAGAATGAAGAGGCGGATGCGTCCATCATCGCTCAGACTGCCGGGGGGCAACCCGAGGGGCGATCCCAGCGTCTTGGACAACGTCCTGCACACGGGAGGACGTCCCGCGCACGACGCACAGATGAACACAGTGGACGCAGATGGGGGAGGGCGATCGGATGCCGCAGACCGAGGCGGCCGAAGCACCGGTCACCGAGAGGGCCGACGCAGCGGTTACCGAGGCAGTGCCAGGCACGCACACGCGGCTCCGCTGGTGGACCGAGTTGCCGCTGATCCTGTTGGTGTACGGGGCGTACTCGGGCGGCCGGCTGCTCGCCCGGGGCGACGCGTCGACCGCCGTCGAGCACGGCCTGGCGATACTGCGCTTCGAGAAGGCCCTGAGCCTCAACGCCGAGCATCCGCTGAACCGGTTGTTCACGCGGGAACCCTGGATAGGCATACCCGCCGACTTCTGGTACGCCTCCCTGCACTACCTGGTCACGCCCGTGCTCCTGGTGTGGCTCTTCCGCTCCCACGCCGTGCGCTACCGCGCGGCCCGCACCTGGCTGATGACCTCCACGTTCATCGGCCTGATCGGCTTCACCCTGCTCCCGACCTGCCCGCCCCGGCTGCTCGACCCGGCGCACGGCTTCGTCGACACCATGGCCCACTACAGCTCCTGGGGCTGGTGGGGCGGCGAGGCCAGCGCGCCCCGCGGCCTGGGGGGCATGACGAACCAGTACGCGGCGATGCCGAGCCTGCACGTCGGCTGGGCGCTGTGGTGCGGGGTGATCCTCTGGCGCTTCGGCGGCGGCTCGCGCCTGGTCCGGGCCGCGGCCATCGGCTACCCCGTGATCACCACCATCGTGGTCATGGGCACCGCGAACCACTACTTCCTCGACGCGGCGGCGGGCGCCGCCGTGATGGGCGTCGGTCTGCTGCTGGCGCCGCTGGTCCTGCGGACCGCCGACCGGTGCCGGGCCGCGCTCGGACTCACGGCGACCGGCGGCGACCGCGCCGACACCGGCCTCGTGGTCCGGAGCGAGGGCGACAGCGGGCCGCGCCGGGAGGAGCGGGCGGACGACGCCGTCACCCCCGTCCCGGCGGCCTCTCCCGGCGCCCTGTCCCCGATTGTCAGTGCCAGATGCCAGACTTCCCCGGGTGAGCGAATTCCACGGCAGCGGATCACCGAACCCGAGCCGGGTGCCGCCCCCTCGGAAGCAGGGGACGGCGCTCCGGCAGCAGCTCGCTGAGCTGCGCGGACCCGAGGTCCCACCGAAGGCGCTGGACGCGCGCGCCCTCGCCGCGCTCGCGGCCAACCCGGGCTGCGAGCGCCGCGCGCTGCTGGACGGTGCCGGGGTGAACAAGGCGGTGCTGGCGGACGCGCTCGGCTCGCCCTCCGCCTTCGGCCAGTCCCAGTTCGCCTTCATGCGGGGCAACGCCTTCGAGGCCCGGGTGAAGGCGGACGGCGGAGCGGAGCTGCTGAGACTCGTCCACGAGAAGCTGGACCCGGGCGCCGAGCCACCGGCCGGCGCGTCCGTCCCCGACCTCGCCGCCGTCGGCCCCGAGGGCCGCGCCGCCCGTACGGCACTGGCCCTGAAGGAGGCCACCGACGCGGGCGGCTGGGCGCTGCTCGACCACCCCATGGTGGCGCTGGACGTCGCGGGCTCCCCCGCCTTCCTGGAGCCGGACGCGGTGGTGGTCCACCCGGACGGCACCTGGACGGTCGTCGAGATCAAGTCCTTCCCGATGCTGGACGGTTCGGCGGACCCGGCGAAGGTGGGCGCCGCCGCCCGCCAGTCCGCGGTCTACGTCCTGGCGTTGGAGGAGGTGGCCGCCCGGCTCGACCCCGCGCCCGCCGTCCACCACCGGGTGCTGCTCGTGTGCCCCAAGGACTTCACCAACCTGCCGACGGCCGCCGCGGTCGACATCCGCAAGCAACGCGCGGTCACCCGGCGCCAGTTGACCCGGCTCACCCGGATCGAGGACATCGCCCGGACCCTCCCCGAGGGCACCTGCTTCGCTCCCGACCTCCCCCGTGACGAGCTGACGACGGCCGTCGAGGCCCTCTCCGCCACCTATGCCCCCGAGTGCCTCGCCGCCTGCGAGCTGGCCTTCCACTGCCGGGCCCGTTCCCGCGCGGACGGCGCGGTGACCTCCCTGGGGCGCGCCGCGCGGGCCGAGTTGGGCGGACTCACCACCGTCGAGGACGTCCTGGCCGCGGCACACGGCAGGGCGGGCGACCCTGACGACCCGACGGTGGCGGCGCTGCGCCGGGCGGCGGAGCTGCGCGCGGAGGCCCTCACGGCGGCCGGTGCGCCCGTCCCGGTCACCGAGGGGGCCGTGTGTCACTGATCGCCACCCTCGCCCGGCTCGAAGCGATCAGCTCGGGCCGCGCCCAACCGGTCGCCACCGTCCTGCACCGGCATCTGACGGCGACTCCGCTGGTGTTCGTGCCGCTCATCACCGCCGGCGAGGCCGGGGCCCCGCTCGGGGCGCTCGTCGGCACCGACCGGGACGCGCCCCGGCTGCTGGTCGTCCCCCAACCCCGCGACCGGGACCTGCGGTTCGCGTTCCTGGCGGAGCTGGCGGACATCGTGCTGCCGTACGTGGACGCGTACGCCGACGTCGTGGAGGCGGCCGAGCGCAGCGAGACCGACCCGGAGACCGGCAAGCGGGTCAAGGTCGAGGTCGAACTGTGCGCTGACGCCCCGCAGTTGATCGTGCCGAGCCGCACCGGCATCGACTTCGTCCGGCTCCTCGGGCGCTCCATGCGGTTCCGGCGGACCGCCGAGCAGGACCCGGAGGCGCCCCACCCGGCGCCGCCGCGGGTGCCGCTGCTCGGGCGGTGGCTCACCCACTTCGGGGAGCGGGCTCGGGTGCCCGGCTCGTCGCTGCTGCTGGCCCTGACGGACCTGTTGGCGCGGCACTGGGCGACCGGGCAGTCCGGCGTCGAGGACCAGCACCTCGCGTCGCTGCTCGCGTGGATCGACCCGCCGGAGGGCGAGTCGGGCGAGGCGGCGGCGCGGCGGGCCGAGCTGGCGCGGGACGCCGAGGGCCAGTTGCTGTGCCCGCCCGCCGGTCCCGCGACGGACCCGGCGTTCGACAACAAGCTGCTGGCCCCGGCCATCGAGCGGTACGACCGGGCGCGGCTGGCGCTGGCCGCCGCCGAGGACGGGCTGGAGGCCGACGCACGCCTCGGCGCGCTGACCGCCGCCGAGCGCGAGATCCGCGCCCTCGTCGAGAGCCGCACCCGGCCCACCTGGGACGCCGTCTGGCACGGCCTCGACCTGCTGCGTGCCCTGCCGGAGGGCGCCCACGCGGCCGACCGGTGGACCCGGGACCGCTGGTCCTTCACCGGCCACCGGGACCGGATCGTCGCCGGGGAGCCCCCGCAGCCCCGTATCGACGACGCGGTCACCGCCGCGAACAAACTGGCCGCGCGCGAGCGGGAGCAGGCCCGGCTCGACGCCCAGGAGGCCCTCGACGACCCGCTGGTCATGGCGGGGCGGCGGCTGTCCGGGGAGGCGTTCGCCGGTGAGGTCACCGATGTCGTGATGGCGTACAGCGAGGGCAAGCGGCCGAGCCCCCGGCCGCTGGTCACCGTACGGACGCAGGACCGGCCGCATCTCGGGGAGCGGGTGAAGGTGTACCGCTCGCTGGGCGGGAAGCCGCAGACCGCCGAGTTCGTGACGGCCGAGGAGGACGCGGAGGACGGCGGCGGGGTGCTCCTCGTGCTGCGGATCATGGACAAGATGGGGCGGGGCAAGGAGCCGGAGGTCGGGTCGGTCCCCGAGAAGGGCGACCGGGTCTGCTTCACCCTCTTCGAGCACGACCAGCGGGGCGGGGCGAAGCTGCCCGAGCCCGAGGACACCCCGTGGACGCACGGCGGGCCGCCGGGTGAGCCCGACGCCGTACCGCTGCCGGACCCGGTGACCGAGGAGGACGTTCTGTGACCAGCGCCGAGGCAGTGCTCGACCCGGGGGCCGCGGCCGGCCGGGCCACCGAGGCGATCCTGCGCGACACCCTGCACGGCACGCACCGCGGGGTGGTGGTCGACTCGCCGCCCGGCGCCGGCAAGTCCACGCTCGTCGTCCGCGCCGCGCTGGAACTGGCCTCCGCCGGACGCCCGCTGATGGTCATCGCTCAGACGAACGCGCAGGTGGACGACCTGGTGATCCGGCTCGCGGAGAAGGACTCCGAGCTGCCGGTGGGCCGGCTGCACAGCAGTGACTCCGACCCGTACGACAAGGCGCTCGACGCCCTGCCGAACGTGAAGAAGTCCACGAAGGCGGCCGAGCTGGCGGGCCTCGACGTGGTGATCTCCACGGCCGCCAAGTGGGCCCATGTCAAGGGTGTCGAGCCGTGGCGGCACGCGATCGTCGACGAGGCGTACCAGATGCGGTCGGACGCGCTGCTGGCCGTGGCGGGGCTGTTCGAGCGGGCGCTGTTCGTGGGGGACCCCGGGCAGCTGGACCCGTTCTCGATCGTGGCCAGCGAGCAGTGGGCGGGGCTGTCGTACGACCCGTCGGCCTCGGCGGTGACGACCCTGCTGGCGCACAACCCCGAGCTGCCGCAGCACCGGCTGCCGGTGTCGTGGCGGCTCCCGGTGTCGGCCGCGCCGCTCGTGTCCGACGCGTTCTACCCGTTCACGCCGTTCCGCAGCGGGACGGGGCACGGGGACCGGCGGCTCGCCTTCGCGGTGCCGTCCGACGGCTCCGGCCCGGATCGGGTCATCGACGAGGCCGCCGAGTCGGGGTGGGGGCTGCTGGAGCTGCCGGCCCGCCACACGCCTCGGACCGACCCCGAGGCGGTACGGGCGGTCGCCCAGGTCGTACGGCGGCTGCTGGACCGGGGCGGGGCGGCGACGTCCGAGCGGGCCGAGGAGCCGGTGCCGCTGACCGCCGACCGGATCGCCGTCGGCACGGCCCACCGGGACCAGGCCGCGGCGGTGCGCTCCGCGCTGGCCGAGCTGGGGGTGTCCGAGGTGGTGGTCGACACCGCGAACCGGCTCCAGGGCCGGGAGTACGACGTGACCGTCGTCCTCCATCCGCTCTCCGGCCGCCCCGACGCGACGGCCTTCCACCTGGAGACCGGACGCCTGTGCGTCCTCGCCTCCCGCCACCGGCACGCCTGCATCGTCGTCTGCCGCGCGGGCGTGACCGACCTCCTCGACGACCACCCGTCCACCGAGCCGGTGCAACTGGGCGTGACCGTCAAATTCCCGGACGGCTGGGAGGCGAACCACGCGGTACTGGCGGAACTGGGGGAACACCGGGTGGCCTGGCAACCGTAAGCCGCGCGGCGGAGCGGGGACGGCGACACCCGACCGCCCGCCCGACAAGGGACCACCACCCCGCCGCCCCATCCGCCGGACGGAGTCCGGCACACCGCCGACAGGCGGCCGAAGAAGACAGCCCCGGACGGCTGGGAAGCGAACCACGCGGTACTGGCAGAGCTGGGGGAACACCGCGTGACGTCGCGGTCGTGGGCGCGCGGTGGAGTAGGGGCGCGTGGTCGGGGCTGGCTCGTTTCTATGCCTACTTGCGCGGTCACGTGACAATGGACGGTGGCCCTTCCGGGGGACACCCCGGGGACAGGCCCCGTGCACCGTCGTACGAGGAGGAGAAGACATGGCGGAGCCCACGCCGCGTCGGCACGAACCGCGGCTACGCCCCGCGCCCCTGCTCTTCGAGCCGGCGGAGGCGGCCGGCGACCCCGAGCACTTCTTCGATCTCGAGTCGATCGACGATCCGCGGGCGCTGCTGTCGCGGTCGACGGAGCTGGCGCAGGCGTTCCGGGCGGCGGCGGACCGCGCCGTGGAGTTCCAGGCGATCGCGGCGGCCCAGCTGGCCGATCCCCGGCGGTTCGACCGTCTGACCGCGGCGGACATCGCGGAACGGGCGGAGTGGACCGAGGACTACGCGAAGAAGATGGTCGACTTCGGGCGGGATCTGCTGCGGGGGCGCGACGTGAGCGGCCCGGACACCCTCTGAGCGGCCGGATCCCACCCTCCGGTCGGCCGCGAAACACCTCCTGGCATATGCCGGGCGGGCAAGATACCCCACTTGCCCCGCTCCCGTACCGCCTTCTCGCAACCCTGGGGAATCAGGTGATGACGGCCGGTAGACAGGGAGACATGAGCGCTGGGACGGATGCGGGCAGGTATCCACAGGACCGGGTCGACGTCACGAGGGTGACGGCGGAGGGGGCCGCGTGGCTGGCCTCGGCAGGAACGTATCCGCGGCGCACCTCGGCGGCCCGCCGGGAGGAGCGGCGGGCCGCTCCGCTGGTGCTGCCGTGCGGGACGGTGTTCGACGTGGTCAGCGCGCCGGCCCTGTTCGGGCGGCGGATGCTCGACCGGCTGTGGACCGAGGGACCGGGATCCGGCCCGGTGGCCGTGCACCGCGGGCGGATGCTCCTCTTCGCCTCCCCCGGCACCGCCCACCGCCTGCCCGCCCTGCTGGAGTGGGAGGAATGGGGCTCCCCCGGCCGCACGGGCGCTGTCCCGCCCCTCCTCTGCCACGGCACCGGCGACACGGTCACCGTCCCGCCCCTCCACAC
>NZ_LIRK01000387.1 GCF_001419765.1 Streptomyces torulosus
GCCTCCAGGGAGTACGCGTGGTCGTCCATGTCGGCGTGGAGGTCACCGCGTTCGGCGTAACGCACCGGCATCGTGGCGAGGTCGAAGTCGCGGGGCAGGGCGGAGCCCACCTCGGCCCAGGTGAGGGGCGCGGACACGGGGGCGTGCGGGCGGGGCCGTACGGAGTAGGCGGAGGCGATGGTGCGATCACGGGCGGTCTGGTTGTAGTCGATGAAGATCTTCGCGCCCCGCTCCTCCTTCCACCACGCCGTGGTCACCTGGTCCGGCATCCGGCGTTCCAGTTCCCGGGCGGCGGCGATGGCAGCCCTTCTGACCTGGGTGAACGTCCAGTGCGGTGCGATCGGGACGAACACGTGCAGGCCGCGCCCGCCGGAGGTCTTCGGCCAGCCGCGCAGGTCGCCGTAGTCATGGAGGACGGAGCGCAGCTCGTGGGCGGCGCGGACGGCGTCGGCGTAGTCGGTGCCGGGTTGCGGGTCGAGGTCGAGGCGGAGTTCGTCGGGGCGGTCGACGTCGTCGCGTCGGACCGGCCAGGGATGGAAGGTGAGCGTGCCGAACTGCGCGGCCCAGACGACGGCCCCGACCTCGGTCGGGCACATCTCGTCGGCGCTGCGGCCGCTGGGGAAGGTGATATGGGCGGTGGGGATCCAGTCGGGCATGTTCTTCGGGGCCCGCTTCTGGAAGAAGTTCTCGCCGGTCACCCCCTCCGGGTAGCGCTCCAGGGTCGTGGGCCGGTTGCGCAGGGCCCGCAGGATGCCCGGGCCGACGGCGATGTAGTACCGGGCCAGGTCCAGCTTCGTGAAACCGCGCTCCGGGAAGAACACCTTGTCGGGGCTGGACAGCCGTACCGTCCGGCCCGCCACCTCCAACTCCACCGCATCAGCCATGCGGCCACGGTAGGCGGAGGCGACGTAGGCCGCATACCGGGTGCACCTTCTCGAACCCCGATGCATATGACCGATCCGGGACGCATCTGGTCGGTACCGGGCGAATCTTCTCGCGGGGCCGCAGAATCGGAGCATGGATCTGCCGGTGATGCCGCCCGTGAAGCCGATGCTCGCCAAGTCCGTGGCGAAGATCCCGCCGCACATGCACTACGAGGCGAAGTGGGACGGGTTCCGGGCGATCGTGTTCCGCGACGGGCCCGAGGTGGAGCTCGGCAGCCGTACGGGCAAGACGCTGACCAGGTACTTCCCGGAGCTGGTGGAGTCGCTCGCGGAGCGGTTGCCGCAGCGGTGCGTGATGGACGGCGAGATCGTGATCGTCCGGGAGGGCCGCCTCGACTTCGACGCGCTCACCGAGCGCATCCACCCCGCGGACTCCCGTGTCCGGATGCTGGCCGGCGCACAGCCGGCCTCCTTCGTCGCCTTCGACCTGCTCGCCCTGAACGACGAGTCCCTGACCGACGTCCCGCTGACCGACCGGCGCGCACTCCTCGAACGTGCCCTGGCCGATGTGACGGCCCCCGTCCACCTCGCCCCGGCGACCACCGACCGCGAGGTGGCCGAGCGGTGGTTCGAGCAGTACGAGGGCGCGGGCCTGGACGGGGTGATCGCCAAACCGCTCGATCTGCGCTACCGACAGGACGAGCGGGTCATGTTCAAGATCAAGCACGAGCGGACGGCGGACGTGGTGGTCGCCGGGTACCGGCTGCACAAGAGCGGGCCCGTCGTCGGCTCCCTGCTGCTCGGTCTGTACGACGACGGGGGCACCCTCCAGCACGTGGGGGTGTCCGCCGCGTTCCCCATGAAGCGGCGGGCCGAGCTGGTGACCGAGCTGGAGCCGTCGCGGATGCCGGACGTCAGGGAGCACCCGTGGGCCGCGTGGGCCGACGAGGCGGCTCATGAGACCGCGCGGCTGCCGGGCGCGCCGAGCCGCTGGTCGGGGAAGAAGGACCTCTCCTGGGTGCCGCTGCGGCCCGACCTGGTCGCCGAGGTCGCGTACGACCACATGGAGAACGGCGTCCGCTTCCGCCACACGGCCCGCTTCCGCCGCTGGCGCCCAGACCGCACCCCCGAGAGCTGCACCTACGCCCAGCTGGAGGAGCCGGTGAACTACGACCTGGCGGAGATCCTCGGCCCGTAGCGCCCACACCGTCCAGGCGGTCCGGAGAGGGCGGAGACGGGCGGGGCCCCAGGTTCGATCACGGCCGGGGCCCGAGGTTCACTCACGGCTCCAGCAGTACCTTCACCGCCCCGTCGTCCTTCCGCTGGAACATCTCGTAGGCGTGCGGTGTCTCGCTGAGCGGCATGCGGTGGGTGGCGAAGTCGTCGACGCCCAGCGGGTCCTCGTCGGTGAGGAGGGGCAGGATGTCGTCGCTCCAGGTGCGGACGTTGGCCTGGCCCATGCACAGCTGGATCTGCTTGTCGAACATGGTGAGCAGCGGCATGGGGTCGGCGGTGCCGCCGTACACGCCGGAGATGGAGATGGTGCCGCCACGTCGCACCAGTTCGATGGCGGTGTGCAGGGCGGCGAGCCGGTCGACGCTGAGGTGTTCCGCGAACTTGGCGCCGATGGTGCGGGGCAGCAGGCCGGCCGCGGTCTGGGCGAGCTTGGCGGCCGCGCTGCCGTGGGCCTCGGTGCCGACGGCATCGATCACGGAGTCGGGGCCGCGTCCGGCCGTGCGGTCGCGGATCGCGGCCACGAGTTCCTTCTGGCTGTCGAAGTCCCTGAGGTCGTACGTGTCGACGCCGCGCGCGCGGGCCCGGCGCAGCCGCTCGGGCACCAGGTCCACGCCGAACACCTGCTCGGCGCCGCGTACCTGGGCGACCCGGCAGGCCATGTCGCCGATGGGCCCCAGACCGAGCACGGCGACGCTGCCGCCAGGCGGGACGTGCGCGTACTCGACCGCCTGCCAGGCGGTGGGCAGCACGTCGGAGAGATAGACGAACCGGTCGTCGGGCGGGCCTTCCGGCACCTTGATCGGCCCGAACTGGGCCTGCGGGACCCGCAGATACTCGGCCTGGGCTCCCGGCACGGAGCCGTACAGCCGGGTGTAGCCGAAGAGGGCCGCGCCCATGCCCTCGCCTGTGCACTGGGTGGTCTCGCACTGGGTGGGCAGCCCGGTGAGGCACATCCAGCAGTTGCCGCAGGCGATCTGGAACGGCACCACGACCCGGTCGCCCGCCGCGAGGTCCGGTACCCCGGCACCGACCTCCTCGACGATGCCCATGGGTTCATGACCGAGGATGTCGCCCGGCGTCATGAACGGGGTGAGCACCTCGTAGAGGTGCAGATCGGAGCCGCACAGCCCGGTGGAGGTGATGCGGATGACCGCGTCCGTCGGCTCCTGGATCGTCGGGTCGGGCACGGTCTCGACGCGTACGTCCCGCTTGCCCTGCCATGTCACTGCCTTCATCGCGTCCCGCTCCGTCCCTCGACTCGGCCTCGCAGGTCCGGCACGAGTACCCGGAGCCCCAGCTCCGAACCACCTCGGAGCGCGGTCGCCCGGTCGATCGGATGCGGTCAGAAAAACAGACAGGGATAGCCATCTATCAACCTATAAGTCCACAATCAAAGACAAACTCGGCGAAGGATGGGCACGGTGGGCATGAAACTGAAGGCGCGGCGGACTCGGCGGCATGTGACGACGGGCATGGTACTCGCCGCGCTCACGACGGGCGCCCTCCTCGCGGGCTGCTCCGGCGGCGGCTCGGACGACGACGACCGCCAGGGCGAGAGCCCCACGCGGAGACCCGGCACCACGGCGCCCGTGGGCTCGATACTCGCCGTGAAGATCGACAACGTACGCACGGCGAGACCCCAGACGGGGGTCGACGCCGCGGACATCGTCTACGCCGAGCAGGTCGAGGGCGGTCTGAGCCGGCTGATGGCCGTCTACGCGACGAGGTTCCCGGACGCCGTCGGCCCCGTGCGCAGCGCCCGGGAGTCCGACCTGGAGCTCCTGGGCCAGTTCGACGAGCCGACGCTCGCCTTCTCCGGTGCCCAGAGCAAGCTGCTCCCGCTGATCGACAAGGCGCCGCTGGAGGCCAGGACCCCCGGCGACGCCGGTGCCGCGTACTACCGGGGCAGCGACAAGCCCGCCCCGCACAACCTCTATCTGCGCCCCGCGAAGCTGGTCGGTTCCCCGCCCGGCGCCGAGGCCCTGACCACGGGCTTCCGCTACGGCCAGGCGCCCGCCGGCGGCACGCCCGAGGACTCCCGCACGATCCGCTACCCGGCGGCCCGCTTCACCTTCACCTGGTCCGACGAGCAGCAGCGCTGGCTGCTCGCCATGGACGGGCAGGACACCGTGCTGACCGACGGCGCGCGGGTCGCTCCGGCCACGGTGGTCGTGCAGCACGTGACCATCCGGCAGTCCCGGTTCCACGACTTCCTCGGCAACAACACGCCGTACACGGAGACGGTGGGCTCGGGGAAGGCCGAGGTCCTGCGCGACGGGCGCGTCTTCGAGGCCGATTGGGAGCGGAAGTCGCCGCCGGACGGCACGACCTTCACGACTCCGGACGGCGAGCCCATGAACTTCGCGAAGGGCCAGGTCTGGGTGCTGTACGTCAAGAAGTGACCGGGTCCCCGCCATGACGCGCCACGCCGGGATCGGGGGCACCGCCGAGCCGGTCGGGGGCCTGGCGGAGCGGCTCGGCCGGGCTGCGCAGTTCCTCCGCGGCGTCGGCCACTCGCCGGATCAGCTGGAAGAACAGGTTCTGCTCGTCCTCAGAGAGAGGGGCGAGGAACACCTGGTTCATCCGGGCCGTCCGCACGGTCAGCCTGCGGTGCGTCCGTACGCCGTCCTCCGTGAGCCGCAGGAGGAAGCGCCGTCCGTCCTGCGGGTCGCGGACCTTGTCGAGCAGGCCCCGGCGGCCGAGCCTGGTGATCACCTCGGACATCGTCGAGCGGTCGAGGCCGACCCGCTCCCCCACCGTGCGCTGGTCCAGCCCCGGCTCGGCGACGAGTGTGTTGAGGACCGCGAACTGCGGCGAGGTGATCTCCTCGGAGACCATCACGTTCCACAGCAGGTAGTGCGCCTGCTGCAGCCGTCGGGCCAGGTGCCCGGGGTGGGTGGAGAGGTCCACCGCGGCCATGTGCGCTCCTCGGCTAGGTCGACACGGACGGTGATTCGTTCGTGTACTGAACAATACCCGCCGTCCAGTGGAACGTGTCCAGAGCAGCACACACGTCTGACCTCGCCCTTCTCACGGGTCTTGACGGCGGACTCCCCGGGTGGCAGCGTGAAGGAATCTTCACTGAAATACTCAGTGCCCTGATTAACTGCTCGCCGGGCGCTCGGCGTGGGCCAGGGCCTCACCCCGGTCCTCGAACGCTAAGGAACCCTCATGACACTCACCCAAGCGGACATCGACCTGGAGATCGCGGCCCAGCACGCCGCCTACGAGAAGCGGATCGCCGACGGTGCCCCGGTCGAGCACCAGCCGCGTCGCGACTACGCCCCCTACCGGTCCTCGCTGCTGCGGCACCCGAAGCAGCCGCCGGTCTCCATCGACGTCAGCAAGGACCCGGAGGTGGTGGAGCTGTCCTCCCCCGCCTTCGGCGAGCGGGACATCACCGAGATCGACAACGACCTCACCCGGCAGCACCACGGCGAGCCCATCGGTGAGCGCATCACCGTCTCCGGCCGCCTCCTCGACCGCGACGGACGCCCGATCCGCGGCCAGCTGGTCGAGATCTGGCAGGCCAACTCGGCCGGCCGCTACGCCCACCAGCGCGAACAGCACGACGCCCCGCTCGACCCGAACTTCACCGGCGTCGGCCGCACCCTCACCGACGACGACGGGCAGTACCACTTCACGACGATCCAGCCCGGCCCGTACCCGTGGCGCCAGCACCTCAACGCCTGGCGGCCCGCCCACATCCACTTCTCGCTCTTCGGCACGGCGTTCACCCAGCGGCTGGTGACGCAGATGTACTTCCCGAGCGACCCGCTGTTCCCGTACGACCCGATCATCCAGTCGGTGACGGACGACGCGGCGCGGCAGCGGCTGGTCGCCACCTACGACCACAACCTGTCGGTGCCGGAGTTCTCCATGGGTTACGTCTGGGACATCGTGCTCGACGGCCCCCACGCCACCTGGATAGAAGAAGGACGCTGACCTGCCATGACGAAGATCGACACGAGCCGTCCGGAGACGGTGCTCCCGACCCCGTCGCACACGGTCGGCCCCTTCTACGGACACGCCCTGCCGTTCCCCGGCGGCGGCGACATCGCCCCCGTCGGCCACCCCGACACCATCGCGCTCCAGGGTTACGTCCTCGACGGCGCGGGCGATCCGCTGCCGGACGCCTTCGTGGAGCTGTGGGGCCCGGACCCCGACGGCAACGTCCCGCAGGTCGACGGCTCCATGCGACGCGACCCCGCGAGCGGCGGCTTCCTCGGCCGCAACGGTGTGGAGTTCACCGGCTGGGGCCGCGTCCAGACCGACGCCAACGGGCACTGGACGGCGCGGACGCTGCGGCCCGGCGCCCGCGGCCGGAACGCGCCCTACCTCAGCGTGTGCGTCTTCGCCCGCGGTCTGCTCGTCCACCTGTACACCCGGATCTATCTGCCGGGCGACGAGGCGGCGCTGGCCGCCGACCCGCTGCTCTCCCGGGTGGAGGAGACGCGCCGCGGGACGCTGATCGCCGAGGACCGGGGCGACGGCACCTACCGTTTCGACATCCGCCTCCAGGGCGAGGGTGAAACGGTCTTCCTGGAGTTCCGGTGACTTCCTCACCCGCCGGGCGTGACGTGCCCCCGGCCGAGTCCGACGCCGGTCTGCTCGCCCCCGGGTGGACCGGCTCCCCGGCGGCGGCCGCGACCGGCGACGGCGCCTATCTGAGGGCGCTGCTCGACGCAGAGGCCGCCCTGACCCGCGCCCAGGCCGCCCTGGGGCTCGCCCCCGCCGAGGCCGCGACGGCGGTGACCGAGGCGGCCCGCTCCGGCACCTTCGACGTACGGTCCCTCGCGGAGCGCGCCCGCGGCGGCGGCAATCCGGTGATCCCCCTGGTCGCCGACCTCACGGCGGCGGTCGGCACGGCGTACGGCCCGTACGTCCACCGGGGCGCGACCAGCCAGGACATCCTGGACACGGCGACGATGCTGGTCGCCGCCCGCACCCTCGACCTGGTGCTGGCCGACCTCGGCGGCACGGAGTCCGCGCTCGCCGGACTGGCCGCCGAGCACCGGGACACGGCGATGCCCGGACGAACGCTCACCCAGCACGCCGTGCCGACGACCTTCGGACTGAAGGCGGCGGGCTGGCGGTCGCTGGTGCTGGACGCCCGGGACCGGATCGCGGTCGCACGGGCGAGCCTGCCCGTCCAACTGGGCGGCGCGGCAGGCACGTTGGCCGCCTTCACCGTCTTCGCCCCGGTGACCGGCGGCGGGACACCGGGCACGCCGGTCGACACGCGGCCGCTCGTCGCCACGCGGCCGCTCGTCGCCGCGTACGCCCGTGAACTGGGCCTGCGGGAAGCGGAGTTGCCCTGGCACACGCTGCGCACCCCGATCGCCGACCTCGCGGGGGCGCTCGCCTTCACCGCGGGGGCCCTCGGGAAGATCGCGGTGGACGTGCTCACGCTGGCCCGCACGGAGATCGCGGAGGTCGCCGAGGGCAGCGGCGGCGGCTCGTCCGCGATGCCGCACAAGGCGAACCCGGTCCGCTCCACGCTGATCGCGGCGGCGGCCCGACGGGCACCCCAGCTCGCGGCCACGCTGTACGGAGCGATGGCCGCCGAGGACGAGCGGCCGGCCGGGGCCTGGCACGCCGAGTGGGAGCCGCTGCGGGACCTGCTGCGGCTGGTCGGGGGCGCCGCGCGGGACGCGGTGGAGCTGACCCGGGGGCTCCGGGTGGACGCGGACGCCATGCGGCGCCATCTCGACCTCACCCATGGGCTGATCGTCTCCGAACGCCTGGCCGCCGAGCTGGCGCCCGTACTCGGCCGGGCCCGCGCCAAGGAGCTGCTCACCCGGACCGCCGCCCGCGTCCACACCGAGGGCCGGCCGCTCGCCGACCTGCTGGCCGAGGAGCCCGACCTGAAGGACCTCGACCTGGCGGACCTCACGGACCCCGCCCGCTACACCGGCTCCGCCGGAGACCTCACCGACCGTGCCCTGGAGCGACGTTGACGGACACACTGCTCGACCACCGTGCGGAGGGACCCGCCTCCGCTCCCCCGCTGCTGCTCGGCCCGTCCCTCGGCACCTCCACCAGGCTGTGGGACAAGGTGGCGCCCGAACTGTCGATCACACACCGGGTGATCCGCTGGGACCTGCCGGGGCACGGCGGCTCCCCCGCCGACCTGATCGCCGCCGGGGCGACGGTCGGCGACCTGGCCGCGCTGGTGCTGGCCCTCGCCGACTCGCTGGGCGTCGAACGATTCGCGTACGCGGGGGTGTCCCTCGGCGGGGCGGTGGGTCTGCAGCTCGCCGCGCACCACCCGGAGCGGGTCTCGTCCCTCGCGGTGATCTGCTCCTCGTCGCACTTCAACGGGGAGAAGCCGTGGCGGGAACGGGCCGAACTGGTGCGGCGGGAGGGGCTGTCGGGGCTCGCCGAGACCGCCGACTCCCGTTGGTTCACCCCCGGGTTCACCGTGCCGGAGCTGGTCGACGACCACCGCGGGGCCGACCCGGAGGCGTACGCCGCGTGCTGTGACGCGCTCGCCTCCTTCGACATCCGCGGCGTGCTGCCGGGGATCACGGCGCCGACCCTGCTGATCGCCGGGCGGGAGGATCCGGCGACCCCGCCGGCGCATCTGCGGGAGATCGCGGACGCGGTGCCGGGCTCGTCGCTCACGGAGCTGTCCGGCGCGTCCCATCTCGCGCCCGCCGAACGCCCGGAGGCGGTGCTGGCCGCGCTGCGCGCGCACTTCGACGGGTATCCGGGGCGTGGGATGGAGGTGCGCCGCCAGGTTCTCGGCGATCCGCACGTGGACCGCGCCCAGTCCCGCCAGTCGCCGTTCACGGCCCGCTTCCAGGACTTCATCTCCCGCTACGCCTGGGGGGAGATCTGGACCGACCCGACGCTCTCGCGCCGCGAACGCAGCATGATCACGCTGACCGCGCTGGTCGCCCACGGCCACTACGACGAACTGGCCATGCACATCCGAGCGGCCCGCCGCAACGGCCTCACGCCCGACGACATCGCCGCCGTCCTCCTGCAGACAGCCGTCTACTGCGGAGTCCCCGCAGCCAACTCAGCCTTCGCCACGGCGCAGCGGGTGCTGGCGGAGGAGGTGAGTGAGGGAGAGGCCTGACCTGGCCCGCCAAGCCCCCAACGCACGGTCGTCCGGCGGCGGTCCCGAGCCGGAGAAGCAGCCGTCGGGGCCTCCCGGTCGCACCGACGCCGCCCATCCGCGGGGTCCATCTGGCTCCGCGGTCGCGACCGCCACCGCGGTGTGCCCCAAAGAGGCCCGCTAGTGCTGTGACCGGAAAGGTTCGCCGGNNGCCGTGCCGGGCGTCGCGAGCCGGTGAGCCTTTCCGGTCACAGCACTAGACGAGCCGGGCGATGGCCTCCCGTGCACGGTCGACAAGACGATCCGCTCCGCAGGACTCGGCCAGGGTGAGGCCCCGCTGCAGTTCGGAGGTCGAGCGGGTGGCGATGCCGTATTCGACGCGGGCCGCGGCGTGTTCATACGCGGAGGGTGAGGCCTCCAGGTAGGTGACGGCCTTGGCGTACAGGGACGCGGCCTGCTTGCCCGTGGCGAGGGATGCCTCGAGGCGGAGCGCCTCACCGATGGCCGTGTCCGTGCCGAAGCGTTCGGCGCGACGACGGACGGTGGCGGCGAGCTCGGCCGCACGACGAGGGTCCTCGTTGGCGAGGGCCCGGGCGAGCGCACCGGCCCACGTCGCGGAGACCGTGTTGTAGTGACCCCGGGCAGCGGTCGCCTTCTCGGCGGCCTCCAACTCGTTGATGCCTTCCTCGGTGCGGCCCACGGCGAGGAGCAGTCGGCCCCGCACGGAGCGGGGCTCCGGCATCACGATGGTGGACGGGTACGGCGGCGCGAAGTTGTACTGCTCGGCGACCTCCCAGGCCTCCTGGACGTGCCCACGGACGAGCAGTGTGTCGACGAGGTTGCAGGTGGCGCTCCAGTACAGCGGCAGCCCCCTGCCGACCCGCTCGGCGAGCACCAGCGACTTGCGCAGGAAGGTCTCCGCCTCCCTGAGTCTGCCCCGCAGACGATGGACGAGTCCCACGTGCGCGTGGGCCAGAGCGAGGTGACCGCCGCTCCAACCGGCGGACTCATAGGTGCGCAGGGCCTCCGTGCACAGCCCTTCCGCCCGGTCGAGCCGGTCCGCGTAGGCGTACGCGACGGCCAGCAACAACAGCAGTTCGATGCCCCACTCGGTGTCCGTCCAGCCGAGTCCCGGCGCGAGGCGGCCGTTGACGAGTGCGCGGTCGCAGTGTTCGGCGACCACCTCGGCGTTCTCGCCCCGTGTCATCGCGTCGTAGCCGCGCAGGATGAGCAGCGCGCGTTCGGAGTTGTCCCTGCCCCTGCAGGTCTCCGCGAGTCGGGCGAGCTCCTCGGAGTGCGCCGGTGGGAGTTCCTCACCCACATGGATGGTGTCCCACATGTTGGGAGTTCCTCACCCACATGGATGGTGTCCCACATGTAGCGCACGGCCTGCAGCCGCATCCTGGCGGGTCCGGAGTCCAGGCGGGCGATCTCCGCGTCGACCGTCCGGATGGCCTCGTCCGACTGATCGTTGTGGAGCAACGCCTGGGACAGGCGGAACACCGCGTTCACTCGTTCCGCGTTGTCGAGGCCCGGTTCGGCCAGGGCCGAGCGGAGGTATTCGACTGTTTTGGCGGGGGCGGTGAGGAGGGTGGCGCAGCCCAGTTCGTAGAGGACGCGTACCCGGACGTCGGGGCGGGGCGGTTCCTGGAGGGCGCGTTCGAGGCAGCGCCGGGCCGCTTCGGGGGCGCCGACGGCGAGGTGCTCGGTCGCGGCGGCGCGGAGTTGTTCGACGAGTTCGGGTTCGCCGTCGGGGAGGACCTCGATGAGGTGGCGGGAGGCCGCCGCGGGTCCGCGCCCGGACTCGGTGACGACGGTCGCGGCCACCCCGTGGAACGCGGTGCGGACGCTGGGCAGGATCGAGTCGTAGACGGCGGTGGCGATCAGGGGGTGGACGAACACCAGGTCGCCGTCGTCCGGCTGGCGGTTGGCCGGGTCGGGCGGGGTGAGGATGCGGGCCTGGGTGAGCAGTTCGGCGCACTCCCGCGCCGTGTCGGCGGGCAGCCCGGCGAGACGGGCGACGATCTCCACGGTGATGCCGGTGTGCAGGATGGCGGCCGCCCAGGCGAACCGGGTGGCTTCGACGCCGAGTTTCTCCAGGCGGGCGACGAGTCCGTGGCCGCGGGCCGTCTTGTTGAGGGCGCGCAGTTCGGCGGCGGAGTCCTCCACCGGGTCCAGCTGGCTGTCCTTGACCTTGGCGAGGAGTTCGACGGTCTCGTAGGGGTTGCCCGCGGTGACCGCCCACACCTCGCGGCAGAACGCGTCGTCGGCGTGTTCGCCGACCGTGGTGCGGGTGAGCCCGGCGGTGGCGTCGGGTGTGAGCGCGCTGATCTTCGTGACGGGCCCGGACGCTGCGGCGATCTCCTGCAGGCAGCGGGCCTGCTCGCCGGTGGCTTCGCCGGGGCGGCGGGCGACCACGACGAGGACGCACATCTCGGCCAGCCGTCCGGTGAGCGCGGACAGCCAGTGCAGGGTCTCCTGGTCGGCCCAGTGGGCGTCGTCGATCAGCAGGACGAGGGGCCAGGTCCGGCGGACGAGCCGGCCCACGGCTGCGACGAGGCCGTCGCACACGTGCTGGGGGTCGGCGGGTGTCTCGCCCGGTTCGGCGAGACCGAGGGCGGGGCCCGCGATGTCGTACCAGTCGCCCAGGTAGTCACGGGTCTCGCCGTCCATCAGCTCCAGCAGCGCGGGCTGAAGCAGTTGGCGCACCACGTTGAACGGGACGGAGGTGACGGTCTCGCCGCCGCGCGCGTACCAGGCGGTGCAGCCGCGTTCCTTGGCGATGCGCCGGGCCTCGGTGAGGAGGGCGGTCTTGCCGATGCCCGCCTCGCCCCGGAAGACCAGGACTCTGCCCGGTGACGCCTGGTCGACGCAGAGCTCCTCGATCGCCTCCGTGATCGCGGCGAGCTCCGCGTCGCGCTCCCACAGGGAAGCCGAGGCGGCCGTGTCGGGCCGTGCCTCCGTCATCCCGGTACCTCCCCAGGTCGCCCAAACGACGTACAGGTGATTGAGCGTAGCCGTCCGACTGCCGAAGTGGAGGCTGGTCGGGGCACGTATTGCCGTGACGGGTGACAACGGCATGCCGCAGGGCGACGCTTTCGGCCGCCCACCTGCCGTGTTGCACGTGATGGACAGTCAACTGGCCGTGACGGGGCGCCGGTTTCCCGGTGCGACGGACACGGCCGCGGGGAGGCGGGACGGCCATGACGCTCCAGGGGACGCGGTCCCGTCGGGCACTGTTCGCGGGCTCGGTCGGCGACTTCATCGAGTGGTACGAGTTCGGGGTGCTTCGGCGGCATCGCCAACCTCACGGCGCCCGACGGCACCGCCTGCGACACCGGGCCGGCCTGCGCGCTGATCGACGCGGCCGTGCGGGACGGCACGGGCGGGGGCGCGGCGTACGACGTGGACGGCGCCCTGGCCGCGCGGGGCGCCGTCCACGAACCGCTGCCGCGCCGGTTGCTCGACGAGCCGTACTACGCGCTGCCCGCGCCGAAGACGACAGGCAAGGAGCTGTTCCACGGGGGTTATCTGCGCGACGCCCTGGCCGGGTTCCTCGGGCTGCCCGTGCGGGACGTCGTCGCGACCCCGACCAATCTCACCGCCCGGACCGTGGCCGGGGCCGCCCTCGCGGTGCGGGCGACGGAGGTGATCGCGTCGGGCGGCGGCACCCGCAATCCGGTGCTGATGCGGTTGCTGGGCGCCGAGTTGGCGGGGGTCCCGTTGCGGGTCTCCGACGAACTGGGGCTGCTGGGCACCGTCGCGTCGAGCACGGGGGCGCGGCGTCCGAGTGTCCTGGGGTCGGTGACGCCCGGGCGGGCCGGGTTTCCGCCGGGGCCGCCGGACGGCACGCGACCGCCGGTACGGCTGGTGGTCGGGTGGGGAGTCGGCGGTTCCTGACGTGGGGCGGCGGGGCGGCTCACCACGGTCGGTGCCGGGCCAGGGCTCCCGGCGGTGAGCATCGACCCCCTGCCCATCATCGGCGATGTCGGGGTAATACAGATCTTCGTGCGGAAGTTCGCCTAGGGGTCGGAACGGCGCTCGGCGCGGCCAATTCCGGTCCCCTCTCATCCGCTTTTCACTCCGGCCTCATACGGTGGCGTCATGACGCAGGTGACTCCTCCCGGCTGGTACCCCGATCCCGGCCAGACGAATGACGCGCCGCCCACCGAGCGCTGGTGGGACGGCAGGGCGTGGACGGACCAGGTCCGGCCCGCGGGCTCGGCCGGGACGTTCGGCCCTCCGGCCTTCCCGCCGGCCGCCGGGCCGTACCCGCCCGGCGCCGCACCGGCGTATCCCGGATACCCGGCGTACGGTGCCCCGGCGCCGAAGCGCGGGCTGCGCACGGGCATAGCCGTCACCGTGGCCGTCGCGGTCCTGGCGTGTATCGGGATCGGCGCGTACGCCCTGGTCGGCAGGGACGGCGGCGGCGACGGCAGCACGACGTCGCAGGGCCCTGGGGGGCAGGACGGCCGGGGCGGCGACGGTGGGCGGGACGGCGGCTCCGGCGGTCAGGGCGGGCCCGGCGGCTCGGGCGGTTCCGGTGGCTCCGGCGGACAGTCGCCGGCGCCGGACGGCTCCGGGAGGCCGCCGCAGACCGAGGACGGGTACGCCACCGACTCGACGAACGGCATCAGCATCCCGGTGCCTGACGGCTGGGTCACCTCTCCGCTGCCGGTCGGCGCGCAGGTGGTGACGGAGGCGTCGTACAAGTGCCCCGCCGACCCGTCGAAGAACTGCACGCGCGGTGGCGCGTATTCGATGCCGGCCAAGGAGCTGAACCTGAAGGCCACCACGGCGGAGGCGGCGGCCAAGGAGGACATCGCCCAGAACGCCGAGGACGCCTACGGCACCGAGGGCTACGGCAAGATCAGCTCGCACAAGGAGCTGGCCTCGAAGGCGGTGACCGTGGCCGGCGAGAAGGGCTATCTGGTCCGTTGGAAGGTGGCGACCAGCAAGGGCGACGACGGTTATGTCGAGTCGCTCGCGTTCCCGTCCCCGGCCGACTCCTCGCGGCTCGTCGTGGTGCGCTTCGGCATCGACGTCAGCGACGAGGCCCCCGAGCAGTCGGTGATCGACGACATCACCGAGGGCATCAAGAAGGCGGCGATCACCAGCGGCGGGGGCAACGGCCAGGACGTGTGAGTCGGCCGGGTGGGGTTCCTCTCCGCTCCAGAGGAACCCCACCCGGCCGAGGGGGTGCGCGCCGCCCCCGTCCCCACGGTGCGGCGCGATCGGGTCGCCGTCCGGTCATCCCTGAACGGCGGCCCGAGCATCAGGTGAGGCCGAGCGCGGGGAACACGGCCGCCTCCATGAATCTGATGATGTACGTCTCGTCCGCGTCCTGCCCCTCCAGGACCGGGCGGGCCCGGAGGACCCCGAAGATCTGGGCCGGCACGAACTCCAGCGCGGGATGGTCGGCGGGGACCTCACCCCGTGCGACACCGCGGTCGATCATGGCCTTGAGGGCGTCGATCTCGGGCTCGACGAGGGCGTCGCGCAGGGCGGCCCGCAGCTCCTCGTCCTGGACGACGGCCTGGCCGAGCGCCTGGTAGATCCGCCCTTCCAGGGCGAACCCCTCGCTCGCCTGCCGGGCCACTTCGCGCAGGTCCCCGCGGAGGGACCCGGTGTCGATGCCGCCGAAGCGCACGCTGCGGCGGGCGCGCAGCGCCGCGGCCACGAACTGGGGCTTGTTCTTCCACTGCCGGTAGAGCGTGGACTTGCTGCAGCGGGTGCTCGCGGCGACACCCTCCATGGTCACCGAGTCGTAGCCGCACTCGCGGATCTGTTCGAGCACGGCGTCGAAGAACTCCCGTTCACGCTCCGGCGTGATCTTGGAGCGGCGCGAGGCGACGGCCGTGTCCGGCCCGTCCGCGGCCTGCGACGTCATGACTCTCGTCTCCTTCGGTCGGGTCACATCCATGGGGCCTGCCGAGACGTCACTGTACCGGAACGCCAACGTATCGGTACAGCACCGTATCGATACCCCCTAGTTTCGGTACAGTGCCGTATCGGTACACTCGCGTATCGGAACTGTCTCGTATCGGAACAGGTCCGTATCGGTACGCGTTCGTGTCGTTCGTCGTGCCGCCAGGGAACCAGCGCCACCAGCGCCGTCAGGGAAAGGGCCGGGGGATGGAATGCCGCACCGCGCCTTCGGAGCCGGCCGCCGCGACACCGCGGCCGCCCCTCGTCCGTGAGCTCCTGCTCGTCGCAGGTCTCTTCCTCCTCTACAAGTTCGGCCGGACGCTGACGAGCGGGCACACCGCCGAGGCCTTCCGCGACGCCGACCGCGTCTGGGGGTGGGAGCGCGCGCTCCATCTGCCCGGCGAGGGGGCCGTGCAGTCCGCGCTGCTGCACGGCGACACGCTGGTCCACCTCGCGAACGTCTACTACGCGACCGTCCACTTCCCGGCCACCGCGGCGTTCCTGGTGTGGCTGTACCTGCGGCGCCCCGCGCACTACGTGTGGGCCCGCCGGGTCCTCGCGGCCGTCACCGCCGCCGCCCTGCTGCTCCATCTGGCCTTTCCGCTGGCCCCGCCGCGGATGCTGGAGGCGGCGGGTCTCGTCGACACCGGGCAGGTGTACGGGCCGACGGTGTACTCGGCCGTCCCGACGACCGACTCGCTGGCGAACCAGTTCGCGGCGATGCCCTCGCTCCACTTCGGCTGGGCCCTGACGGTCGCGATCGGGCTGATCGCCGCGACCCGCTCCCGGTGGCGCGTGCTCTGGCTACTGCACCCGCTGGTCACGCTGCTGGTGATCGTCGGCACCGCGAACCACTACTGGCTGGACGCGATCGTGGCGGGCGGGCTGCTGGGTATCGCCCTCGCCTTGATCCGGGTCCCGCGCCGGGCGGTCACGACCGCCCGGCGGCCGGTGGGGCTCGCCCCCGTCGAGGAGCCCGCGCTGGTCGGAGCGGGCCGATGAACGCCACCCTCGTCGCCGTCGCCCTCTCCCTCGTCTCGGCCGTCGCCTACGCGGCGGCCGCCGTCGCCCAGGAGCGGCTCGCCGCCCTCGACGCCGGCACCGGGGTACGGCGGATGCTCACCAGCGGCGCCTGGTGGAGTTCGGTCGCGCTCAACGCCGGGGCCGCGCTGCTGCACGTGGTCGCCCTGAAGTACGGGCCCCTCACCGTGGTCCAGCCCCTGGGCGCACTCACCCTCGTGGCGGCCGTGCCACTGGGGGCGCGGCTGGCCGGGCGGCGGGTCGGCGCGATGGAGTGGCGCGGTACGGCGCTCACGCTGGTGGGGCTCGCGGCGATCCTGGTCACCGCGTCCGGTTCCGCTCCGGGCGACGTGCTGAGCGTGCCGGAGGCGGTCGCCGTCGCCGGGGCCACGGCCGCGCTGATCGGGCTGCTGTCCCGGCGCGGAACCCGGCCCGGGCTGCGGCACGCGACCGCGTCCGGGGTGGCGTCGGGCGTAGCCTCCGCGCTGACCCAGACGGTCACCGTGGCCGCGACCGACCCCTCGGGCGCCCTGCTGAGCGTCGAGGTCGTCGTCGTGGCCCTCCTGGTCGCGGCCTTCGCCGTGGGCGGCCTGTTCCTCTCGCAGACGGCCTACCGGGGCGGCCTGGGCGCCCCGCTCGCGGTGGTGACCCTGGCGAACCCGGTCGCGGCCGCGGTGATCGGCCTGTCCCTCCTCGGTGAGGGCCTGCGGGGTGGCGCGGCGGGCGTACTCCTCGCCCTGGCCGGGGCGGTGGTGGCGGGCCGGGGCGTGGTCCTCCTGACCCGCGCCCCGCGCACCGCCCCACACCCGCACCCGCACCCGCACCCGCACCCGGCCGACGGGACCCACCCGGTGGCCGCGGTGCTGTCCCTGGAGCCCCAGCAGGCGCCCACGGAACCGTCACTGCTCCCCAAGCTGACCCCGCTCTGACCTCTCTCTGGCCCTCTCTGACCTCTCGGGCCGGGGGCAGCGACCACGCCCCTGGCGGCGGCGGGCCGCCCCCAGGCGCACGGGGAACCGCGCGAACGGCCACGACGGCCCTCGGACACTCGACCGCTGCTCCCCCGCGCTCTCAGGCCGTCAGGCGTCGGCCTTCCGGCCCAGCGCCGGGTCGCTCACGCCCACCCGGCCGTTCTCCACATGGCCCGCGAAGCGGCGGACGTAGCCGGGTGCCGCCGACGTGGTCACCGTCAGGTCGTACCAGCGGTGGCTCGCCCGGAGGTCCACGACGCGCCGGACGGTGGCCCCGGCCCGCACCCTGACCGTACTGCCCTGACCGGCGCCGTACCCGCTGCGGATCCTCAGGCTCACCGCGGCGGAACCCTTGTTGGTGAAGGTCAGTTCCACGTCGCCGCCGACGGGCCGCGCGGTGACCTCCAGCCCCGCAGAGGGGCCCTTGCCCGGCCCCTCGAAGGCGCGCAGGAAGCCGTTCGGGCCGTGCACCGTGAGGTCGTAGGAGCCGCCCGAGGCCGCCAGGTTCCATCTGTCGGAGAGGGTTGTGCCCGCCCCGGTGGTGTACGTCCACGGCCCGTCCGTGCGGTTGCCGGAGGTGACGAGGAACGCGGCACCGGCCCTCGCGCCGGAGGCGAACGTGAGCGTGAAGGTCCCGGCGGCCGGGTCGGCCGAACCGTCCACCCTGGGCGCGTACAGGAGCGGCCGGGCGGGCCGCAGCCCCCGCTCCTGCCTCGGCATGCTCGGGTCGGCCGGCACGGTCGGCCGGTAGTCGGGGTGCCGTTCGCGGTCCGACGGCTCGTACGCGTCCGTGTCGGGCAGCGCGGCCGGTCGGCTGTCCTTGCGGGAGAAGTCGAACGCGGAGGTCAGGTCACCGCAGATGGCGCGCCGCCAGGGCGAGATGTTGGGCTCCCGCACCCCGAACCGGCGCTCCATGAACCGCACGATCGACGTGTGGTCGAACGTCTCGGAGCACACGAAGCCGCCCTTGCTCCACGGCGACACCACCAGCATCGGCACCCGCGGTCCGAGCCCGTACGGCCCGGCGACGTGCGTCGCGCTCCCGGCGAAGAGGTCCAGGCCGACGTCGACGGTCGACCTGCCCTGCGCGGCCGAGCGCGGCGGCAGCGGCGGCACGACGTGGTCGAAGAACCCGTCGTTCTCGTCGTACGTGATGAACAGCGCGGTCCGCGCCCAGACGTCCGGGTCGGAGGTGAGCGCGTCCAGGACCTGGGAGATGTACCAGGCGCCGTAGTTCGAGGGCCAGTTGGAGTGCTCGGAGAACGCCTCGGGCGCCGCGATCCAGGAGACCTGCGGCAGCCGGCCCGCCTTCACGTCCGCCTTCAGCTGGTCGACATAGCCGTCGCCGGCCTTGACGTTCGTACCGGTCCGGGCCTTGTCGTACCAGGGGTCGCCGGGCTTGGCCTCGCGGTACTTGTTGAAGTAGAGCAGGGAGTTGTCGCCGTAGTTGCCGCGGTAGGCGTCGGCGATCCAGCCCCAGGAGCCGGCCGCGTCCAGGCCGTCGCCGATGTCCTGGTAGATCTTCCAGGAGATCCCGGCCGCTTCGAGGCGCTCGGGGTACGTCGTCCAGCCGTAGCCGCGTTCGTCGTTGCCGAGGACGGGGCCGCCGCCGGTGCCGTCGTTGCCCGTGCAGCCGGACCACATGTAGTAGCGGTTCGGGTCGGTGGAGCCGATGAACGAGCAGTGGTACGCGTCGCACACGGTGAAGGTGTCGGCGAGGGCGTAGTGGAAGGGGATGTCCTCGCGGGTCAGGTACGCCATGGTCGTGGTGCCCTTGGCGGGCACCCACCTGTCGTACTTGCCGCCGTTGTAGGCGGCGTGCCCGTCGGGCCAGCCGTGCGGCAGGCCCTCCAAAAACTGCATGCCGAGGTCGTCGGCCTCGGGGTGGAACGGCAGGACGTCCTTGGTGCCGTCCGACTGGTGCCACACCGTCTTCCCGTTGTCCAGGGTGACCGGGTGCGGGTCACCGAAGCCGCGTACGCCTCTCAGCGAGCCGAAGTAGTGGTCGAAGGACCGGTTCTCCTGCATCAGGACGACGATGTGCTCGACGTCCTCGATGGTGCCGGAACGGTGGTGCGCGGGCAGTGCCGCGGCCCGCTGGATGCTGGCCGACAGAGCGGTGAACGCCGTGGTGGCGCCCGCTACCTGGAGGAATCGCCGCCGGTTGACTTCAGGCATGGGTGGATGACCTCTTGTCCTGACGTGGTGCGTCGGATGTGACCTGCGCGCTAGGAATGGTCCAAGAGGAACGAATGTCGGGGAAGGGTCCGTGGCGCGGATGTGACCGACCGGGGGCCGCGACGCGAACAGCGCCGGGCGGGAGGGTCACGGGGGCGCCAAGGGTCGTGTCAGGTCGGCTCCGTGCGCAGCGCGTCCGAGAGGGACTTGGCGCCGCCGTGCGCGGTGAGGCCGCCGTCGACCGGGATCTCGGCCCCGGTGATGAAGGAGGCCTCGTCGGAGAGCAGGAACACCACGAGCGGGGCGACCTCGTGGACGGTGCCGACCCGGCCGAGCGGTGTCTCGCGGAGGTTCGCCTCGCGGAAGGCGGGTGCGGCCGAGGCGGTCATGTCGGTCTCGATGAAGCCGGGGTGGATGGTGTTCACGCGGATGCCCCGGGGCCCGAGTTCCGTGGCGGCGGCCTTCGACAGCCCGCGCAGCGCCCATTTGCTGGCCGTGTAGGCGACCGGGTAGTGGCCGGTGAGCGCGGCGGAGGAGCCGACGTTGACGACGGACGAGCCGGGCGGCATCAGCGGGGCCAGGTGCTGGATCCCCAGCAGCGGGCCGGTGACGTTGACTGCGTGGACGCGGGCGAAGTCCTCGGGGCGGACGTCGCCGACGCGGGCGCGCCAGGTGACGCCCGCGTTGTTGACGAGGCCGTGCACCTGCCCGTACGACGCCTGCAGCCAGGCGGCGAGTTCGGTCCACTCCCGCTCGCTGGTGACATCGAGGCGGCGGCAGTCGCCCTCCGGTCGCGCGTCCGTGGCGACCACCCGGGCGCCCTCCCTGGCCAGTGCCTCGGCCTCGGCGGCGCCCTGGCCGCGCGCGGCGCCGGTGACGACGACCACCTTCCCGGCGAGCCTCCCCCGCGCGCTCACGGCCGCTCCCGGGGGCGTCGGCGGGCGAGCGGCAGCGGCACCGGATCGGCGCCGGGGACCACCGTGTTGGAGACCGTGCCGATGCCCTCGACGGTGAGGGTGACGGTGTCGCCGGGCCTCAGCGGCGGCGGGGACGGCTCGCCCCGTACGCCCCACAGTTCCGCGAGACAGCCGCCGTTGCCGCATGTGCCCGAGCCGAGGACGTCACCGGGGCGCACCCAGGTGCCCCGGGAGGCGTAGGCGGTCATCTCCTCGAAGGTCCAGCTCATGTTCGACAGCAGGTCCCGCCCGACGACCTCGCCGTTCACCGAGGCGGTCAGGGCCAGCCGCAGGAAGCCGTCGGCGTCCCGGAACTCCTCCAGTTCGTCGGCGGTGACGAGGTACGGGCCGAGGGTGGCGGCGGTGTCCTTGCCCTTGCAGGGGCCGAGCCCGACCCGCATCTCACGGGACTGGAGGTCCCGCGCGGACCAGTCGTTGAGGATCGTGTAGCCGACGATGTGGTCACGGGCCTGTTCGGGGGTGAGGTCGCGGCCCGCGCGGCCGATGACCGCGGCGACCTCCAGTTCGAAGTCCAGCAGGCCGGACCCCGGCGGCACGGGTACGTCGTCGTACGGGCCGACGACCGCGTACGGGTTGGTGAAGTAGAAGGTCGGCGCGTCGTACCAGGCGTCGGGCACCCCGCCCGCCCCGTCGACCGACCGCCGTACGCCCTCGACGTGTTCCTCGAAGGTGACGAAGTCCCGGACGGTGGACGGTTCCAGCGGCGGCAGCAGCCGTACGTCGGCCAGCGGCACGGCAGGCCCGGTCGGGCGGGCCCCCGCCGCCGCGTCGAGCGGCGAGGTCCCCTCCGGCAGCGGCCGTACGAGGGTGTCCTCGACGACTCCGCAGTGGCGCCGCCCCCGGTACAGGTAAGTGGCGATACGCAAGGGTCGGCGCCCCTTACACCGGCGGGGCGACGAACACGCCGCGGTCGACGTCGTTGAACGACTCCTTGGCGACCAGCTCGTTCATCGGGTTCGCGGTGCCCCACTGGTCGGACACCTCGGGCCGGGAGAAGTCGTAGACGCTCGGGTGCCAGGTGTCCTCGTCGAGCAGCTCCAGCTCGGTGGTGTACTCGACGGTGTTGCCCTGCGGGTCCAGGAAGTAGGTGAACGTGTTGTCGCCCGCCATGTGCCGGCCGGGGCCCCAGATCTTGCGGTGCCCGGCGCGGATCACTCGGCCGGAGCCGCGCATGTATTCGTCGATGCCGCGCATCTCGAAGGAGATGTGGTGCAGGGAGGTGTGCGGGCCCTGGGCGATCGCCATGGAGTGGTGCTGGTTGCTGATCCGCATGAAGTGCATCGCCTCGCCCATCCTCGGGTGCATGAGCGTGTCGGAGAGGCGGAAACCGAGGTGGGTCTCGTACCACGCGCGGGTGCGGTTGAGGTCCGGGGAGTTGAGGACGACGTGGGACAGCTTGACCGGGATCGACTCCTTCTCCTCGATCTTCCGGTGCCGCCTGACCTCGACGTCGGCCAAGACCTCGACGGTGCGTCCGTCGACGTCGAAGAAGCGGAAGCCGTAGCCGCCGCCGGGGGTGTCCGCCTTCCCCGGTCGGGAGATCAACTGCACTCCCCCGGCGAGGAGTCGCTCGGCGAGCATGTCGACGTCGGCCGTCGAGGCGGCGCCGTAGGAGACGAGGTCGAGGCGCTTGTCGTCCGCCTTCCGCAGCCGTACGACGTACTGCTCCGGGGAGCCCTCGGCGGCGAGGAAGGAGATCCCGGAGTCCTCGGCGACCTGGGTCAGGCCCCAGACGCCGGCGTAGAAGTCGAGCTGCTTGTCGTAGTCGGGCACGGCGAGGTCGACGTGCCGCAGATGGGTGAGCAGGCGTGCGCTCATGGTGGGGTGTCCTCCTGTGTGTGTGGGGGGTCAGGTGAGGCGCAGCAGGGCGGCCGCGTTGCCGCCCCGTACGGCGTGGAAGTCGGCGTCGGGCAGCCGGGCCGCGCGCAGCGCGCCGACCGGGTCCTCGGTGCCCATGTCGAAGGGGAAGTCGGAGCCGAGCAGCACCCGGTCCGGCCCGACCACCCGGACCAACTCCCGCAGCACGTAAGGGTCGTGGACCAGGGAGTCGTAGTAGAGGCGCCCGAGGTAGCTGCTGGGCATGTGTGCGCAGCCCGCGCCCGCGTCGGAACGGGTGGTCCAGGCGTGGTCGGAGCGGCCGATGTGGGTGGGCAGATAGCCGCCGCCGTGAGCGGCGATCAGCTTCAGCTGGGGGTGGCGGTCCAGGACGCCGGAGAAGATCAGATGGGACAGCGCGACGGCGTTCTCGGTGGGCTGGCCGACGGTGTTGGACAGGTACCACCGGTCCAGCCGCTCGTCGAGGGTGCAGCCGAAGGGGTGCAGGAAGAGGAGCGCGCCGGTCTCCTCGGCCCGGGTCCAGAGCGGTTCGTAGGCCGGGTCGGACAGGTCCCGGCCGGGCGCGTGGGACGAAAGCTCCACGCCCAGGAGCCCTTGGTCCAGGGCGTGTTCGAGGGCGGGTACAGCGAGGTCCGGGTGCTGCAGGGGTGCCAGTCCGAGCCCGTGCAGCCGTCGTGGTGCCCGGGCGCAGTGCGCGGCCGTCGCCTCGCCGGCGAGCCGGTACAGCTTCTCGGCCGTCTCCTCGTCCGCCCACTGGTGGTAGTGCGAGGGGGACGGGCTGACCAGCTGGACGTCCACGCCCTGCGCGTCCATCGCGGCCAGCCGTACGGCGACGTCGGTCAGTTTCGGGACGCGTTCGCGCACCATGGGGCCGTTGACGGCGAGGGCGGCGGGGCCGTTGCGGCGGGCGTCCAGCGCCCTGGCCTCGGCGAGGCCCGGGTGGCCGGCGACGAGGGCGTCGACCTCGGGCAGCAGCACGTGCGCGTGGACGTCGACGGTGGGCGGGGTCACGGCAGTTCCTTGAGGGCGGTCATGGTGGCGCCGATCAGCCCCGGTACGTCGCCCTGGACACCGTCGAGCTGCCACTGCCCGATCTGCACGGAGGAGTCAACGACCTTCCGGACGCGGTCGATCCGCCTCTCGTAGTACCGGGTGAGCAGTTCCTCGCCCCACGCCGCACCGCTCGTCAGCAGCTGGGCCAGCACCCAGGCGTCCTCCAGGGACATCGCCGCGCCCTGCGCCATCGTGGGCGGGCAGCAGTGGGCGGCGTCGCCGACGAGGACGACCCGGCCCCGGTGCCATGAGCCCTCGACCAACAGCCGGTCGAACCAGGTGTAGTTGACCTGCGCGGGGTCGGTGATGGACGCACGGATCTCGTCCCAGACACCGCCGTAGCCCCCGGCGAGACGGCGCATCTCCTCGGCGTACGACTCGGGCGGGATCGTGGCACGGTCGCGGTTGGGCTCCACGAGGTACGCGTAGAGGGAGTCCTCGCCGGTGGGTGTGTAGCCGGCGATGAAGCAGGGCCCGCCGTGGGCAAGGTCGCTGCGCCGCACACCGGCCGGGCGGGGCGCCGGGGTGCGCCAGATGGCCATGCCGGTCGGCTCGGGTTTGTCGTCGATGCCGATGGCGGCGCGGGTCGCGGAGTTGAGGCCGTCGGCGGCCACCACCAGGTCGTAGCGGCCCTCGGTGCCGTCGCTGAAACGGACGTCGACGCCGTCGCCGTCCTGGGCGACGATCTCGACGGTGGTGCCGAGCCGGACGTGCGCGCCGCAGGCCCGGACGGCGTCGGTGAGGATGCTCTGGAGCACCGGGCGCCGCATGCCGAGGGTGGCCGGCAGGTCGTCCCCGCCGGTGCGGATGTCCTCGTTGACGTGCAGGACGGTGCCGTCGGGTGTGGTCAGCCCGAGGGAGTCGAAGCAGAAGCCGTGCTCGCGGACCTCGTCCCAGACGCCGATCTCGCGCAGCACCCGCAGGGCGTTGCCCTGGAGGGTGATGCCGGACCCGCGCACGTTCCAGTCCGCCTTGACCTCGACGAGGTCCACGGCGATGCCGGCCCGCCGCAGCAGTACGGTCGTCGCGTTGCCGGAGGTGCCTCCTCCGACGACCAGGACGGTTCTCTGTCTCTCCATGGCCGGCTCCTTCGCTGGGCGGGTCACTTGACGGCGATCGGGTTGACCGGTGAGCCGACGGCTCCGGTGACGGGCAGGGGCGCGGCGGTGAGCCAGAACGCGTACACGCCGTCGGCGGCACAGTCCGCGGCGAGGGCGTCCGGGTCCCACATCTCGCCGATGAGCAGCCCGATGTGGGGGATGGCGACCTGGTGCAGGGGCTGGAAAGCGTGGTCGAACTCGTTGGGCCGGACCTCGAAGCCCCAGGTGTCGGTGGCGACGGCCGCGATCTCGGTGCGGTGCAGCCAGCCCGCCGTGGTGAACGACAGTCCGGGCGCGTCACCGCCCGCGTAGTCGCCCCAGCCCTCCCGGCGGGCCCGGGTCAGCCGTCCGGTGCGGACGACGACGATGTCTCCGCGGCCGACGGTCACGCCGTGGGCCTCGGCGGTCGCCGTCAGATGCTCCTCGGTGACGGCGAACCCGTCGGGCAACTCGCCGTCCCGCCCGACGACCCGGCCGACGTCGAGGAGGACGCCGCGGCCCGCGACGTACGGCGCCATGTGCTCGATGCCGGTGACCAGGTCTCCCTCGGAGGTGACGGTGGTCGCGGCGTCGCGCCCGTTCCAGGCCCTGCCGTGGTCGAAGATGTGGCCGAGGCCGTCCCACTGCGTGGAGCACTGCAACGGCATGCTGATCACGTCGTCGGCGCCGCCGATGCCGTGCGGGAAGCCCTGGTTGCCGAAGGCCGCGTCGGTGCCGGTGTCCAGCATGGTGTGGACGGGGTTGGTGCGGCGCCGCCAGCCCTTCTGCGGTCCGTTCATGTCGAAGGACTGCGAGAGGGAGAAGGCGTCACCCCGGCGCACCAGCGCGGCGCCCTCGCGCCGCTTGGCCCCGTCGAGGAAGTTGAGCGTGCCGAGCACGTCGTCGGCGCCCCAGCGCCCCCAGTTGGAGCAGGTTCTGGCGGCCTCGGCGATGGCGCCCTCGGGATCGGTGCGGTCGAGCGCGCCGTAGGGATCGGTGCGGTCGAGGCCGCGGTCGGGATCGGCGCGGTCGAGGGTCATCGGGTGGTCTCCGCGACGCAGCGGGTGCGCTGGGCGCCGAGCCCGGTGATCGTGCCGTCCATCACGTCGCCGTCGCGCAGCAGGCGGCCCCAGTGCAGGCCGTTGCCGGCCGGGGAGCCGGTCAGCACCAGGTCGCCGGGCAGGAGCCGTGCGGCCTGCGAGGCGTACGACACGAGCCGCGCGACACCGAAGATCATGTCCTTGGTGGACTCGTCCTGCATGGTGTCGCCGTTCAGCTTCAGCGTGACGCGCAGGTCACCGGGGTCGGCGATCGACTCGGCGGGCACGATCCACGGGCCGAGCGGGGTGAAGCCGGGCGCGTTCTTGCTGCGCAGCCAGTCGGTGCCGATGGCCTTCATGTCCCTACGGAAGACGGTGGCCCGGTCGGTGAGGTCGTTGGCGATCGTGTACCCGGCGACGTGTTCCAGCGCCTCCGCCACGGGGACGCGGTAGGCGGGCCGGCCGATCACCACCGCCAACTCCAGTTCCCAGTCGGGCTGTTCGGCCCAGTCGGGCAGCTCGACATCGTCGTACGGGCCGGTGATCGCACTCGGCAGACCGATGAACACATAGGGCAGGTCCTCGGCCGCCCGCCGGTCCATGACGGCGGCGATCTCGGCCCGCGCCTCCTCGACGGTGCGCGGATCGTCCGGGGCCCGGTGCGCGGCCTCCAGGTCGATCACGTGCTGCCGGTAGTTGGCGCCGGACTGGAAGACCTGGCGAGGCTCGACGGGGGCGTGCACGCTCAGGGTGTCGAGCGGCTGCCAGTCGCCGCTCGTCGCGGCCGTAGCGGCCACCGCGGCCGCCGCCAGACTGCGCAGGCGGGGCAGCCGCTCGTCCCAGCGTTCGAAGAGTCCCCGGGTCGTCAGCGCGGGCTCGCCGAGGGCCGTACGAAGGTTCAGCACCCGCCCCTCGGGGACCACGAGGCCGGGGAAAGGCGCCTGGCCGGAGTCGGAGAAGGTACCGAGGGCGAAAGGACCGGTGAAGGTCGCGGAAAGGGCAGCGGGTTTCACGGGCGTGTCCTCCAGATTGCGGTGCGACTAATCTGGCGCCACCTCGCTTAATCTGGGAAATCGATTCTTCTGATGTGGATCATCCATCGCGCGAATAGGGCCGTCGTCGGCGGCTCCGGTCTGGAGGTGTCGTGTCCCTGTCCGGCCTCGACCTCAATCTCGTCCTGTCCCTGCGGGCGCTGCTGGAGGAACGCAATGTGACGCGCGCCGGGCAACGCGTCGGGCTCAGTCAGCCGGCGATGAGCGCGGCCCTCGCCCGGTTGCGCCGCCACTTCGACGACGAACTCCTCTCCCGCGTCGGCGGCCAGTACGAGCTGACCGCGCTCGGCCGCGCCCTGCTGGACCGCTCGGCCACCGCCTGCGACCTGCTGGAGCGGGTCTTCAGCAGCAGGGCCGACTTCCTGCCGGGCAGCGAGGAGCACGAGTTCACCCTGCTCGCCTCCGACTACGCCATCGCCGTGTTCGGTGCCGAACTGGCCCGCCGGGTCCATGCCGAGGCGCCCGGCGTACGGCTGCACTTCCGGCACACGCCGCCCGATGTCACGGAGGACACCGCGACGCTGCTCAGCGCGGCGGACGGTCTGCTGATGCCGCACGGCGTCATCGGCGGGTTCCCCGCGGTCGAGCTGTTCACCGACGGATGGGCCTTCCTCGCCGCCGAGACCAACGACGAGGTGGGCGACCGGCTGACCATGGCGGACCTGGCACGGCTGCCCTGGGTCATCTACCAGCGCACCTACGACGCCCCCGCCGCGCGGCAGTTGAGCATGCTCGGCATCGAACCCCGCGTCGAGGTCTCCGTCGACAGCTTCCAGGTGCTGCCCTTCCTGGTCGCCGGAACCCGCCGGATCGCCCTGGTGCAGCGTCGCCTGGCCGAGCGCCTGAGCTGCGTGGCCGCCGTACGCGTCATGGAACCGCCCTACGAGGTGGTGCCCCTCCAGGAAGCCCTGTGGTGGCACCCCGTCCACACCCACGACGCGGCCCACGTCTGGCTGCGCGAGACGGCGGCGCGGGTGGGGGCGGAGTTGGGGGTGTCGTAGGAGGG
>NZ_LIRK01000388.1 GCF_001419765.1 Streptomyces torulosus
GCCGGGGTAGCCCTCGGCGTATTTGTTGGTGAGGACGGAGCCCTGGGCCTCGATGACGGCGAGCGGAGCGAAGTTCTCCGAGGCGATCATCTCCAGGGTGGACTGCTGGCGGTGCAGCTCGGCGTCGACCGCGGCCGCGACCTCCGGGTCCAGCTCGTGCAGAGACGTGTTCAGAAGCGACATGGTGCTACGACCTCTCAGCCGGCGATGAAGGCGGTGTACTCGTCGGCGGAGAGCAGATCGCCCGGCTCCTCCGCGATCCGTACCTTGAACAGCCAGCCACCCTCGAAGGGAGCGGTGTTCACCAGCGACGGATCGTTCACCACGTCCTCGTTGACCTCGGTGATCTCACCGCTCACCGGGGAGTACAGGTCGCTGACGGACTTCGTCGACTCCAGCTCGCCGCAGGACTCGCCCGCGGCCACCGTGGAGCCCACCTCGGGAAGCTGGGTGTAGACGACATCGCCGAGCGCGTTGGCCGCGTGCTCCGTGATGCCCACCGTCGAGACGCCGTCCTCGGCGACCGACAGCCACTCGTGCTCCTTGCTGTAGCGCAGCTGCTGGGGGTTGCTCATGGCCTGAATTCTCCTGTACGCGGGGGAGTGGTGATGAATGAGGGACTGCTGAAAGCGCTGTTGAACAGGGCGGATGTGCCCTTTGTCACGCTCGGGTGCGCCGCCGTGCCGTTCCGCACGACGACGCCATGCCGCTTCTGAACGACGGTGAGCCGACTACGACGGTGTCACTTGGACCGCTTGTAGAACGGCAGCGCCACGACCTCGTACGGCTCGTGGCTGCCCCGGATGTCCACAGCGACCCCGGTGGTGCCCGGGGCGGCGTACATGGCGTCGACGTACGCCATGGCGATCGGCTTGCCCAGTGTGGGGGAGGGGGCGCCGGAGGTGACCTGGCCGACCACCTTGCCGTCGGCGACGACCGGGTACCCGGCGCGGGGGACCCGACGGCCCTCGGCGATCAGGCCGACGAGTACCGGCGGCTCGTGGTTGGCGTTCTCGGCGGCCTCGCGCAGGGCCGCGCGGCCCACGAAGTCGCCCTCCTTCTCGAACTTCACCACCCGGCCGAGCCCGGCGTCGAAGGGCGTCAGTTCGGTGGTCAGCTCGTGCCCGTACAGCGGCATGCCCGCCTCCAGGCGCAGCGTGTCCCGGCAGGACAGCCCGCAGGGCACCAGGCCGACGCCCTCGCCCGCCTCGGTCAGCGCCTGCCACAGCTCCACGGCGTGCTCCGGCTTCACGAACAGCTCGAAGCCGTCCTCGCCGGTGTACCCGGTGCGCGCGATCAGCGCCGGGACGCCGGCGACCGTGCCGGGCAGGCCCGCGTAGTACTTCAGGCCGTCCAGGTCGGCGTCGGTGAGCCCCTTCACGATGCCGGGCGACTCGGGGCCCTGGACCGCGAGCAGCGCGTACGCGTCACGGTCGTCCCGGACCTCGGCGTCGAACCCGGCCGCGCGCTCCACCAGGGCGTCCAGCACCACCTGGGCGTTGGAGGCGTTCGCGACGACCATGTACTCGGTGTCCGCGAGGCGGTAGACGATCAGATCGTCGAGGATGCCGCCGTCCTCGCGGCAGATCATGGTGTAGCGGGCACGGCCCGTGCTCACGCCGCCGATGTTCCCGACGAGGGCGTGATCGAGGAGCGCGGCCGCCTGGGGACCGGTGACGGTGATCTCGCCCATGTGGGAGAGGTCGAACAGCCCGGCCCGGGTCCGTACGGCGTTGTGCTCGTCGCGCTCTGAGCCGTAGCGCAGAGGCATGTCCCAGCCCGCGAAATCGGTCATCGTCGCGCCGAGCGAGCGATGCAGGGCATCGAGCGCGGTACGGCGCGGTCCGGCGGTGGGGCTACTGCTCATCGGTTCTGCTCCCAAGGCGATGGGGTCCCTCCCGCGCGAGCGAAGCCGAGCGTGGGGGAAGGCGAGGACGTTCCTCCCCATCTGTCATCGGAACCTGAGAGGTTCACCACGACCGTACGTCCTGATGACGCGGCGATGGTCGCGGTTTGCACCTTGGGTGGAGCCACTGGCGCAGCGGCTCGCTTTTCAGATGTGCCTCGCCCGCGCGGTATCTGGGCCTGAGAGATTCAAGGGAGGGACTTGCTCCTTCGGCGCCCCAGCGAAGACTGCTGGGAGCTCTCCCGCGCGGATTCAAGCGGCCGGTATGCAGTTGGCGCGCACATCATTGCACGCATCGGCGCGGCACGGCAGGGGGAGGTTCCGGGGCGGGGGAGGTGTCGGGCCGGGCACCCCGGTCCCGGGCGGCGCATGAATTCGGGGGACAGACACAGCGGTCCGTTGCACTCTTGTGGCAAGACGAGGACTGAATCAGGAGCGATCGGGCATTACCTTCTCTTTACAATCTGTGGGGATGGGTCTCCCGACCCCTTGGGGAGGACGATCACGGTGAACAGGACCACGGCGTACGCGGCGACCTCGGGCCTCGCCCTGCCCGAGCAGCCCGCCGGCCCGGCCGCCGCGGCCTGCGGCCCCTTCCCCAGGGCGGTCGTCCGCGACCTCAGGGAGCGCTCCGGACGCAGCCCGCGCGTGCTGTCGTTCGCGCCGGTCGACCTCGTGGTCGTCACCGGGCTCCCCGGCAGCGGCAAGTCGACCCTGATGCGCCGCACGGTGCCGGGACAGCGGATCGACTCCCAGGACACGCGTGACCGCTTCGACGCGCGCCTGGCACGCGTCCTGCCGTACGCCGTGTACCGGCCGTTCGTGCGCCTCGCGCACTACGCCGGGCTCCGGCGCGCGCTGCGCTCCGGTGAGGGCGTCGTCGTGCACGACTGCGGGGCCCAGGCGTGGGTGCGGCGCTGGCTCGCCCGGGAGGCCGTCCGCAGGGGCGGCACCCTCCATCTGCTGCTGCTCGACGTCACCCCCGGCGAGGCGCGGGACGGACAGCGGGAGCGGGGGCGCGGGGTGTCCCGCTACGCCTTCGCCCGGCACCGGGGGGCGATGACCCGGCTGCTGCGGTCCGTGGAGGAGGGGCGCCTGCCGGAGGGCTGTGGTTCGGCGGTGCTGATCGACCGGGCCGCGGCGGACGCGCTGAACCGGATCGGCTTCGACGGCTGAGAGCGGGCTCGCCCCGGGGGCGGGGACGGGGCCGTCGTCGAGGGCGGCCGCCGGGCCGTCCCCTTTGTCGGCGGGGGCATTAAGGTGCAGGGACAACAGCATCACGGAGTAAAGCGGTAGGCGGCAGATGGACTTCCCGGCGGACTTCCCGGCACAGGCACACCCCCATGGACACGGCGGGTGGCCCGGCAATGAGCTGGAGGAGGTGCTCTCCGCCTCCCTCGGGGTGCCGGGGGCCGGCCCGCGCATCGTCGAGGTGCTGGCCCGCAGCTTCGTGTGGGTGCCGCTGCCCGAGGGCGGGGGACGGCACAGCCGCGAGCTGGATCTGCCGACGATGGAGCTGGACGGCCAGGTGTACGTGCCGGTGTTCAGCTCCGAGGAGCAGTTCCGCCAGGTCGTCGGCAACCACATGTCGTACACGATCGCCCCGGCCGTCGAGTTCGCCCGCGGGCTGCCCCCGCAGGTCGGCCTCGCCCTGAACCCGGACGGTGTCGTGGGCATCCCGCTGCCGCCACCCGCCGTGGCCGAGGTGTGCCGGGCCGCCCGGACCCCGCTGGACGGGTCGGCGAGCGGCGCCCGGGTCCGCCTGTTCGAACCGGACTGGCAGGACGACCCCGTGGACTTCCTCGCCGCGGCTTCCGCCGAGTTCGCCGCGACCGGCGTCGTCCTCACGGCCCGCCGCTGCCTCGCCGCCATCGAGACCGCCGACCCCGTCATGTTCATCGGTGTCGACCTGGTCTCCTGGGAGGCCGACCGCACCCTCCCCCTGGACGCCCTCGGCCGCGCCCTCGGCACACAACCGGTGGCCTGGCCGGTCAACATGGTCTTCCTGGACGTGGCCCAGGACCCGGTGGGCGACTGGCTCCGCGAGAAGGTCCGCCCCTTCTACCAACAGGGCTACTGACACCCGGCCCCGACAGGGCGCGGGGGCGGCGGCGTCGGCGGCTCCGCCGCGGGGCGCGACCAGCCACGACGACACCGGGGCCCGCGACGCACAGCAAGCCCCGAGCCCTGACCGGCTCGACCCGCACACCACCTAAGCTGGTTTTCCACAAACCAGGGTCCGACACCACCAGCTCCAAACCGAAGGGCGGCTGACGTGAGCGCGAGCGGCACGGCGACCGGGCAGGTCGAGCACATGCTGCGCCAGGTGACGCCGGGGCGTTACGACGCCTACGAGGCGTTGCTGCGTGCCCTCGCGACCCCCGCCACCGGCCAGGTCTGGATGCTCCTGTGGCACGGCCAGGCAGGCTCCCCGGACGCCCAGTACGGGAACATGGAGGTGGACGGGTTCAACTACGCGCCCTGCGTCACCTCCGCCCAGGAGCTCTCCGCCAGCGGCTGGAACCGCAGTTACGAGGTCGTCGACGGCCTCGACGTGGCCCGCACGCTCTACCCCGACCATTACGGACTCTGGCTCAACCCGCACGCTCCGGGCGGCGGCGTCGGCATTCCCTGGCTGGATCTGCGCCGGATCGCCACGGGCCTGGAGCGGCAGCCCGCGGGTCCGCTGCGGCTGTCCGAGCCGGGCATCGAGATCCCGCAGTTCTACGCCCTGCTGACGCAGAACGCCCACCGCACCCCGGCCGTGCGCTCGCTGCGCCGCGCCTGGGTGCAGCCCTCGCTCGGCGCGCCCTATCTGGCGATCGGCCTCGACGTGTACGACACCTCGCCGCCCGCCGTCGACTCGGTGCGCGCGATGATGCAGCAGTCCATCGGCGCCGTCCCGGACGGGCTGCCCGTCTCCACGGTCGCCATGTCCGACGAGTACGACCCGGTCGCGATGTGGCTGCGGGCCGCCGCCCGCCCGTTCTACGACCGCGAGGCCCATGGCGCCCCGGCCCAGGCCCCGGCCGCCGGCGGCTACGGCTACCCGGGCGGCTACTGACCCGGTACGGCCAGAGCCCCCGGCCCGGTCCGGTTCGACGACGAACCTTCCCGGAACCGGGGGCTCCGTCATGCGTTCACCTGCCCCCGTGCCGGTGAACGCCGCTCATTTTTCCATTTGCGTGTTTCCGTGGTGGCGCACCTTCGTTCACGGGCCCGGGAACGGAGGCATGCTTTTCGGAAAGCCGCCGGAATTACGGCTTCGGCGTGCAGGAGGCCTGCCGCGTCTGGCATTCCGCGAAGTGCAGGGAAGAAGTGATTCCCTTCAGAATGCCGACGATCTCGATACGGTCGTGCTTGCAGTTGCCGAGCTCGCGCCAGCGCTCGACCTGGAACTTCTGGTACTCGACCATCGGCTGGGTGTATCCCCGCTTGCCCGGGTCGACCGTCATACGGTTGGTGACGGTGCGGCCCTTGGCGACGGACTTGGCCACCTCGTACTTGGTCTTCGCCTCGACCTGGGCGATGCCCCAGCCCACGCTGGCACTGGCCTCGCCGCCCCAGGTCGTCGTACGGGTCTTGGTGGTCTTGACCGAGTAGACCAGGGTGGACTTGCTGGAGCTGCTGTTGCGCTTGCTGACCACCGGTCCGCGGGAGGCGTACCACGGCGTGCCGAGCTTGATCACCTTGGAGTAGGTGTAGCCCTCGCAGCGCATGGGGGCCCGGTCGGCGGCGCTCGCCGTGGCCGGAAGGGCCGTGAACGCACCGGTGACGAGCGCGGTCGTCGCGAACGTCGCGGAAAGAGCACGCTTGTTGCGCAGATTCATTTGTATCCCCGTTTTCCCCGTTGACCCGGTCAATTCATTTCCCTGTCCGGGGGAGTGGGTCGGGCCGCCCCGGCGGGGAAGAAGTTAGTGGGCCGTCGAGACGGCTCGCAATGGGCCGGGGATTCTGTTACGAAGCAACGCTCAGACGAACCTCAAATACCTGGGGAATGATCGGTTGAGTGGCCGGCGGCATGTGTTCTTCGCCCGAATTGCCACGCACCCGAAGGGGATGATTGTGGGTGATCTGGACATGGCGAACTCGTTCTGTGACCTGGATCACTTGTAACAGTCCGTTCGATGCCGCTCACCCGCATGCGATGTTCGGATTCCGGAACCCTGCTGGCCACATCACGGTTACGCATACATTCGCCGCCGGGTCTGGTGCCTGATCGCGCCACCGTTGAAGACTCCCCCAGAGCGGTGGGGGGTTGGCCGAACGTGCTGTTCATACGGTGGGGTTCAGTGCCGTATGCGCCTCTCCCTCCGAACGGCCCGGCGAGACAGCGACGTTGACACCGGGTCATGGGCAAGAAGCAAGCGAGAGAACGACGGCAGTAGTGGCAACGGACCGCACCGCAGACCCGGGCGGCCGCCAAGCACAGTCGGCAACCACCGGCACGGGCAAGCACGAGGGACGATGACCGCACCCATTGAGACGACCGGATCGCAGGCCGAGGCACAGCCGGAGGCCGTGCTGGAAGGTGTCGAGGCCAAGAGGATCGAGGGCCGTTCACTCGGCCAGATCGCCTGGACCCGCTTCAAGCGCGACAAGGTGGCGGTGGCCGGCGGCGTCGTGGTGGTCCTGCTGATCCTGATCGCGGCCCTCTCCCGGCCGCTGCAGTCGCTGCTCGGACTCGACCCCAACGCCTTCAACCAGGACCTGATCGACCCCAACACCTCCCTGCCGAAGGGTGACTTCGGCGGGATGAGCTGGGACCACCCGCTCGGTGTCGAGCCGAAGTTCGGCCGGGACATCCTCGCGCGCATCCTGGAGGGCTCCTGGGTCTCCCTGGTCGTCGCCTTCGGCGCGACCGTCCTCTCCAACGCCATCGGCACCGTGCTCGGCCTCCTCGCCGGCTACTACGGCGGCCGGGTCGACTCGATCATCAGCCGGCTGATGGACACCTTCCTGGCGTTCCCGCTGCTGCTGTTCGCCATCGCCATCTCCGCCACGCTGCAGGGCGGCGCCTTCGGCCTCGAAGGGCTCCCCCTGCACATCTCGGTGCTCATCTTCGTCATCGGCTTCTTCAACTGGCCGTACATGGGGCGCATCGTGCGCGCCCAGACCATGGCGCTGCGGGAACGGGAGTTCATCGACGCCTCCCGCGGGATGGGGGCCGCCGGGCCGTACATCCTCTTCAGGGAGCTGCTGCCGAACCTCGTCGCGCCGATCATCGTCTACTCGACGCTGCTGATCCCGACCAACATCATCTTCGAGGCTTCCCTGAGCTTCCTCGGTGTCGGTATCCGCCCGCCGCAGGCCTCCTGGGGCGGAATGCTCAACGACGCGGTCGACTTCTTCCAGGTCGACCCGCAGTACATGATCGTTCCCGGCCTCGCGATCTTCATCACGGTGCTGGCCTTCAACCTCCTCGGTGACGGCCTCAGGGACGCCCTCGACCCCCGCAGCCGCTGACGTCTGCGGTCGCGGGCACCCGTCGCGTCCTGCTCAACTGTCCAACTACGAAGGGGAAACAGACCATCATGCGAAGGTCAGCAATGGCCGCGATCGCGGCCGTCAGCAGTGCCGGCTTGCTCCTGTCGGCCTGCAGCAAGGCCGACGACAGCCCGGACGACGCCAACAAGGGCGCGGGCGCCAACGCCGCGACCAAGGAGGTCGTGAACGCGTCCACCAAGAAGGGCGGCACGGTCACCTACGCGAGCTCCGACGCTCCCGAGTCCCTCGACCCGGGCAACATGTACTACGCGTACGGGTTCAACTTCAGCCGCCTCTACGCGCGTCCGCTGATGACCTTCAAGCCCGGCGCCGGCGAGAAGGGCAACGAGCTCGTCCCGGACCTCGCCGAGGCCGCGGGCGTGCCCAGCGACGGCGGCAAGACCTGGACGTACAAGATCCGCCAGGGCGTGAAGTTCGAGGACGGCACGGTCGTCACCTCGAAGGACGTCAAGTACGCGGTCGAGCGCTCCAACTTCGCGCGTGACGTGCTCTCCTCCGGCCCCAACTACTTCCAGCAGCTGCTGGACGGCGGCGACAAGTACAAGGGCCCGTACAAGGACAAGAGCGAGAAGGGCATCGCGTCCATCGAGACGCCGGACGACAACACCATCGTCTTCAAGCTCAACAAGCCCTTCGCCGACTTCGACTTCCTGGCGAGCCAGCCCCAGACCGCCCCGGTGCCGCGCGCCAAGGACACCGGCGTCGACTACACCAAGAAGGTCGTGTCGACCGGCTCGTACAAGTTCGAGAAGTACGACGAGGGCAAGCAGATCGTCCTGACCCGCAACCCCGAGTGGGACGCGAAGACGGACCCGCTGCGCAAGCAGTACCCGGACAAGATCGTCGTGAACCTGAAGGTCAACAAGGCCACCATCGACAAGGATGTGATGGCCGGCGACACGATGATCGACATCCAGGGCACGGGCGTCGACACCCAGACCCAGGCGCAGCTCGTCAACGACAAGGACAAGCTCGCCAACACGGACAACGCGCTCGGCGGTCGCCTCATCTACACGGCGATCAACACGCAGCAGAAGCCGTTCGACAACGTCGAGTGCCGCAAGGCCGTGCAGTACGCGATCAACAAGGTCGCCGTGCAGACCGCGATGGGCGGCCCGCTCCGTGGTGACATCGCCTCCACCGTCCTGCCCACCGACATCCCGGGCTACGAGAAGTACGACCTCTACGCCACCAAGGGCAACAAGGGCGACGAGGCCAAGGCCAAGGAGCACCTGAAGGCCTGTGGCCAGGAGAAGGGCTTCAAGACCGCCATCTCCGCCCGTACCGACCGTCAGGGTGAGGTCGACGCGGCCACCGCGATCGTCGGCGCGCTGAAGAAGGTCGGCATCGACGCCGAGATCAAGCAGTTCCCGTCGGGCAAGTACTTCTCCGACTACGCGGGTGTGCCGAAGTTCAACAAGAAGCAGAACATCGGCCTGATCATGATGCAGTGGGGCTCCGACTGGCCGACCGGCTACGGCTTCCTGCAGCAGATCGTCCACGGCAAGGCCATCGGTCAGTCCGGCAACACCAACCTGTCGGAGCTGAACGACCCGGAGATCAACAAGCTGCTCGACGACGCGATCGGCAACACCGACGAGGCCGCCCGCACCGCCGCGTACACCCAGGTCGACAAGAAGGTCATGGAGCAGGCCGCCATCGTGCCGCTGACCTACTTCAAGGTCCTGCTGTACCGCTCGCCGTACGCCACCAACGTGGTGTCGTCGTCCGCCTTCAGCGGTCAGTACGACTACCTCAACATCGGTACCACCAAGCAGTAGCCCCGGAAGGCAGGTGAAGGCATTGGCGCCCGCGGGTTCGTCACCCGCGGGCGCCGGCGCCGGTCCTCGTGATCTCGTACATCATCCGCCGGACGATCGCAGCGGTGATCCTGCTGCTGGTCGTCACCGCGGTCACCTTCGGCATCTTCTTCATCCTGCCGAAGCTCGCAGGGCAGACCGCCGACCAGCTGGCGCAGCAGTACATCGGCAAGAACCCCACGCCCGAGGACATCGCGGCCGTCAAGGCGAACCTCGGCCTGGACCAGCCGGTCTACGTCCAGTACTGGGAGTTCATCAAGGGGATCGTCTCCGGCGCCACCTATGACCTCGGTCCCACCACGGTCCAGTGCAACGCCCCCTGCTTCGGCTACTCCTTCAAGGACCACCTGGAGGTCTGGCCGCAGCTGACCGAGCGGCTGCCGGTCACCCTGTCGCTGGCCGTCGGCGCCGCTGTGCTGTGGCTGGTGGGCGGTATCGCCGCCGGTGTGGTCTCCGCGCTCAAACCGGGCTCGTTCTTCGACCGCTCCGCCATGGGCGTGGCGCTCGCGGGCGTGTCCCTGCCCATGTTCTTCACCGGTCAGCTGGCGCTGCTGCTGTTCAGCTACGAGCTGGAGATCTTCGGCAGGACGTACGTCCCCTTCACGGAGAACCCCTCGCAGTGGGCCAACACCCTCTTCCTCCCCTGGTGTTCGCTGGCCCTCCTCTACTCCGCCATCTACGCCCGGCTCACCCGCTCGGGCATGCTGGAGACGATGAACGAGGACTTCATCCGCACCGCGCGGGCCAAGGGCCTGCGGGAGCGCAAGGTGGTCGTCCGGCACGGTCTGCGGGCCGCGCTGACCCCGCTGGTGACGGTCTTCGGCATGGACATCGGCCTGCTGCTCGGCGGTGCCGTCATCACCGAGACCGTGTTCTCCCTGCACGGCATCGGCGAGTACGCGGTCCAGTCGATCACCGCCAACGACCTGCCCCCGATCCTCGGGGTGACCCTGCTCGCGGCGTTCTTCGTCGTCTTCATGAACCTTGTGGTGGACCTGCTGTACGCCACGATCGACCCGCGGGTGAGGCTCTCGTGACCGAACTGTCCAAGACCGGGGCCGCCGTCGGCGAGCCCGTACGCAGCGGGGACGCCCCCGACGCGTTCCTCGAGGTGCGTGACCTCAAGGTGCACTTCCCGACCGACGACGGCCTGGTCAAGTCCGTCGACGGCCTCTCCTTCCAGCTGGAGAAGGGCAAGACCCTCGGCATCGTGGGCGAGTCCGGCTCCGGCAAGTCGGTGACCTCGCTGGCCATCATGGGTCTGCACCGGCTCGGCGCACGCGGCAAGAACGTGCGGATGTCCGGCGAGATCTGGCTCGAGGGCAAGGAACTGGTCTCCGCCTCACCCGACGAGGTCCGCCGGCTGCGCGGCCGCGAGATGGCGATGATCTTCCAGGACCCGCTGTCCGCGATGCACCCGTACTACACGGTCGGCAGCCAGATCGTGGAGGCGTACCGCGTCCACAACGACGTCGACAAGAAGACCGCCCGCAGGCGCGCCGTCGAACTCCTCGACCGCGTCGGCATCCCGGAGCCGGACAAGCGGGTCAACAACTATCCGCACGAGTTCTCCGGCGGTATGCGCCAGCGCGCCATGATCGCCATGGCCCTGGTCAACAACCCCGAACTGCTGATCGCCGACGAGCCCACCACCGCCCTGGACGTGACCGTCCAGGCGCAGATCCTGGACCTCATCCGCGACCTGCAGAAGGAGTTCGGCTCCGCGGTCATCATCATCACGCACGACCTCGGCGTGGTCGCCGAGATCGCCGACGACATCCTCGTGATGTACGGCGGCCGCTGCGTGGAGCGCGGACCGGTCGACGACATCTTCTACCAGCCGCAGCACCCCTACACGTGGGGCCTGCTCGGCTCGATGCCGCGCATCGACCGTGAGCAGACCGACCGGCTCATCCCGGTCAAGGGCCAGCCGCCCAGCCTCATCAATGTCCCCGCGGGCTGCGCCTTCAACCCGCGCTGCCCCTACGCGGACGTCCCCAAGGACAACGTCACCCGCACCGAGCGCCCCGATCTGCGTGAGGTCGGCGGCAGGCACTTCACCGCCTGCCACCTGTCGCAGGAGGACCGCACGCGGATCTGGAACGAAGAGATTGCGCCGAAGCTGTGAGCGAGACTGAGACCCGGGCCGCCGTGCCGGCCCCGCGCGCCGAAGAGAAGCCGCTGCTCAAGGTCGAGGGCCTGGTCAAGCACTTCCCCCTGAAGAAGGGCCTGCTCCAGCGGCAGGTCGGGGCGGTCAAGGCCGTCGACGGCATCGACTTCGAGGTGCGCCGGGGCGAGACCCTCGGTGTCGTCGGCGAGTCCGGCTGCGGCAAGTCGACCATGGGCCGGCTCATCACCCGGCTGCTGGAGCCATCCGGCGGACGGATCGAGTTCGACGGCCAGGACATCACGCACCTCAACACGTCGGGCATGCGCCCGCTGCGCCGCGACGTGCAGATGATCTTCCAGGACCCGTACGGCTCGCTGAACCCCCGGCACACCATCGGCACGATCGTCTCGGCGCCGTTCAAGCTCCAGGGCGTCGAGCCCGAGGGCGGTGTGAAGAAGGAGGTCCAGCGCCTCCTGGAGCTGGTGGGCCTCAGCCCCGAGCACTACAACCGCTACCCGCACGAGTTCTCCGGCGGTCAGCGCCAGCGCATCGGCATCGCCCGCGCCCTCGCCCTCAAGCCCCGTATGGTCGTGGCCGACGAGCCGGTCTCCGCGCTCGACGTGTCCATCCAGGCGCAGGTCGTCAACCTCATGGACGACCTCCAGGACGAGCTGGGCCTCACGTACGTGATCATCGCGCACGACCTCTCCGTCGTCCGCCATGTCTCGGACCGCATCGCGGTGATGTACCTCGGCAAGATCGTCGAGCTCGCCGACCGGGACGCGCTGTACCAGTCGCCGATGCACCCGTACACCAAGGCCCTGCTGTCGGCGGTGCCGATCCCGGACCCGAGGCGGCGTGGCGCCAAGAGCGAGCGCATCCTGCTCAAGGGCGATGTGCCCTCGCCGATCTCGCCGCCGAGCGGCTGCCGCTTCCACACCCGGTGCTGGAAGGCCACGGAGGTCTGCCGGACCACCGAGCCGCCGCTCGCCGAGCTGAAGCCGGGCCAGCGGGTCGCCTGCCACCACCCGGAGAACTTCGAGGACCAGCAGCCCCAGGACGTCGTCCTGCTGACCGCCGCCAAGGAGGCGGGCGAGCTGGTGCCGGACGAGGTACTGGCCCAGTCTGCGGAGACGTCCGCGGCGGTCGCGGCGGAGGTGGAGGCCGCGGAGAAGGCTGAGGCTCCGGCCGAGGGGCCCGCCGAGACCGAGGTCGCCAAGGAGACCGGCGACAAGTAACAAGTAAGACCAGAACGAGCCCCTGCCTTGCAATGTAAGGCAGGGGCTCGTTGTTGCGTCACAATATGAGGGTGCTCCAGCAACTGTTCACCCCGTCCGTCCAGCACGCGCTCGATCTGATCGGCATCTTCGTCTTCGCGATCTCCGGCGCGCTGCTGGCCGTGCGCAAGAACTTCGACGTCTTCGGCATCGCCGTCCTCGCCGAGGTCACCGCGCTCGGCGGCGGTCTCTTCCGGGACCTGGTCATCGGAGCCGTGCCGCCGGCCGCCTTCACCGACCTCGGCTACTTCATCACCCCGCTGTTCGCCGCCCTGCTGGTGTTCTTCCTCCACCCGGAGGTCGAGCGCATCCAACTCGGCGTGAACGTCTTCGACGCGGCCGGCCTCGGCCTGTTCTGCGTCACCGGCACGACGAAGGCGTACGAGTACGGGCTGGGACTCACGGCCTCGGCGGCCCTCGGCCTCGCCACGGCGGTCGGCGGCGGTGTGCTGCGGGACGTGCTCGCCAACGAGGTGCCCTCGCTGCTTCGCTGGGACCGCGATCTGTACGCGGTGCCCGCGATGGTCGGCGCCTGCCTGGTCGTCCTCTGCATCCGCTACGACGCGCTCAACCCCCTCACCTCGGCCTTCGCGGTGGCCGTCGCCTTCGCGCTCAGGCTGCTGGCGATGCGGTACCACTGGCGGGCGCCGCGCGCGTGGAACCGGCGCTCGTCGGCGGTGGAGGAGGGCTGAGCACGACGTCGCTGTCCGGCGCTGTCGGCATCGTCGGCCAAAAGCTACCGCTTAGTAATGAGCTGTTGTACGGTTCACCCATGCCCGAAGCAGCTTCCGTACAGGCCACCGTCGGCGACAGCGAGTTCGACCGGGACACCGCGGTCACCAGGCGGGAACCCGGCGTCTACGACGCGGACCTCTCCGCCGGCTGGACGATCATCAGCGCCGTCAACGGCGGCTACCTGCTGGCCATGCTGGGCCGCGCCCTCGCGGACACCCTCCCGCACGCCGACCCGTTCACGGTCTCCGCGCACTACCTGACCGCCTCCCAGCCCGGCCCCGCCGTCATCCGCACGGACGTCGTCCGCACCGGCCGGACCCTGTCGACCGGCCAGGCGTCCCTCCTCCAGTACGACGACGAGGGCCGCGAGATCGAGCGGATCCGCGTCCTCGCCTCCTACGGCGACCTCGGCTCCCTCCCGGACGACGTCCGTACGACGGCGAAGCCGCCCGCGATCCCGCCGATCGAGCAGTGCTTCGGCCCTCAGGACGCGCCCGCCCCGGTCCCCGGCAGCTCCGCCATCACCGACCGGCTGTTCCTCAAGCTGGACCCGTCGACCCTCGGCTGGGCCCTCGGCGCACCCTCGGGGAACGGCGAGATGCGCGCCTGGTTCGGACTCGCCGACGGCCGTGACCCGGACCCCCTCTCGCTGCTCCTCGCGGTGGACGCGCTGCCGCCGACCGCCTTCGAGCTGGGCATCTCCGGCTGGGTCCCGACGGTCGAGCTGACCGTGCACGTGCGGTGGCGTCCGGCGCCCGGACCGCTGCGGGTCTCCATCACCACCCGCAACCTCGCCGGCGGCTTCCTGGAGGAGGACGCCGAGGTCTGGGACAGCGCCGACCGCCTGGTCGCGCAGTCACGGCAACTGGCCCGCGCGCGGCTCACGGGCTGAGCGCGCGTTCACGGGCCGAGCGCGCGGCCGGTCGGGGGGCCGGCCGCGCGCAAAGTGCCGGGCTCCCTCGGGAGCCCCCTCCGGCGCGGCCAAAGGCGCACCCGGCGGCTGTGGCGGCCCCGTGGCGCCTCACCCGCTCCTCAGTCGAGCCAGTGACGGCAGCCGATGCTGATCAGTCGCATCCGGCGGCCCGCGAGGCGGGTCACGCGTGCGCGCTCCGCCTCGGGGTCGTCGTGGGCCTCCAGGAACAGGGAGGCCGTCACCAGCATCTGATCGACGTACAGACCGGCGAGCATCAGCCGGTCGTCGTCGCTCCAGCCGGCGGTCTCGGGCCGCTTGGCCAGGTCGTCGCACACCTCCACCGCGAACCGGGTCAGTTGGCCCTGGATCGCCTCGCGTACCGGCTGGACACCTCCGTGCCGCTCACGCGCGATAAAGCGGACGTGAGCGGGGTACGCGTCCANNCGGTAGAACGCGGTCGGCGCCACCCCCACGGCCCGGGTGACCTCGCGAAGGCCCAGGCTGCTGAGGCTCTGTTCCTCCAGCAGGGTGAGCGCGGCGTCCATGAGCGCCTGCCGGGTCCGCTGCTTCTGCGCCTGCCGGACGCCGAAAGTGTGACTCATGCCATGCAGTTAACAACTGTTCTCTGTAATTGCAAAGCCGGGCAGCGCGTTAGACTTTGGAGTCAGTGAACAAGTGTAACCACAACCGTTCACCGAAATGTCACGTCGAACCGCCGAACACGAAACGAGAGGCATCCGAGCCATGTTGTTCCTCGTCGCCGCACTTCTGCTGCTGGGGATCGTCCTGGGCACCGTGGCCCACGTTCCGCTCTCCGTCTCCCTGGCCGCCGCGGCCGTCATCGGCGCCTGGCTGGCGGTCTTCGCCTACCGCGAGCGCCACGCCCGCCGTGGCCGGACCACCAACTGACCCTCTCCGGACTTCCGTTGGAGCCCGTCCACCCCTAGGGAGCTGACCGCACCATGCAACTGACCGCCACGTCCCCCACCCCCCCCGCCCCCCGCCGCCGGGGCCGCGACGCCGACGGCATGCCCGTCGCGTCCTTCGTCCTCGTCCTCCTCGGC
>NZ_LIRK01000389.1 GCF_001419765.1 Streptomyces torulosus
CAGCATCAGCTGCCCGCGCAGGGTCTCCCGCAGCGGGTGCTGGTTGACCAGCACCCGCAGTTCGCCGACGACCGACGACGCCTCGCCGGCCGACAGCTGGAGGCTGAACAGCTGCTCGGCGGCCGCCAGATGCTGCTCCTCCAACGCCGCCGAGGCCGCGTCGATGACCGAGCCGCCGAAGCCCGCCATGACCGGGCCGCGCCACAGCTCCATCGCCGCTCTCAGCTCCTCCGCGGCGAGGGCCCGGCGGCCTTCCTCCACGGCCTTGCGCGCCCTGCGCAGCCGGGAGCGGTACTGGCTGAGGTCCAGCTGGTCCTCGCCCACCGACGCCCGGTAGCCGGGTCCGTCGGTCAGTATCATCTCGGCCCCGCCCGGTATGCGCTGCCGTAGTTCGGCGACCGCCTTGCGGATCTGGTGCGAGGCGCTGATCGGCGGATTGTCGTCCCAGGCGGCCTCCACCAGGCGTGGCACGGGAACGACGCGGTTCGCTTCCAGGAGCAGCATCACCAGTGTGCGCGAACGCAGAGCCCCGCCCAGTTTCAGCGGGGAATCCTCGTGCCGGCCTTCGAGAACGCCAAGGATTCGGAATCTCGGGCTCCGAATTTCTGCAGCACGATGTGCCATCTTCGCACAGCCCCCCGTCGACGATCTTTCACGTCTGATCGACAGCTGCCAGATTCTATGCAGGCTTGTTCGATCACATCAATTGATACTTGTACGCTCCGCAACCGCAGTGTCACGGTAAACGCTTATTTCCTGTGACGGCTCGCCAGGTCAACTGGTGGCCATTTTCAACCCCTCGTTCCGGAGCGCCCGTTCTGCCCCCGTTGGCCCACCGCGCCAACGACTTCCCGCCATGCGGGACCGATGCGGAATCGCGCCGGGAAAGGCTCGGTACCGCCGACGGCCAGTGTGTTTTTTGGCCGGGAGTAGCCGCTCCGGCCGCCGTCCGGAGGGGGAAGGCCGATGTACGACCATCGCGACCACGTCGCAGAGCTCTGCTCCAGGCTGTTCGCCTCGATGCCGCGGCGCGGCCAGCGGCTCAAGGCGGAACGGTACGTCCGGGCCCTGCTGTCGGTGCCGGGACGCAAGACGCTGCGGAACATCGCCGACTGGATGGAGGGCGAGCCCGCCGACCGGGAGCCCGCCAAGCAGAGCGTCCACCACTTCATCAGCAACTCCTCGTGGGACTGGACGCGGGTGCGGCACGCGCTCGCCGGGTACGTCGAGGACACCGTCGCTCCCCGCGCGTGGGTGGTCCGGCCCCTGGTGATCCCCAAGGCGGGGCCGCACTCCGTGGGCGTCGACCAGCAGTTCGTGCCGCACCTCGGCCTGACCGTCCACGGGCAGCAGGCGTACGGCGCCTGGCTCGCGTCCGAGCACACGGCCGTCCCCTGCGACTGGTCGCTGCTGCTGACCCGCGCCTGGCTCGACGACCCCGGGCGGCGCCGCCGCGCGCAGATCCCGGCCGGCGCGCTGCCCGCCGGGCCGGAGGAGGTCGCGGGCCGGCTCGCCCTCGACGCGAGCCGCGGCCTGCCGTCGCGGCGGCCCGTCGTCATCGACGCGGAGGGACTCGATCCCACGCGGATGCTGCGGGTGCTCGTGCCGGCCGGGGTCCCCGCCGTCGTCCGGGTGCCCGCGTCGACGCCGCTGCGGGTCGACCCCGCCGTCCTGCACAGCTACAGCGAACGGCCGGCCACGGCCGATCAGCTCGTCGCCGGGTGCCGGCGGCTGTGGCGGCCCGCCGAGGGACGCGGGGTGCGGGCCGCCACAGCCGCCGGCACCCGGCGACGAGCTGATCGGCCGTGGCCGGCCGTTCGCTGTAGCTGTGCAGGACGGCGGGGTCGACCCGCAGCGGCGTCGACGCGGGCACCCGGACGACGGCGGGGACCCCGGCCGGCA
>NZ_LIRK01000039.1 GCF_001419765.1 Streptomyces torulosus
TCGGCCTCAGGGTGCGGGCGGCGATCCCCCGCCCGCACCCTGAGGCCGACAGGGGAGGCCGCCGCGAGAGGCCGGTGCCGGCCTGCCTACGGCTCCACCGGCTCCACCGGATGCGGCGCCACCGGGTCCGCCGGATGCGGCGCCACCAGCGGCAGCCGGGTCGCCAGCCGCTCCTCGCACAGCTCCACCAGCCGGTCGTACGCGGCCTTGCCCATCAGCTCGATCAGCTCCGGCCGGTACGACACGTACACCGGCTCACCAGCGCCGTGCGCGGACGTCGCCGACGTGCACCACCAGTGCAGGTCGTGGCCGCCGGGGCCCCAGCCGCGGCGGTCGTACTCACCGATCGACACCTGCAGCACCCGGGTGTCGTCGGGCCGGTCGATCCAGTCGTAGGTGCGCCGGATCGGCAGCTGCCAGCAGACGTCCGGCTTCGTCTCCAACGGCTCGCGCCCCTCGCGCAGCGCCAGGATGTGCAGCGAGCAGCCCGCCCCGCCGGCGAAACCCGGACGGTTCTGGAAGATGCACGAGCCCTTGTACGGCCGGGTCTGCCGCTCACCGTCCTCGTCCTGGGAGACCCACCCGGTCCGGGTGCCCACATCGTGGAACTGCCAGATCTCCGGCGTGAGCCTCGCCACATGTTCGGCGACCCGCTTCTCGTCGTCCTCGTCCGAGAAATGGGCGCCCAGAGTGCAGCAGCCGTCGTCCGCGCGCCCCGCCTGGATGCCCTGGCAGCCACTGCCGAAGACGCAGTTCCAGCGGGAGGTCAGCCACGTCAGATCGCAGCGGAAGACCTGTTCCTCGTCCGCCGGATCAGGGAACTCCACCCACGCGCGCGCGAAATCGAGCCCCTTCTCGTCGGGCTCCGGAGCGCCCTTGCGCGGTTTCGGGGGTTTGGTCGCCGCCTTCGCCCGCGAGGACCCGGCGTCCGCCGCGGCCGTCACTGCCGACTTGTCGGCCTTTGCCTTTTTCGTCTTTGGCACCCGTCCAGGGTACGGCGCCGAAGCCCGCGTGGAGGACGGCGCACGGCCGGTCTGGCAGTAGCGTTCCGCCCATGAGACTCGGTGTCCTCGACGTGGGATCGAACACGGTGCATCTGCTGGTGGTGGACGCACACCCGGGCGCGCGCCCCCTGCCCGCGCACTCGCACAAGGTGGAGCTGCGCCTCGCCCAGCTCCTCGACGAGGACGGCGCCATAGGCCACGACGGGGTCGACAAACTCATAGCCGTCGTCCACGAGGCCCGCCAGGCCGCCGAGGACAAGGGCGTCGAGGAGATGCTCCCCTTCGCCACCTCCGCCGTGCGCGAGGCCAGCAACGCCGACGACGTCCTCGCCCGCGTCAAGGACGAGACCGGGGTCGAACTCCAGGTCCTCACCGGCGCGGAGGAGGCCCGGCTGACCTTCCTCGCCGTCCGCCGCTGGTTCGGCTGGTCCGCGGGCAAGCTCCTCGTCCTCGACATCGGCGGCGGCTCCCTGGAGATCGCCTACGGCATCGACGAGGAGCCCGACGCGGCCGTCTCCCTCCCGCTCGGCGCGGGCCGCCTCACCGCCGGCTGGCTCCCCGGCGACCCGCCCGCCCCGGACGACGTCCGCGCGCTGCGCCGCCACGTCCGCGCCCAGATCGCCCGCACGGTGGGCGAGTTCAGCCGCTTCGGCGCCCCCGACCACGTGGTCGCCACCTCCAAGACCTTCAAGCAGCTCGCCCGCATCGGCGGCGCCGCCCGCTCCACCGAGGGCCTCTACGTCCAGCGCGACCTCAAGCGCCAGGCCCTGGAGTCCTGGGTCCCCAAGCTGGCCGAGATGACCACCGCCCAGCGGGCCGCCCTCCCCGGCGTCTCCGAGGGCCGCGCGAACCAGCTCCTCGCCGGGGCGCTGGTGGCCGAGGGCGCCATGGACCTCTTCGAGGTGCAGACCCTGGAGGTGTGCCCCTGGGCCCTGCGCGAGGGCGTCATCCTGCGTCGCCTGGACCACATGGGCACCACCTAGGAGCCCTCCTCGCACACCGGGGACGGCGGGGCTCAGAGGACGCGGGGAGCAGCGCGGGCGACCGTGAGGGACCCGCGCCCGCCCCCGCCGAACGCCTCCCGCGGCGATGTGGTGAGCGCCACCCGCTCCCGGCCAACAGCCCGCCCCTGCCCCACACGACGAACCCCACCCTTTAGGCTGTGCTGCGTGGCAGAAGTGGTGCGGATCCCGGACGCGAAGGTCGCCCTGTCCACGGCCTCCGTGTATCCGGAGTCCACGGCGACGGCCTTCGAGATCGCCGCGCGCCTCGGCTACGACGGCGTCGAGGTCATGGTCTGGACCGACCCGGTCAGCCAGGACATGGAGGCGCTGCGCCGCCTCTCCGACTACCACCAGATCCCCATCCTCGCCGTTCACGCCCCCTGTCTGCTGATCACCCAGCGGGTGTGGTCCACCGACCCGTGGGTCAAGCTCCAGCGCGCCCGGGCGGCCGCCGAGAAGCTCGGCGCCAGCACGGTCGTCGTCCACCCCCCGTTCCGCTGGCAGCGCCAGTACGCGCGCGACTTCGTCACCGGGATCTGGCGCATGGCGGGCGAGACGGACGTACGGTTCGCCGTCGAGAACATGTACCCCTGGCGCTACCGCGACCGCGAGATGCTCGCCTACGCCCCCGACTGGGACGTGACCAAGGACGACTACCGGCACTTCACGATCGACCTCAGCCACGCGGCGACCTCCCGTGTCGACGCGCTGGAGATGGTCGACCGCATGGGCGACCGCCTCGGCCACGTCCACATGGCCGACGGGCGGGGCTCGGCCAAGGACGAGCACCTCGTGCCGGGCCGCGGCACCCAGCCCTGCGCCGAGCTGCTGGAGGGCCTCGCCCGCTCCGGATTCGACGGCCATGTCGTGATCGAGGTCAACACCCGCCGGGCCATGTCCAGCGCCGAACGCGAGGCCGACCTCGCCGAGGCCCTCGCCTTCACCCGGCTGCACCTCGCCTCCTCCGCGAAGGTCCCGCGGCCGTGACGTCGGCCACCCCCCGCCGCCGGGGACGGCCCCCTCGTACGGAAGCGGCCGACGCCCCCGCCGCCCGCGACCGCATCCTCGCCGCGGCCCGCGAGGAGTTCTCCGAGCTGGGCTACGACAAGACGTCGGTCCGGGGGATCGCGAAGGCCGCCGGGGTGGACTCGGCGCTGGTGCACCACTACTTCGGGACGAAGGAGCAGGTGTTCGAGGCCGCCATCCTGCTCTCCTTCGCCCCGGCGGTCGAGGCGCCCAGAGCCGTCGAGGACGGCCCCCTCGACACCGTCGGCGAGCGGCTCACCCGCTTCTTCTTCGGCGTCTGGGAGAACCCCGCGACCCGTACGCCCCTGCTCGCGATCGTGCGGTCGGCCGTGAACAACGACACCGCCGCCGCCGTGTTCCGGCGGATCGTCGCCACCCAGGTGCTCCGCCGTATCGCCGGCCGGTTGGACGTCGCGGACGCGGAACTGCGGGCCGAGCTGGCGGCGGCCCAACTGGTGGGGATCGCGATGATCCGGTACGTGATCAAGGTCGAGCCCCTGGCGTCGGCGGACCCCGAGCAGATCATCAAACGAGTGGCCCCCGTGGTGCAGGCCCACCTGACAGCACCCCACTGAGGACGCCGAAAACCGAGACGCTCGTCCCGTCATCCGGACGATGTGTCCGCCCACTGGATAACCGGCGTACGCTCGACTTCAGTCATAACTCTCCGAAGGAGCGAGGCGAGCGACGATGCCCGAGCTGAGGTCCCGCACAGTCACCCACGGCCGCAATATGGCGGGCGCCCGCGCCCTTATGCGCGCCTCCGGTGTACCGGGCGCGGACATCGGCCGCAAGCCGATCATCGCGGTCGCCAACTCCTTCACCGAGTTCGTGCCCGGCCACACCCACCTCCAGCCGGTGGGCCGGATCGTCAGCGAGGCGATCCGCGAGGCCGGCGGCATCGCCCGCGAGTTCAACACGATCGCCGTCGACGACGGCATCGCCATGGGCCACGGCGGCATGCTGTACTCCCTGCCCTCCCGCGACCTGATCGCGGACAGCGTGGAGTACATGGTGGAGGCCCACTGCGCCGACGCCCTGATCTGCATCTCCAACTGCGACAAGATCACCCCGGGCATGCTGAACGCCGCCCTGCGGCTCAACATCCCGACGGTCTTCGTCTCCGGCGGCCCCATGGAGTCCGGCCGGGCCACCCTCGTCGACGGCACGGTCCGCACGCTCGACCTGGTCGACGCGATCTCCGACGCCGTGAACGACAAGATCTCGGACGAGGACATCCTCCGTATCGAGGAGAACGCCTGTCCGACCTGCGGCTCCTGTTCCGGCATGTTCACCGCCAACTCGATGAACTGCCTGACCGAGGCCATCGGCCTGTCCCTCCCGGGCAACGGCTCGGTCCTGGCCACGCACACGGCCCGCAAGCAGCTCTACGTCGACGCCGCCAACACGGTCATGGACATCACCCGCCGCTACTACGAGCAGGACGACGAGACGGTGCTGCCGCGTTCCATCGCCTCGTTCGCGGCCTTCGAGAACGCCATGGCCCTCGACATCGCCATGGGCGGCTCCACCAACACGATCCTGCACCTGCTGGCCGCCGCCCAGGAGGCGGGCGTCCCCTTCGGCCTGAACGAGATCGACGCCGTCTCGCGCCGTGTGCCCTGCCTGGCGAAGGTCGCGCCCAACGTCGCGAAGAACCGCACGTACTACATGGAGGACGTGCACCGCGCCGGCGGCATCCCCGCCCTGCTGGGCGAGCTGCACCGCGCGGGCCTGCTCAACGAGGACGTGTACTCCGTCCACAGCGCCTCTCTCGCCGACTGGCTGAAGACCTGGGACGTGCGCGGCGGCTCCCCCTCCCCCAAGGCCCTCGAGCTGTGGCACGCGGCCCCCGGCTGCGTGCGCTCCGCCGAGGCCTTCTCCCAGTCCGAGCGCTGGGAGTCCCTGGACGACGACGCCGAGAACGGCTGCATCCGCTCCGCCGAGCACGCGTACTCCAAGGACGGCGGCCTCGCGGTCCTCAAGGGCAACCTGGCGGTCGACGGCTGCGTCGTGAAGACGGCCGGCGTCGACGAGTCGATCTGGACGTTCGAGGGCCCGGCGGTCGTCTGCGAGTCGCAGGAGGAGGCCGTCCAGAAGATCCTGCTGAAGGAGATCAAGGAGGGCGACGTCGTCGTCATCCGCTACGAGGGCCCCAAGGGCGGCCCCGGCATGCAGGAGATGCTCTACCCGACCTCGTACCTGAAGGGCCGCGGCCTCGGGAAGTCCTGCGCGCTGATCACCGACGGCCGCTTCTCCGGCGGTACGTCGGGTCTGTCGATCGGCCACGCCTCGCCCGAGGCGGCCGGCGGCGGCACGATCGCCCTCGTCGAGGACGGTGACCGCATCCGCATCGACATCCCCAACCGCACGATCGAGCTCCTCGTCGACGACGCCGAACTGGCCCGCCGCGAGCAGGCCCTGAACGGCGTCTACGCACCCAAGAACCGCGAGCGGAAGGTCTCCGCCGCGCTGAAGGCGTACGCCGCGATGGCCACCAGCGCCGACAAGGGCGCCGTGCGCGACGTCTCCAAGCTGGGCTGACCCGATTTACGGAGGGCCGCTGCCGGGAGGAGATCCCCGGCAGCGGCCCTCCGCGCGTGCGGTGCCCCAGTGACTACGGCACGCGCCCGGCCCCGGCGGTCACCAGCCCGCCGGAGCCCCCGCGTCCACCCCGAACACCGTGCCGTCGGGGGCGCCCGCGAAGACGCGTCCCTCGACGACGACCGGCGTGGCCAGCGCGGCCACGACCCGGTCGGTGTCGCCGAGCCGTGGGGGAGTCTCCCCGGTGAGCCGGCCCTTGCGGGCGTCGAGCGCGAGCAGCCGCCCGTCGGCGGTGGTGAAGTACACGTACCGTGCGTCGGCCACGGGCGCCGAGCCCTGCGCCACCCCCGTCTCGGCCCGCCACAGCTGCCTGCCCGCCTTCATGTCGACGGCCACGAGCGAACCGCCGATGCCCAGCAGATAGACGCGGTCACCGCGGACGACGGCGAGCGCCTGCTCCAGCCGCACGGGCAGCGTGAACCGATCCGTCGTCCCGGCTTCGGCGTCGTAGCGGACGACGCCCACCGTGTCGCCGTACACCCCGCCGCTGGCCACCAGGAAGAGGGCGTCACCACTGGCCCCCACCGGCTTCAGAGCACCGTCCAGCCGCGCGTCCCACTCGACGTCCCCGGTCTCGGGATCCACCGCGGTGACCCGCGTCCGCGCCTCCGCCCCCTCGCCGGTGACGCTCGCCACATAGGCCGGCCCGTCCCCGCCGAACGAGGTGAAGTACGCCTCCCGCTGCCCGGGGAGGGCACGGCTCCACAGGGTGTCGCCGGTCGCGCCGTCCAGGCCGGTGACGGTGCCGTCGGCCGCCGTCAGCAGGAGCACACCGCCCACGAACCGCCGGCTGCCGTACGCGGTGAGGTCCCGTTCCCAGCGGACCTCGCCGGTCGCCGGGTCGAGGGCCTGCGACCGCCCGCCGGAGTCCGTCGAGACGTGCACCAGACCACCCGACACGACGGGCGGCTCACTGGTGTCCCCGCTGACGGGGTGCCGCCACAGCACCCGGCCGTCGGCCGGATCCAACGCCGACACCAGGCCCGGCTGCGCGCACACCAGCTTCCCCGCCCCGTACGAGCACTGCGGCGCCCCGGCCTTCTTCGGCGCCGGTTTCGTCGCCCAGGGTTCGAGCGCGGGGGCGGCGGCCACGGTCGCGCGAGGTGTGGCCGCACCGCCGCCGGCCGCGTCCCCGCCGTCGCCGAGCAACCGCATCGAGCCGAGGACCCCGCCCACGACCAGCACCAGCGCGGTGGCGACGACGAGAATCCGCCGACGCGGCCGGCCCCGCTCGCCCCGCCTTTCGGTGGCGTCCGCTAGACGGCCGTCGACCTGCCCGCCTTCCCCCACGCCCGCAGCCGTACCGTCCGGGCCCGTAGACCCCTTTTCGGCCAGGGAGTCCCGAGCGCGCTCCCCGCCCGCCCCCGACCCCTGCTCTCGCTGGGCCGGTATGAACGCCTGGGTGTCGTACGAGGCCGCCACGGACCGCAGCCGGTGCATCAGCTCGTCCGCCGTGGGCCGGTCCTCGGGCTCCTTGGCGAGGCAGTCCCGCACGAGCGGGGCGAGGTTGTCCGGTACGCCGGTGAGGTCCGGCTCGTCGTGGACCACCTGGTAGGCGACGACGTACGGGCTGTCGGAGTCGAAGGGCCCGCGTCCGGTCGCCGCGTGGACGGTCACCGAGCCGAGGGCGAAGATGTCGGCGGCGGGCCCGACCTCTCTCGGCCGCCGGAACTGCTCCGGGGCCATGAAGGGCGGCGTGCCTATCAACTTGCCCGTCTCGGTGCGCAGTTCGCTGTCCTTGGGCCGGGAGATCCCGAAGTCGATGACTTTGGGCCCGTCCTCGGCGAGGAGCACATTGCTGGGCTTGAGGTCCCGGTGCACCACGCCCGCCCGGTGGATGTCCCGCAGCGCC
>NZ_LIRK01000390.1 GCF_001419765.1 Streptomyces torulosus
CCGGCGGTGGCGCCGGTGGGCCGGGCCCGCTCGGGGACGAAGATCGCGGTGTCGGCGGTGAGGGCGGTGATGTCGCCGAGGAGGAAACGGGCGAGGTCGACGCCGTGCGAGGCGAGGTCGCCGAGGACGCCGCTGCCGCCGCGCTCACGCTCGTACCGCCAGGTCAGGGCACCCTCGGGGTGGGCGGCGTAGTCGCTGAAGAGGCGGACGCGGACATGGGTGACGGTGCCGATCTCACCGGCGGCGATCAGTTCGCGGGCGTACGCGACGGCGGGGGCGTTGCGGTAGTTGAAGCCGACGGTGCCCTGGACGCCGGCCTTCGCGACCGCGTCGGCGACGGCGCGGGCGTCGGCGGCGGTGAGCCCGACGGGCTTCTCGATCCAGATGTGCTTGCCGGCCTCGGCCATGGCGACGCCGATCTCGCGGTGCAGGAAGTTCGGCGCGGTGATGCTCACGGCGTGCACGCGCGGGTCGGCGGCGACCTCGCGCCAGTCGCGGGCGGTGGTCGCGAACCCGAACCGCTCGGCGGCCTCCTCGGCGCGGCCGGGCACGTCCTCGACGACGGTGACCAGCTCGGGGCGTACGGGAAGCTGCGGGAAGTGGTGCGGCACGCGGGCGTACGCCTGGGTGTGCACCCGCCCCATCCAGCCGAACCCCACGACGGCGACACCGAGCGCACTCACCATGACTGCCTCTCTTCGGACTCACCGGACCGGCTTTGGACCGTTCCAGAACGTACGCCGCTCACCTTGGAGCGAGCCTCCGCAGCTGTCAAGCCCTTTGACAACCGCGCCCGCCCTGTGGAACGGTCCACACCATGAGACCTCCGACGATCCGCGATGTCGCCGAGCGCGCCGGCGTGTCGAAGTCCCTGGTCTCGCTGGTGCTGCGCGGCTCCGAGCAGGTGCGCCCCGAGAAGCGGGAGGCCGTGCTGGCGGCCGTGGAGGAGCTGGGCTACCGGCCCAACGCGGCCGCGCGCAGCCTGAGCGAGCGCCGCACCCGTACGGTCGGCGTCCTCCTCCACGACATGCGCAACCCCTGGTTCGTGGAACTGCTGGACGGTCTGAACTCCCGGCTGCACGACAACGGTCTGCGCATGCTGCTGGCCGACGGCCACCTCAACCGGCGTCTCGGGGAGGACCTCACCCGGACCTTCACCGAGCTGCGGGTCGACGGTCTGATCGCGGTCGGCACCCTGCCCCCGTCGGAGGCTCTGCGCGCGGCGGCCGCCCAGGTGCCCACCGTGGTCGCCGGGGCCCGTGAGCCGACGCTCCCCCATGTCGATGTCGTCGC
>NZ_LIRK01000391.1 GCF_001419765.1 Streptomyces torulosus
GCCGGAGCTCCGGCAGGTACTGCAGGCGATGGTGCTCGACGGGCTGTCGGTCCGGGAGACCGCCGTCCTGCTCGGGCTGCCCGAGGGCACGGTCAAGACCCGGGCCCGCCGGGCCCGGCTCGCGATGCGGAAGGCACTGGCATGAGCGTGGAACACGCGTCGACGCGAATCATCGAGGCCTACGCGCGCGGCGCCACCGGCCTCCCGGACGACGAGGTGTGGGCCGTGGAGGCCCATCTGGAGATGTGCCCGGTCTGCCGGGACCGGCTGTCGGCCGCCGTCACCGCCGGGGTGCCCGCCGTGGCGTCCCTGGTCGACACCGTGTGGTCCGGCCTGGAACCGCAGGTGGCGGTCACCGCCCCGCCGCCCCGCCGCCGGCGCCGGCCGGCGTGGTTGTCGCGGTGGGCGACCCCCGCGATGGTGCCGTGGCTCGCCATGGCCGCCGCCGTGACGCTCGCGGCCCTGCTGCTCGACCTCCTCGCGGGCGGCCCCGGCCCCGGGTCCGGCGACGTGAACCCGGTGCTGGTGCTCGCCCCGGTGCTGCCCGTGCTGGGCGTCGCCGCCTCGTGGGCGCGCGGCCTGGACCCCGCGTACGAGCTGACGGCCTCGGTCCCCCGGGCCGGGCTCCAGCTGGTGCTGCGGCGGACCGTGTCCGTGCTCGCGGTGGTGGTGCCCGCGCTGCTGGTGGGCGGCTGGGCGACGGGGGTGATGGTGGCCCAGTGGCTGCTGCCCTGCCTGGCCTTCACCTCGGCGACCCTGGCGCTCGGCGGTGTCGTCGGCGTGACCCGCGCCGCCGTCGGACTCGTGGCGGTCTGGGCCGCCGTGATCGTCGCGCCGACCCTCGCGGAGGGCCGTACGGCCCTCGCGCTGCGGACGGACGGACTGCCCGTATGGGGACTGATCCTCGCTCTCTGCCTCGGTGTCGTGATCGCCCGCAGGGGCGCGTACTCCGTGCTGGGAGCCCATCGATGACCATCGGAAAGGACCATCGCATGTCCACGCTGAGCGCGGCCGACATCGCGCCGACGGCCTACGCCTGGGAGATCCGGGCGGACGGGCTGAAGGTCAGGGCCGGAAGGAAACGCATGGCCGTCGACGGGCTCGACCTGTCGCTCGGCACCGGCGTCCACGGCCTCCTGGGGCCCAACGGCGCCGGCAAGACCACCCTCATCCGGGCACTGGCGACCGTGCTGCGCCCCGCCGGTGGCACCCTGGAGCTGCTCGGCGAGTCCGTCGGCGGCCGGGGCGAACACCGCGCGCTGCGCCGCCGGATCGGCTATCTGCCACAGGAGTTCGGCTACTACAAGCGCTTCACGGTCCGCGAGTTCGTCGAGTACATGGCGTGGCTGAAGGAGGTACCCAAGGCGGACATCCCGGCGGCCGTGCAGCGCGCCGTGGAGCGGGTGGGGCTCGCCGACCGCGCCGACGAGCGGATGAAGGCTCTGTCGGGCGGCATGGTGCGCCGGGCCGGTATCGCCCAGGCCATCGTCAACGACCCGACCGTCCTGCTGCTGGACGAGCCGACGGCCGGCCTCGACCCTGCGCAGCGGGTGCGGTTCCGGCAGCTGCTGCAGGAGCTGGGCACGGACACCTGTGTCGTCGTCTCCACCCATCTGGTGGAGGACGTCGCCGCCGCCTGCACCGACGTGGTGCTGTTCGCCGAGGGCCGGCTGGTCTTCCAGGGCACCCCCGACCAACTGGCCGCCGCGGGCGGCCCCGACGACGAGGGCGACAGCCCGCTGGAGCGCGGCTACTCGGCGCTGCTCCAGGGCTCCGCCGGGGAAAGGGGCAGCTGGTGAACGCCCGTGTCCTGCGCATCGAGCTGAGGCGGTCCGTGGCCCCGTGGGCCGGCGTCGTGATCCTCGCGACCGCGCTGGGGTTCCTGTATCTGCTGAGCGGTCCCTGGTGGAAGGGCACCGCGCTGTGGACGGCCCAGTGGACGTCCATGGCCATGTGGACCCGCACCCTGCTGATCTTCCTGTGGCCGCTCGCCGTGGCGCTCGGGGCACTCCAGGGGCTGCGCGACCATCGCTCGAAGGTCGTCGAGCTGCTGGCGAGCACGCCGCGGCCCGCCCGGCACCGCGCGGCCGTGACGGCGGGCGCGAGCGCGCTGACCCTGACGCTGGCCTTCGGTCTCTTCGTCCTCCAGGGCGCGGGCCAGGTCCTCGCCCACGCCCAGTACCACCACCTGGGCTGGCTGCCGATCTCGCTGGTCGGGGGGTTCTCCCTGGTCGCGGGGGCCGTCCTCGGCATGGGGATCGGGCGGGCCCTGCCGTCCCCGCTCACCCCGCCGGCGCTGGCCGTGGCCGCCTTCCTGTTCACCGGTTTCGTGCGGGTGTGGTCGGACTCGGCGGTGCCGTCGTCCAGCCTGCCGAACCGGCTGGTGCTGTTGTCGCCGACGGTGGCGGACGTACGGGAGATCCTGCTCACCCTGTCCGCCTCGGTGCACCTCGGCCAGACGGTGTGGCTGCTCGGCATGGCCGCGACGGGCTTCGCGCTGCTGCTCGCCGTGACCCCGCGCACCCGGCTGCTCGCCCTGGCCCCCGTGGTGGCGGGCGCGGCGATCGCCCTGCTCGTGCTGCCCTCCGACCCGCGCCGGACGTACGTCGTCGACGAGGCCGCTGCCGCTCAGGTGTGCGACGGTCCGGTGTGTGTGGCCCGCGTCCACGAGGCCCGTCTGGCCGGGCTCGCGGGCCCCGGCCGCAAGGCGCTCGGCCTGCTGCACGACGCCCTCGGCGAACGGGCGCCCACGACCATCCGGGAGACCACCACCCCCCGAGGGCTGATCGAGCAGCCCGAGCGGTCCCGTACGGCCGTGCTCGTCGACTTCGACGACGACGCCTTCACCCGCACCGGGGGCGAGGACCTGACCCGGGCGCTGGTCGCCCAGGGCATCGCGCCGCCGTGCTTCGCGCGCAGCCAGCAGGAGAGCGGCACGCTGGGCGAGACCGCCGCGCAGAGCGTGGTGGCGGGCTGGGCCCTCGGGAAGCTGGAGCCGATCCGCGGCACCGTGCACCCCGCGGACGAGCAACTCGCCACGGCCCGCCCGGTGTTCCGGGAGCTGGAGGGGCTGCGCTGGTCCGAGCAGGTCGCACGGATCAGGGCGGCGCACGCCGCGGCGGTCTCCTGCGAGGGCGACCCGCTGACGGTGCTGGAGGACGGTGCGTCCGGGTGAGGTGGCTGACGCTGTACGCGCGGTCCCGCCAGGTGCCCGCCGCCCTCGCCGCGGTGCTGATCGGCGCGGTCGCGGTGTGGGCGCTCGCCGGGAGCGGCGACGGGCGGAGCGCGCCCCTGCTGCCGGCGCTCGCGCTCGCCGCCGGGGCGACGGCGGCCTCCGTCGGGCTCGGCGGGCAGGACGTGGCGCTGGACCGGACGGCCGCGATCCGCTGGAGGTTCCGCCGGGCGGCGCACGTGCTGCTGATCGGCATGGTCGTCTGCGCGGTGCCGCTGGCCTTGCAGGTGCTCGGCGAGGACCTGGCGACCGCCGGGTTCCTCGTCCGCGACGCGGCGGGGCTGACGGGGCTGGTCGCCGTCGGGGCGGCGGTGTTCGGGGCGCGGTACGCGTGGACGCCGCCGATCGCCTGGCTGTCCGTCTCGATGGTCGCCCCGTCCCCGGCGAGCGTGCCCGAGGAGGTGGCCGGCTGGCTGCTGCTGCCGCCGGGCACCCCCGCCGCGACCTGGACGGCGCTGGTCCTCGCGGCCCTCGGCACCACGGTGTACGCGCTCGCGGGACCGCGACGGTGACCGGCGCCGGACCGGTGGCGGAACTTCACGGGGTGCGGCAGCCGTTGGCAGGGTGACGCGTGGAACGTGCGCGGACGCTGGACGACATGGGCTGAAGCCGAGGTGGCACGGATGGCGATGTGGGATCGGATCAAGGACCAGGCCAAGGGGCTGCAGCAGCAGGCACAGTCACGGGGACTCGGTGGACCGGGTCAGGGACACGGCCCGGGACACGGCCACGCCCCGGGCCAGGCGTACGGGCAGGGGCACGGCCGGCCGGGCGGATCCGGCGGTTCGAAGGCCCAGCTGGTCAGCGCCCTCAAGTCCCAGCTGACGTCGCTGAAGACGGAGCTCAAGAGCGGCGCCTACCGTGACGCGAGCATGGCCATGTGCGCCCTGGTCGCCGCCGCCGACGGCACGGTGGACCCGGCCGAGCGGCAGCACGTGGAGTCGCTGATCCTGAACAACGACGTGCTGCAGAACTTCCCCGCGGACCAGCTGCGGCAGCGTTTCAACAAGCATGTGGACCAGCTGTCGTTCAACTTCCAGCAGGGCAAGGCGGCCGTGCTCCAGGAGATCGCCAAGGCGGCGAAGAAGCCTCAGGAGGCCCGCGCGGTCGTCCAGACCGGCTTCGTCGTCGCGGGCGCCGACGGGTACATCGCGTCGGCCGAGGAGCAGGTCCTGCGCGAGGCGTGCGGTGTGCTCGGGCTGCCCACGCAGGAGTTCGGCCTCTGACGGCCCGCCCGTGACGGGGCGCCGGGCATGAGGCGACCCCAGGCCGACGGCCTGGGGTCGCCTCGTGTCCCGAGGGTCCAGGGACGGCTCGTCAGCCGGTGGTCACCGGCCGCAGCTTCGCCCGGAAGTGCCGCAGGATCGGCGACTGCTCCACGATCCGGAAGCCGTGCACCGACCCGGCGTCCTTGGCGATCTTCTCCAGGGTCCGGCCGACGTGGTCGTAGTGGCTGCGCGTGTACACCCGGCGCGGCAGCGCCAGCCGCACCAGCTCGTACGGCGCGCTCTTGATCGGGTTGCCGTCCTCGTCCTCCTCGCCGAGGTAGAGCGACCCGAGCTCCGCCGAGCGGATCCCGCCTTCGAGGTAGAGGCGGCATGCGAGGGCGTGGCCCGGGTAGTTGTGCGGCGGTATGTGCGGCAGCAGCCGCCCGGCGTTGAGGTAGAGGGCGTGCAGGCCCGGCGGTTCGAGGATGTCGACGCCCGCCGCGCGGACCCGCCCGGCGAGATGCGTGGCGACCTCGGCCCGCTCCGCGAGATAGCTGGGCTCGGTCACCTCCAGCAGGCCCACGGCCATCATGTCGAGGTCACGGCCGGCGAGTCCGCCGTAGGTGGCGAAGCCCTCGGTGGCGATGAGGAGCCGTTCGCACTTCTCGGCGAGCACGGGGTCGTTCAGTCCGATGAAGCCGCCGATGTGGACGATGGCGTCCTTCTTGGCGCTCATCACACAGCCGTCGGCGAGGCGGAACGCCTCCTCTGCGACCTGGCGCGGGGTGTGGCCGGCGTAGGCGGCCTCGTGGCGGGTCACCAGCCAGGCGTTCTCGGCGAACCGGGCGGCGTCCAGGATCATGGGGACGCCGTGGCGGCGGCAGAGTGCGGCGGTGGCCTTGAGGTTCTCCATGGAGACGGGCTGACCGCCGCCGCCGTTGTTGGTGATCGTCATGACCACCACGCGCACCCGGGAGGCGTCCGGCCCCTCCAGCCAGGTCCGCAGCGCGTCGAGGTCGATGTTCCCCTTGAACGGCTGCTCGCTGTCGAGGTCCTTGGCCTCCGGGCACGGCAGGTCATGAGCCTGACACCCGGAGAGTTCGACGTTGGCGCGGGTGGTGTCGAAGTGGGTGTTGGCCAGCACGATGCCACCCGGTTCGAGGAGCGTCGAGAACAGGATGCGTTCGGCGGCGCGCCCCTGGTGGGCGGGGAGGATGTGCGGGAAGCCGGTCAGCTCCGTCACCGTCTGGTGGAAGCGGTAGAAGGAGCGCGAGCCGGCGTAGGACTCGTCGCCCTCCATGCCGGCGGCGAGCTGGGCGGCGGAGATGGCGCCGGTGCCCGAGTCGCTGAGCAGGTCGATGGTCACCTCGTCGGCCCGCAGGTCGAAGAGGTTGTAGTCCACCCGTTTCAGCGCCTCCTCGCGCTGCTCACGGGTGGTGAGGGCGAGCGGCTCGACGACTTTGATGCGGTAGGGCTCCACTGTGGTCTGTGCTCCTGTAGCTCTGTGGACTCAACTGATGGCTGGTGTGCCGGGGACCGGCTCGCGTGCCGTGCTGCCGGAGGGCGCCCGCTGGAAGGGCGGCGGGGAGGCCGGCGGCAGGACCTCGTACGCCTCCGAGGAGAGGTACGTCGTCACACGCGGCGGTCTGCCCCGTTCGTGGGCCAGCGCCACGTACGCGATGAGCCCCCGCCCGTCCCGCGGTGCGCGCGGGGTGACGGCGGTCAGCGCCCGTTCGAGTACGGCGGGGTCGATGCCGTGGCGGGCGAGGACGGCCGTGGCCCGGTCGAGCGCCACCCCGTCGTGCGGGACGTACCCCCGGATCGGGACGTGCAGGGTGAAGCCGGTGGGCCCGCCCGTCGTCCGGGTGAAGGAGTGGCAGGTCAGCACGGGCCGCCGGTCGAACCGCGCCTCGGGGCCCGGTGTCCCGTCGTCGTAGCCCCCCGTCTGCCGGAGGAAACCTTCCAGCACCTCGGCGTCGGGGCCGGGGCCCATCCGGGACAACCCGCCCGCGTCCGGTGCCCTCAGCTCGCGATGGGTGACGTACACCTTCACGCGGGGCGCCTGCCAGTCGCCGAGGTCGAGGGCGAGGAAGGGGTAGCCGTCGCCGGGCGGCAGCGTGTCGAAGGCGCCCCGGTGGCCGAGTCGGTCCAGTGCCTCCCGTACGGTCTCGGCGGCCCGGTCCGCGCCGCGCGCCGCCGGGTTCAGATAGACCTTGACCTTGGGGACACCGCCGGGCCGCAGTTCCAGCGCGATCCACAGGGCCAGCGGGCCCTCCGGGTCGTCCGGGAGGAACAGGTCCTCCAGCAGGTCGAGTTGGCCGGTGGCGAAGCCCCAGCGGTCGGCCATCGAGCGGACGACCGCCAGCCCGGCCCGGCCGTTGTCCCGCAGGCTCGCGGCCCCGCTGCCCGGTTCCAGCAGCACCCGCAGGGACGGGGGCCCGTCCGGGACGAACGACAGCGAGAACTCCACCGGTGTGGAGTCGTCGGAGAGGAACGTCCGGGCGGGGGGCGGCAGGTCCAGCGACCGTTCGGCCACCCCGGCCAACGCGTCGGTCAGCACCCGCGCATAGGTCTCGGCGTCGGCCTCGTCGATCCCCGACACCTGGCACAACCGCAGCAACTGGCCCGTCACGAGACCGCCGAGCGTCTTCGTCGCCCGCGCCTCGGCGGCGCCGGGCCCGCTCACGAGAGTCCCCCCGGGGTCCGGGGGGACACAGAAAGATACCCGCCGACCTCGGCGGGTATCTCGTCGTGCGGTAACTGACGGGCGGTCACGCCCCCCGGAGAGCCTTCGTTCCCCAGGGGGCCGCGCCGTCGGGAGCGGTGGTGTGCGGCGGAAGGTCGAGCAGCGGCGTCGTCGGAAACGTGGTCCACGACACCTCCCTTGTTTCGTTAGTCACCACGAATGCCGCCGCGTTACTACCCCTTAGGTTGAATCTTCATGCAGTGTCTGGAAGTTGCGCCTGTTGCGTGCATCACCCCTTCAACCAGGACAGGAAGGAACTCCAGACACCCGCCCGCTCCGCCCTGCGGCCGCCAGGCGCCCGGTGGTCGGGCCGGGCGGTCTCCTGCGCACGCGCCGGGGTGGGCCGGTGCACGACCTGCGGGGTGAAGCGGCACGGCAGCACGGCGAGCGCCCGGTGGAACGGGCCCGGCCGCCAGGTCAGGCTGTCCTCGGGCACCGCCAGCTCGATGTCGTGCAGCCGGTTCAGCAGGTTCTCGATGGCCGTCATGGTGACCAGCCGGGCGAGGTCCTTGGACGGGCAGGCGTGCGGGCCCGCGCTCCACGCGAGGTGGGCGCGCCGGCCGCCGGTCTGCCGGGCCGCCGCCAGCGCCGGGTCGGTGTTGGCGGCGGTGATGCTGACCAGCACCAGGTCGCCGGCGCGCATCTTCGTCCCGGCGAACTCCAGGTCGGAAGCCGGGTAGTGCGGCGCGTAGTTCGCCATGGGCGGGTTCTCCCACAGCGTGTCGTCGATGGCCTCCTCGATGAGGCCGCCGTCGGCGTACCGGTCGTGGGTGAGCAGCCGGTGCAGGGTGTTGCCGATGAGGTTGCGCAGCGGTTCGGCGCCCGCGCCGAGCAGCAGGATCAGCTGGTGGACGAGTTCCTCGTCGCTCAGCCGGGCCTCGTGCCGCATCAGGTGCGAGGTGACGTCGTCGGCGGGCCTGGCCCGCTTCAGCGCCACCAGCTCGCCGACGGCCTGGCCCAGCACCATGTTGGCCTTCTCGGCGTTGACGCCCTCGAAGACACCGGAGATGCCGAAGACGACCCGGTCGCCGACGTCCGCCGGGCAGCCGAACAGCTCGTTGAACACGAGCAGCGGCAGCTGCTTGACGTAGTCGTTCATCAGGTCGACCGAGCCGCGCGCGGCGACCTGGGCTATCAGGTAGTCGGAGGCGCGCTTGGTCATCTCCGTCAGCTGGCGGGAGTCCACGCGGGCCAGGGTGTCGGTGATCGCCTGGCGCAGCCGGGCGTGCTCGGCGCCGTCGGTGAACATCGCGTTGGGCCGGTAGCCCAGCATCGGCACGACGGGGTTGTCCGGGCCGATCCTGCCCTCGGCGACGTCCCGCCAGCGCCGGGCGTCCTTGCGGAAGTTGCTCGAGTCCTGGAGCAGGTGGAGCGCCGTCGCGTGGTCGGTGACGAGGGTCGCGTCCACACCGGGCGCGATCTCGACCGGCGCGGTCGCCCCGAAGTGCCGCAGGTACGCGTAGTACGCCTGGGGGTCGGCGGCGTACTCGGGGGTGTACAGCGGCACCGGCAGTCCGCTGCCGTGGGCGGGGCACCCGGGTGGCGGAACGGGGGAGTGGGGTTCGGGGGTCATGTCTGCGTCTTGCTCCTAACGGGCGCGGTCCATCAAGTAGCGGACGAGCGTGATCAGTGCTTCGGCGGACGATCTCTCGTCGCGCGCGTCGCAGACGACGACGGGGGTGTCGTCGAGCAGATCGAGCGCTTCGCGCAGCGCCCTCTCGTCCCGTAGGGG
>NZ_LIRK01000392.1 GCF_001419765.1 Streptomyces torulosus
CGGCGGCCTCAAGGCTCCGGCGGGTCTGCTCCACCCTGTCGACGCCGGTCTCCGGCTCCAGGACGCGGACGGCCTCCTGGTCGGAGTGGAACGGCCGCGGGTGCGACCTCGAGGCGGCGGGCACGGCGACGGCGTACGGCCGGATGCGGGAGCTCAGGCGCTCAGCACGACGCGTGGCGTGGACCCGGGTGGCCAGGGCGCCGGCGGCGAGGCGGGCTCGCTCGTGCTGGGGCGCGGACCGCTTCCGGGTCAGTGGGCGCAGCACGGCTTGGTCCTCGGTGTCGTGCGGGTACAGGGCGCGCAGGTCGGCGGTCATCATCCGTCGGTCGGCCGTGCGGGTGTAGTCGTCGACGACTGTCTGCACGATCTGTTCGTCCAGGCGCGCCTGGTGGGGCCGGCCGCGCAGGACGTAGGAGAGATGGCGGCGGGCCTCGGCGAGCAGGTGGTGGCGCTTGAACGCTCCGCGCATCACGTACACCACGGCGAGGACGTCGACGGCCGCCAGGGCTATGTCGACCACCGGCCGCACCCGCGCCCACACGGCCGCGGCCGCCGCACGCGCCCGCTGTGCCAGCCGGTCGACGACGTCGGCGCCGTAGGCCGGATCGCTGAGTCGCGCCATCGCTCACGCAGCTCGGTCAGCGGCAGCGTCTCTGTGCGCTTGGGCGGGGGCGTCTGGTCGGCGGCCTGGCGGGCCAGCGCGTAGGCGGCCCGCTCCCCCGGCGCCGGATGAACGTGCAGGTAATCGCGGATGCGGCCGGACTCCTCGCCTGGGCGTCGGCGGCACTTCCCGGCTCGCCACACGACCTGATTGCTGCGCAACCCACGGCATCATCGCCGCGTTGACATCAACGCCGCCCGGATGACCTTCGCGGACAAGGCGTACTAAAGAAAAACCCTTGACCAAGCTGCGCTGCAGCTCCTCCCGGACGACCGCAATGGTGCAGGCCATCCTCGTTCTCCACCACGTCGAAAACCCGACGTACCAAGGATGAGAAACGCTCAGCCATGCCGACCGACCCCAGTGATGAGTTTTCGCGCCCGCACCCGTCACACGTACGACGGGAAACGACGAGGCGGAAGGATGACGTGATGAGTGCGGACACACGGCTGGAGGAACTGGGCGTGAGCGGTCTGAGCGAGGTCGACGAGCCGGCGTTCTCGGAGCTGGCGGAGCGGCACCGGAGGGAGCTGCACGTGCACTGCTACCGGATGCTCGGGTCGTTCGAGGACGCCGAGGACACCGTGCAGGAAACGTTCCTCCGTGCCTGGCGGCGGCGGGAGACCTTCGAGGGGCGGTCGACGTTCCGGGCCTGGCTGTACCGGATCGCCACCAACGCCTGTCTGGACCTGCTCGCCAAGTGCCGCCCGGAGCCCGCGACCGGTGGCGAGGTGCTGTGGCTGCAGCCCTACCCGGACCGGCTGCTCGACGAGCTGCCCGCCAGCGACGCGGACGAGCCGGAGACCGTCGCCGTGGCGCGCGAGACGATCGAGCTGGCCTACCTGGTCGCCGTCCAGCACCTCGCGCCGCGCCCGCGGGCCGTGCTGATCCTTCGGGACGTGCTCGGCTGGCCGGCGAAGGACGTCGCGGAAACCCTCGGGGACTCCGTCAACTCCGTGAACAGCGCGCTGCAGCGGGCCCGCGCCGGCATGCGGGAGCACCTGCCCGCAGAGCGGCAGGACTGGACCGGCGGCGAACAGGACGCCGGGACGCGCGAGCTGGTGCGCCGCTTCACCGATGCCAGCGTGGCGAAGGACCTCGACGGGATCGCGGCCATGCTGCGGGACGACGTCCGGTGCTCCATGCCGCCCACGCCGGGCCTGTATGTCGGCCGCGACACCGTGGTGAACGACTGGGTCGAGGACGGCTTCGAGAGCCTGGGGGGCCTGGGCGCCCTCCCCACCTCCGTGAACCGGCAGCCCGCCATCGCCTTCTACCTATGGCAGGAGCAGGAGGACGCGTACCTGCCGCTGACGATCGATGTCCTGCGCATCACCGGCGGGGCGATCACCGAGATCGTCATCTTCCACGACGACCAGTTCCCGCGGCTCGGCCTGCCGGAGCGCCTGCCGGCGGACGGCACGGAGTAGGCCCGGTGTGGACGCTCGCGCTGCGCGGTGGCGCGCGTGTCACGGTGGCCACGGCGCAGTGGTGCGACGTGTTCGGCGTCGTCGCCCGCGGGCGGGTGCAGCTGGAGCCGCGCGACGGCGAGCCCGGCCGGTCCTCGGACGCGACACCGGGTTCTGGTTCCGCGGCACCGGCGTCAGCGGGCTGTGGAACCTCGGCCGTCGCACGGCGAGGGTGCGCATCGTCACCCGCAGCGCCAGGGCCGTCACCTGCCGGTCAACCCGTACGTCAGTTACCGATGGTGGAGGAACGAGATGGACAGCACGAATGACACCGGGGACGTCGCACGCCCGACATCGGCCCGGACCAGCCACACCCACCGCCTCCGCGGGCTCGCCGCCACCGGCTTCATTGCCACGCTCGCGGCGATGGTGGCCACCACCCTCGCCGCGGCGCTTGCCCAGGTCATTGGCATCGACTTCGAGGTCCCCGATGGTGGCGAGACGATCCCGTTGTCCGGGTTCGCCGTGGTGACCGGCTTCTTCTCGGTCGTGGGCATCGTCATCGCCGTCGCTCTTCTTCACTGGAGCGCTCGCCCCACCGAGCGATTCATGTGGACGGCGGTGTCACTGACCGCGATCTCGTTGGTCCCGCCACTCCTCTCCGGGGCAAACAGCGCCACCACCACCGCCCTCCTCGGGCTGCACCTCGTCCCTGCGACGGTGATGATCCCCACCCTGGCGCGGAGCATCCGCACCCGGACCGATTGACGATCCCGCAACGGGACAATGCGCGGCGCAAGGGCGCGCGAGCGCACCGACGCGGCACCCCGGTGCCGCCACCCTCCATCGGCAGGGCACCGGAGTATCGCCGCTGGCCTCCGCCACCACGCGCGCAACGCCAGCCGCCCCCTGAACATCCCCGGTATCACGCGATCAAACCGGACAGCGCTCCCAACTGACGTCCAGCGCCCCGGGCCGCCCGCCGAGGCTGACTGTCGTGGATTGCGCCTCACAATTTTGAACGCGTTCAACTCTTTGGTCTAGGCTCACTCGAGACGAAGGAGAGATAGCGATGAAGATTGTGATTCCTGGGGGCACCGGACAGGTCGGCGCGATCCTGAAGCGCGCACTCGACGCCGCCGGCCACGAGGTCGTGATTCTCACCAGACGCCCCATGCGCGAGGGCGAAATCCAATGGGATGGTCAGACCCTGGGGCCATGGACGGCGGCGGTGGACGGCAGCGATGTCGTCATCAACCTGGCCGGACGCACTGTGAGTTGCCGATACACGGCGGCCAATCTGCAGGAAATGATGAATTCCCGGATCGACTCCACCCGGGTCGTGGGCGCCGCGATCGCGGGCGCTGCCCGACCGCCCCGGGTCTGGCTGCAGATGAGCACCGCCACGGTGTACGCGCACCGCACCGACGCCCCCAACGACGAGGCCACGGGTGTGATCGGCGGCACCGAACCGGGCGTGCCGGACTACTGGGCGTACAGCGTCGAGATCGCCAAGGCCTGGGAGCAGGCCCAGCAGCAGGCCGAAACGCCGACCACGCGCAAGGTCGCTCTGCGCTCGGCCATGGTGATGAGCCGGGACCCCGGCGGGGTCTTCGCCGTCCTGCTGGGACTGGCCCGCCTGGGTCTCGGCGGCCCGGTCGCCGGTGGGGCACAGTACGTGTCATGGATCCACGAACACGACTTCGTGCGCGCGGTGGAGTTCTTGATCGACCATGAGGACATCGCAGGGCCGGTGAACCTGGCGGCCCCCCATCCACTGCCGCAGCGAGCATTCATGCGCACCCTGCGCTCCGCGTGGGGTGTACCGGTGGGTCTCCCTGCGACCAAGTGGATGGCCGAGATCGGCGCGTTCGCTCTGCGTTCCGACACCGAGCTGCTGCTGAAGAGCCGCCGTGTCGTCCCGGGCCGACTGACCCAGGCAGGCTTCGACTTTCAGTACGCACAGTGGCCGCAGGCCGCGGAGGAGCTGGTGCGTCGGGTGCGCGAACGGGTCGAAGGCGGTTCCGCGGCACGCCGGTGAACGGATCCGGGACGGCAGCCGATCTGGCCGCCCCGTCGGGCCTGGCAGGTCTGTGCTGCACCAGCCACCATGCGCGCAACACCACCCTCCCCTGGCCAGCCTCGGCATCACGTAACCAGACCGGACGGACCCACTGAACGACGCCGCTCTGGCCACTCACCCAGCAGCTCCGGCTCCGCAATACGTCCGGGTGCGAGTTCCACGTCGGCCTCGCCGAGGAGATGCATGCCGCAGCTGTGGAACATGTCCCGTCGCGAAGAGCGACCGCCGGGGCGTGGGAGAGACGGCCCTGCCGGCCCTGGACGACCTCGTACAGCCCCGCTAGGGAGAACGTCCGGCGGGACTCCTCCAGGGCGGCCGCCCACTCTTGCTCGAAGGCCTGCGCCCACTGTGCGGCGCTCTGGTCGGCGCGCAGCTGCGCGAGCAGTTCGGCCGGAGCGCCCGGCGCGGGGGCGTAGGGGACGGGTGCGTGGTCAGGCTGCGCCCTCATCGGCTGGTCCTCCCGGCGGCGGGTCCTCACCTCACGGTACGCGCGCTGGGTGGCCGTGGATGCGGCATGGACGGATCCCCTTCTACCGGGTCAGGGAGCGGGCGACGGCCTGGGCGTGCTGGCGCAGTGGGAGGTCCTGCTTGTCCAGCGGGCTCTTGTCGCGGTCGATAGCTGAGCCGAAGCACGATAGGTGTCGCCACCCGCATCCGCTGAACTGCGGCTTCAGTCGGGCGAAGCCCGGTGGTTGTCACCGATACAGCGCGCTACGTGTCACCGGCGGACCTCGGTGTGATCAACATGGCGAACGCGCTGTCGCAGGCCGCGGGCGCCCGCCCTTGCCAAGCCCATCATGAGGTACCTGGTGCTACCAGGTGCTGTACCTGGTGGTGGCCGTGATGGCGGATCAGAGGGGTGGACTGGCCGGGCGCCGTGACCGTCACAGGGCTCCGGCGTCCCGGGCCGTCCAGACGCTCGGGTAGATCGGCCGGAAGCCGAGCTCCCGGCGGATCCGCTGGTTGGACATGATTCCCAACCACGGGTCGGGGTCCGTGAGCTCGTGGAGCCCGGCCGGCACCTCGACGCCGTTGAGCTGGTACAACTCGACCGTCGTGACGGGGGCGTCATCGGCGATGTTGTAGATCCGGCTGGCGATGCCCGGCGCGTAGAGCAGGCGCATCAGGCCCTGGGCGACATCCGCGTGGTGGACCATCTGCAGGCGCTGGTGCGGCGCCCAACGGGAAGCCCAGTGCAAGGAGTCGGCGAGGTGCGGGTCGCCCTCGCCGTAGACGAAGGGGAGCCGTCCAATGCGTACGTCCAGACCCTTGAGCGCGAGCAGTTCGCGCTCGGCCTCGGCCTTGGACGCAGGGTAGGCGCCCCACATCGCGCCGCCCGGCCGGCTCTCGTCCTCCTCGGTCAGCGGGCGGCCCCGTCCGACGCCGTACACGTTGTTCGTGCTGACCTGCACGAACCGCTCCACGCCCAAGGCCTGCGCGGCGCGGCCCAGGGCCACCGCAGCGTCCCGGTTGACTACCCACGCCTCCTCGTCCGGCACCCCGCGGAAGGAGGCGGCGACGTTCACGATGGCGTCCACTCCGGCGAGTGCCTTGCCGAGTGTCTCCTCGTCGCGCATGTCTCCTACGGCGACCTGAGCGCCCAGCTCCGCGAAGCGCTCGCCACGGTCCGCGTCCCGCACCAGGACACGCACCTGCTCGCCCGGCTGCCGCTGGGCCAGTAGCCTCGGCACGAAGCGGCGTCCGACCTGTCCCGTCGTACCGGTCACCAAAGTCAGCATGATCTGCTCCTCACGCACTGTGTCGCCTGTCGTTGACGGCCAGCCTCGGCCGACGCGGGGGCGAGGGGGAGAGACCTGTTCATCAGGGGATCGCAAGTCCCTGGATAAGCCGGCCGGCCTCCCGCACCCTGGAGAGGTGAACCGAGCCGAACTCGCCGACTTCCTGCGCCGCGCTCGCGCCCGCCTGGACCCCTCCGACGTGGGCCTCACGGCCGGAGCCCGGCGCCGCACGCCGGGGCTGCGCCGCGAGGAGGTGGCCCAGCTGGCCGGCATGTCCGTGGACTACTACACACGGCTGGAACAGTCCCGGGGCCCGCGCCCGTCCCGCCAGATGCTCACCGCGCTGGCCCGCGCCCTGCGCCTGACGAAGGACGAACGCGACCATCTCTTCCACCTCACCGGTGAGGAAGCGCCGCGCCGGGAGGCGACCAGCACGCACGTGCGCCCGGGCCTGCTCCTGGTGCTGGACCGGCTGCACGACACCCCCGCGATGGTGGCGACCGACTGCGGCGAGGTCCTGGCCCAGAACGCGCTGTCACGGGCGCTGAGCGGAGACGTCCTCGCCCGCCCGCCCCGAGGACGCAACATGATCCGCCGCTTCTTCCTGGACCCGGCGGCCCAGGAGCTGTTCCCGCCCGAGGACCGCCCCGAGCGCGCCCGCGAGCAGGTCGCCGGCCTGCGAGCGGTGGCCTCGGCCCGCCCCACGGACCCCGAACCCTCCTCCCTCGTCGCCGAACTACGCGCCACAAGCGAGGAGTTCGCCCACCTCTGGGACGAACACGAGGTCGCTGTACGCCGCGCCTCCACGAAACGCTTCCGGCACCCTGCGATCGGAATCCTCGAACTCGACTGCGAGGTCCTCGTCAACTCCGACCACAACCAGCAGCTCGTCATCCACACGGCCCGCCCGGGCACGGACTCGTACGAGCGCTTGCAGTTGCTGCGGGTGGTGGGCTTGCAGGATCTGACGCCGACGGGCTCCTGACCACGTGCGCGCCTTCGAGTTCGCTCCCTGCCCCCACACATCGCCCACGATCCCGAACCCCCGCGCCATCCGGGGCCGACAACGGCACAACGTCTGCCACTGGCACAGGCAGGCAGACGACCACCCCTACTACCGAGCACTCAAGCCCCTGCTCGACGCTCACGCCGAGCAGCCGGCCGAGCTGATCGACAGCACACCGCGGCCCCGCCAGTGACAACAAGCCCGCCTGTGTGACAACTACCGTGCTTCGGCTCATACAGCGGCTCACACAACGAGGTGGATCGGCGCTGATCACCGTGTCCGAGGCGTGAGTTGAGCGTTCGGTCGTGTGCCGGGACATCACCGTGGATCGTGTCGGATGAGCCGTGGGGCCGCGTGGAACCGCTGCTGCCGCAGCGCGAGCGGCGCTTCCGCTATCCAGGCCGCAAGCCGCTGCCCGACCGGGACGTGCTGTGCGGAACCCTGTACGTGCCGCACACCGGCATCCAGTGGGAGTATCTGCCCAGGGAGCTGGGCTTCGGCTCGGGCATGACTGCTGGCGCCGATTGCGGGACTGGAACGAGGCCGGCGTATGGCAGCGGCTCCACGAGGTTCTGCTCGCCGAACTGAACGCGGCCTCACGCCTGGACTGGTCCCGCTGCGTGGTTGACTCCTCGCATGTCAGGGCCCCAAAAGGGGGAGCCACACGGGCCCGTCGCCAGTCGGCCGGGGCCGTGCCGGCTCGAAACACCACCTGATCTCCGACGGGCATGGCACCCCGCTCGGCGTCCTGCTGACCGGCGGCAACCGCAACGACGTCACCCAGTTACTCCCGCTCCTCGATGCGATTCCACCAGTCCGAGGCCGCGGCGGCCGCGGCGCGCGCCGCGGCGGCCTGCGCACCATCTTCCGCGACCACTCGCTCCGCTTCCCCCAGCCGTGAGCGAGCCGCGGCAGAGCCGGTGAGCCGCGGACTCGGACGGCCCGGCCGAGTCGCGGGCCTTCCCTCCGCGTGCGAGCCTGAATCCATGATCGGTGTGTCGGCTGTGCGGCTGGAGGCGTCTCTCGATCCTCGGCTGTCAAGGTGGCTGTGGCTGGTGAAGTGGCTGCTCGCGATCCCGCACTACATCGTGCTGTTCTTCCTGTGGATCGCGTTCGTCGTCGTGACGGTGATCGCGTTCTTCGCCATCCTCTTCACCGGCCGCTATCCCCGGCCCCTCTTCGACTTCAGTGTCGGTGTCCTGCGATGGAACTGGCGTGTCAACTACTACGCCCACACCGCGCTCGGCACCGACCGGTACCCGCCGTTCACCCTCGCGGACGTGCCCGACTATCCGGCGCGGTTCGACGTCGAGTATCCCGAGCGTCTCTCCCGCGGGCTGGTCCTGGTGAAGTGGTGGCTGCTGGCGATCCCGCAGTACGTCGTCGTCGGGATCCTCCTCGGCCACTGGGGGTGGGGAGGAGAGGACGATCGCTGGGGCGGCGGCGGGCTGATTCCCTTCCTCTCGCTGGTCGCCGTGGTCGTCCTGGCGTTCACCGGGCGCTACCCGGTGCACCTCTTCGACTTCCTGCTGGGCCTGGCCCGCTGGGTCGCCCGGGTGGCCGCCTATGCCGCTTTGCTGACGGACCAGTACCCGCCGTTCCGGCTCGACATGGGCGGGCAGGAGTCACCGCCGACGGATCTGACAAAGCGTCCAGTGCCGTAGGACCGCCGGCCCGTCGTACCGGGGTGCACCACCTCAGAGGCGTCAGACAGACGCAGGCGAGCCCGTAGGCCCGCGGCCGGGACCGCCCCCGGCCGGTGCCACCCGGGTAGCAATAAGGTGGCCCCATGTCTGCCACGTTGAGTCCCACGAGAGCCAGAGCCGCGCTCCGTACATCGGCGCGTATTTCCGTGGAGTTGCTGCTGGTCCTCGTGATGCTCGCAGCCTCGCTATGGCTTCTGGGCCGAATATGGTCGGTGGTCTGGCCGCTCGTCGTCGGTCTGCTCCTCACCACACTGACCTGGCCCCCGGCTCGTTTCCTGCGTCGTCACGGGTGGTCACCCGCCCTGGCCGCGTCGGCGGTGACCGTACTGTTCCTCCTGGTCGCCGTGGGCGTCGTGGCGCTGATCGCGGTGCCGGTGGCGTCCCAGTCCGGCGAGCTGACCGACGGAGTGGTCGAGGGTCTCCAGAAGCTGCGCGAGTGGGCCGCCGGGCCGCCGTTGAACATCGGCGACGATCAGATCACCAAGGCCATGGACACGGCGGTCGCCCGCGCTCAGGACGGCCTCGGCAGCATGGTCACCGCGGTCGTCACGGGAGTGAGCACCGTGGTCAACGGCTTGATCACCGCCGTCCTCGCGCTCTTCCTGATGTTCTTCTTCCTGAAGGACGGACCGCGGTTCCTGCCGTGGCTGGCCCGCCAGTTGCCCGGCCGGCTCGCCACCGACGTCCCGACCGTGGCCGCGCGCTCCTGGGACACCCTGGGCGCGTTCGTACGGTCCCAAGCGGCCGTCGGGCTGCTCGACGCCGTCCTGATCGGGCTCGGCCTGTGGATCGTGGGGGTACCGCTGGTGCTCCCGCTGGCGGTGCTGACCTTCGTCTCCGCGTTCGTGCCGATCATCGGCGCCCTGTTCGCCGGCCTCGTCGCGGTTCTCATCGCGCTGGTCTCCAACGGCCTGACCGACGCGCTGATCGTGCTGGCCGTCATCGTCGTGGTACAGCAACTCGAGGGCAACGTGTTCCAGCCGATGATCCAAAGCCGTGGGCTCGGCCTCCACGCGGCGGTGGTCCTCCTGGCCGTGACGCTCGGCGGCAGCCTGGCCGGCATCGTGGGCAGTCTCCTCGCCGTACCCGTCGCCGCGCTGATCGCGGTCGTCTGGAACTACGTGCGCGACCAACTGAGCGAGCCTTGCGAGGAGTCGGACGAGGAACCCATGGGCGTCCCGGCGTAGCGAAATTCGGTGGCCGCTCGCACCGGCCGGCCCCACGCTCCACCCCATGGAACAGCCGCAACGTGGGAGCCGTGCGGCCAGCGAGGCCGAGGGAACCTGGATGTATTTTCCGCAGGTGGCTGGTGGTGGATATCACCGGCTTGAAGTCCGCACCGCCGACGGGTACGCGTTCGCGAGCCGACATGGGCCACGTGCTCCCGCTGCCGACTGGGGCTTGTCGCCTGGATTCGCGTAGCCAAGCCACCCGCGCCGCCTTCGCGCCCGGTGCCAGGCGCGGCGCGCACGTGCGGGGCGTTCGCGGCGCTGGCTGCCGCGAACCTCAGCAGGAGCAGGCACCCCTGCGGTGATCCCTGCTCCTTCGATCACCGTCCTTCCGCGCTCCCGCCGGTACGGCGGAGCAACCACCTTCAAGCCGGTCAGCGAGACCGGAGGACCGCAAGGGACGATCACCATGGGCACTCAGTCCGGTTACCGCTGCACGGCTTGCCACGGGTGGAAGTGGGCTGGTCAGCAAGCTGGCTACGACCACATCCACGCCGTGCCGACGCTCCCCGATGACTCAGGGAGCACTGACACCCACCAGGTCACGCGCGGGTACGCGGTGGGCTTCTCGGGCGATTCGGCCTCCGATCGGGGACTGCCGCAGACCTGGGTCTTCTTCGAGCACTTGGAGCCCGCGATCGTCTTCGGCCGGGCCGGCCGCATGTCTGCCTGCGACATCTCCGGCTACGGCGTCTACGAAGCGGCACGCGAAGTCCGCTTCGACTTCTCCGAATCGGACGAGGAGATCATCACGCTCTACGTCACCGGCCACGCCCTTGACCGTCTCCCCGGCGAGGACGAGATCTTCGCTCGGTGGGCGGGCGGGGTCCGCCTCACGTCCGCGCTCTACGAAACGCCAGCGCTGCTGCCCTGACGAGAACCGAGCCCTTCCGTGGTCTTCCACGGGAGCGTGGCGTGTACGAAACGGTCAGGGCGCAGCCGTTCAGACAGCAGCCCTCACCCAAGGTCCGTGAGGAGGCAGACCCCGGCGTCGATCTCTGGCCTCCAGCCGGTGATGTCGAGCAACAGTCCATCCAGCGGGCCGCCCACCAGTTCGGCGTAGCTGCGCCCCGGCTTCGGGCCCGGTGGTCGTGGTCGGTGCCGTAGGTCCGGTCGCGCAGCAGTTGCTCATCGTCTGTCCATGTCGTCCAGCCTCGCAGCCGCCCCTGAGAAAGACCGCGTGCCCAGGGGCGGCTGCGAGGCTGGACGA
>NZ_LIRK01000393.1 GCF_001419765.1 Streptomyces torulosus
CGCTCGCCCGGTCGGCCCCCATTGACTCACCCCACCGGCGAACATAGCGTCCCGTTCGACTGAACGAGCTGCATCCGTAATGTCGAACGCGAAGGATGTCCATGGCCCGCACAGCCCGCTTCACCCTCGACCCCGCCTTTCAGGTCGGCGAGGTCAACCCCCGACTGTTCGGCTCCTTCGTCGAGCACCTCGGCCGCNNGCCGGACCATCCGGCGGCCGACGAGGCGGGCCTGCGCACCGACGTCCTGGAGCTGGTCCGTGAGCTGGGCGTCACCACGATCCGCTACCCCGGTGGCAACTTCGTCTCCGGCTACAAGTGGGAGGACTCCGTCGGCCCCGTCGAGGACCGCCCCCGCCGCCTAGACCTCGCCTGGCGCTCCACCGAGACCAACCGCTTCGGCCTCTCCGAGTACATCGCCTTCCTGAAGAAGATCGGCCCGCAGGCCGAGCCCATGATGGCCCTCAACCTCGGCACCCGAGGCGTCGCCGAGGCCCTCGAACTCCAGGAGTACGCCAACCACCCCGCCGGCACCGCCCTGTCGGACCTCCGTGCCGCCCACGGCGACAAGGACCCGTTCGGCATCACACTCTGGTGCCTCGGCAACGAGATGGACGGCCCCTGGCAGACCGGCCACAAGACCGCCACCGAGTACGGCCGGATCGCCGCCGAGACCGCCCGCGCGATGCGCCAGATCGACCCGGGCGTCGAACTCGTCGCCTGCGGCTCCTCCAGCCAGTCGATGCCGACCTTCGCCGCCTGGGAGGCGACGGTCCTGGAGGAGACGTACGACCTCGTCGACCACATCTCCCTGCACGCCTACTACCAGCCCGAGAACGGCGACATCGACTCCTTCCTGGCCTCCGCCGTCGACATGGAGTCCTTCATCGAGAACGTGATCGCCACCGCCGACCACGTGGGCGCGAAGCTCAAGTCGAAGAAGAAGATCAACCTCTCCTTCGACGAGTGGAACGTCTGGTACATCTCGAAGTGGCACGAGATCGAGAACTCCGAGACCCGGGACTGGGCGGAAGCCCCCCGCCTCCTGGAGGACAACTACAGCGTCACCGACGCCGTCGTCTTCGGCTCCCTCCTCATCGCGCTGCTCCGGCACGCCGACCGCGTCACCGTCGCCTGCCTCGCCCAACTCGTCAACGTCATCGCCCCGATCATGACGGAGCCCGGCGGTCCCGCCTGGCGGCAGACGACGTTCTTCCCCTTCGCCCAGGCCGCGCGGTACGGCCGCGGCCGGGTCCTCGACGTACGGGTGGACTCGCCGACGTACACGACGGAGAAGTACGGGGAGGCGGACCTGCTGCACGCGACCGCCGTGCGGGCCGAGGACGGGTCGGTGACCGTGTTCGCGGTCAACCGGAGCCGTACGGAGGCGCTTCCGCTGGAGGTCGCGCTGGGCGGGCTCGACCTGAGCAGGGTGGTGGAGCACAGCGTGCTGGCCGATGCCGACCCCGACGCCCGGAACACGCTCGCGGAGCCCGAGCGGGTCGGTCCGCACGCGGGCGAGGGGACGACGCTGGAGGGCGGGCTACTGAAGGCCGCCCTCGAACCGCTCTCCTGGAACGTGATCCGCCTCGGCTGATGCCGGACGGCCCCGCCGACGCGCACGGCCGCGTGGACTCGGGGCGGGTCTCCCGGTCCGCCCCGCGTGGCCGACAATGTGGGCCATGAGGATCTCTGCACGGGCGGACTACGCCGTACGCGCGGTACTGGAGCTCGCCGTACGGCAGGACGACGACCCCGTGAAGTCCGAGGTCATCGCGACGGTGCAGGAGATCCCCCACAAGTTCCTGGAGGGCATCCTCGGGGACCTGCGGCGCGGCGGCCTCGTGACGAGCCGCCGCGGCGGCAGCGGCGGGTACCGGCTGGCCCGGGACCCCGCCGCGATCACCGTCGCCGACATCATCCGCGCGGTGGACGGGCCGATCGTGTCCGTACGGGGGGAGCGCCCCACCGGCCTCACCTACACCGGCTCCGCCGAGCCGCTGCTGCCCCTGTGGATCGCGCTGCGCGCCAACGTGCGCCGCATCCTGGAGGGCGTCACCGTCGCCGACATCGCGGCCGGCGCGCTGCCCGAGCCGGTCCGGCGACTGGCTGCGGAACCGGCGGCCTGGGAGAACCCCTAGACCCGCCCGGCGACCCGGTCCGACGCAGTACGAGCGTGCCCGTTCGTCTCTCCCCGGGACGCCCCGCCCGTCACAGCGTTGGAACCAAAACGCAACGCCCCCGGCCCGTGCGGCGCGGGCACGCACCATACGATCAAGCCCGAACGCGAGCACGTACGGGCGAGATCCGTATATACGTACAGACGCGTCCCGGGTCCGGCCGGCGGCATCGGCCGGGCACGGGCGGCGCCGCCGGGCGACGGGACGTGCCCGGCGTGCTCGACCTGGGAGAAGTGCCGGAAGCTGGAAGTGGGGAAACCGTGCGCCACAAGGCCCGGATGATCGTGGCGGCCACGGCCGCGCTGACGCTCGCGGCGGGGCTGTCCGGCTGCGGCGGGGACGCGGACGCCGAGTCCGGCCGGGTCTCCCTGACCGTCGTCGCCACCAACTACGGCGACAACGTCCACAAGAACTCCGAGGGTTACTGGGACCGGGTCGTCCTCGCCTTCAACGCCGAACACCCCGACATCGACGTGAACGTCGACGTGTACGCCCCGGACGAGGTCGACGAGAAGGTCGCCGAGCTGGTCGAGCGGGGCGAGACGCCCGACATCGTGCAGGCCGACGGCTACTCGCAGTACGCCGCCCAGGGCCTCCTCTACAGCGCCGACGAGGTGCTGTCGGTGCCGGTCCAGGCCTCCTTCGTACCGAGCCTCGCCGACGCCGGCGAGCTGGAGCGGGTGCAGTACGGGCTGCCGTTCACCGCGAGTACCCGGCTGCTCTACTACAACAAGGACCTGTTCGCCGCGGCGGGCCTGCAGCCCCCCAAGAGCTGGGACGGCCTCCTCACGGCGGCGCGGAAGTTGAAGGCCCAGGGCGTGGAGTCCCCGATCGCCGTGCCGCTCGGCCCGGAGGAGGCCGAGGCCGAGACGCTGATGTGGCTGCTGGCCGGTGACGGCGGCTACACCGACGACTCCAACAGCTACGACCTCGCGTCCCCCGCCAATGTGCGAACGCTGACCTGGCTGCGGGACAAGCTGGTCGGCGAGGGCCTCGCCGGCCCGATCCCGCCCGGCCAGCTCAACCGCGACGACGCCGTGCAGGCCTTCCTGCGCGGTGACGCGGCCATGGTCAACGGCCCGCTGTCGCTGATCCGCCAGATCGAGGACTCCTCCGACTCCGTGCCCTACGGGTCGGTCCCGCTGCCGAGCCGCGACGGCCGGGCCACACCGGCCATGGGCACCGCGGACTGGATCGTCGCCTTCAAGAACGACGACCACCGCGAGGCGATGGGGCAGTTCCTCGACTTCCTCTACAGCGACAAGTACGTGATCGAACAGGCCGCCGAGTACGAGCTGCTGCCCGTCACCACGACCGCCGCCGACGCGATGCGCGCCGACAAGCGCCACAAGGCGCTGTGGAGCGGCCTGGACACCCTGCAGAACCTGCGGCTCTACCCCGTCGCCGAGACCAACTGGTCCCAGGTGGCCGCCGCCATCCGCAAGCAGATCGGCGGGGCGGTGAAGTCGAACGGCAATCCGCGGACGGTCCTGGAGTCGATAGCGACGGTCGCGAAGACGGCCGAATGAGCGGCTGACCCGGCGCGTACGACTCGGCACCCCTTTCACCGGCCCCCTTCCGCACTGTGCGGGAGGGGGCCGCTGCCGTCGTGTGCGGCGGAGCCGGAGCCGCACTGCCCTGATCGGCGGAGCGGTGCGCCGCCCTGATCGACGGACGACAACCGATCAGCCGAGGTTGAGCGGAAACGATCGAGGTTCGGTCGAATTCGTACGGTTCCGACCAGGCACAATGCCCTCTCGATCTCCTGGGTACTCATCGGGCGAGCACGGCTAGCGTGGGCGGCGTGCGGCAGTTCGCCTTTGACGCCCAGCGCACCGTGCCCGGGCACTTCGACCCCCATCGAGAGGAGGCGGCTGCGATGCCGGGCGGGGAGACAGACGGCGGAACCGGCGGCACCGGCGGCCCGAGCGGCAGCGTCCTCGGCGCTCCCGTGGGCCCACCGGTCGGCACTCCTGCCGGTACACCGGTCGGCACCCCTGTCGGCGGCGCTCCGAACCGCCGCGGCACGCTCCTGCTGAAACGGCACTTCACCGGCGAGAACCTGCCCCAGGTACGGGCCCAGGTCGAGGACGCGGCGGCCGCCGCGGGCCTCGGGGGCGTACGGCTCGGCGAGTTCACCCTCGCCGTCAGCGAGATCGCCGCCAACGCGGTGGAGCACGCCGGCGGCCGCGGCCGACTGGAGCTGCGCCGGCTCCCGGACGAACTGGAGTGCCGGATCACCGACGACGGCCCCGGCTTCGTCCCCGCCATCCCCGAACTCCTCCCCGGCCTCACCGAAGGCTGCCGGGGCCGCGGCCTCTGGCTCGCCCACCTGGTCACCGACCGCCTGACGGTCACCCCCGACACGACAGGAACAGGCGCCGAGGTCACCCTGGCCCTCCGACTCACCTGAGAACACCCGGCGTGAGCTTGCGGCGTCCTGGGCTGATCGGGCTAAACGTGGTCGTGCGATCCGGGACACCGGGTACGGCGTCAGCGTGCGGGGCCCCTGCTCCACCAGAGGATGGTTCAGGGTCTCCCCGTCGCCGCCGGCCGTACCTGTATGGCCAGGTCGCGCAGGGAGCCGGCCTCCCGGGCCCGGACCACGCACAGGATGCGTGTCGCCGCCCCGGGGTCGAGAACGCCGGGGACCTGGGGGTACCTCCCACGCCCTTAAGGCAGTGGGGGAGCGCCCAAGACCGTTCGGGGCGTGCGGCTGAGCGGGCTCACTCATGCTCAGTCCACAGGAACGGTTCGGGCACAACCCGGGCCCTCCGCCCGCG
>NZ_LIRK01000394.1 GCF_001419765.1 Streptomyces torulosus
GGCCCCTGGCCGCAGACCTCGGGCCCCTGGCCGCAGACCTCGGGCCTCGGGCCTCGGGCCTCTGACCACCCATACGGGTCGCCCGAATCGCCCGGTATGTCGACGCAGCCTAGCGTGAGCGCATGACCGCACCGATACCCAGGGACATCCCAGACCTGCCCGCGATCTCGGGCATCCCCGCACCGGTGACGTCCATCGTGCCCGCGACGGCAGTGGTGGCACCGACTCGACGCCCGCTGGCGGCAGCGTTCCGCGCCGTGGTGGCGCTGGCAGCGGCCGTGACCGTGCTGATCGAGATGGTCGCGGGCAGCCCCTTGCGTGTCCTCAGCCATTTCTCGGTCCAGTGCACGGTGCTGGTGGCACTGGTCTTCGCCGCGTCGTCCCGCCGCGCATGGGCCGCACGCCGCCCGCTGCCGCCGCCGGTGACGGGGGGCACGGTCCTGTACGTCATGGTCGCGGCCCTGGTCTACCACCTGATCCTGATGAGGGACGCGACGCCCTTCTCGATGACGATGACGTCGACGGGGGCTCCGGTGACGCCGACGGGGTGGCACGCCCTGACGAACCTGGCGTTCCACACGGTGATCCCCGCGGCGGTGGTGGCGGACTGGCTCTTCCTGACCCGCCCGGCGGCGCTACGGCTGGGCCACACCGTGGTCTGGACGCTCTACCCGATGGCGTTCCTGGCGTTCACGCTGGGCCGCGCGGCACTGCTGACCCCCGACTGGCCGGCGCCGTACCTCTACCCGTTCCTGGACGTCGACCGGCACGGCTACAAGAGTGTCCTCGGAAACGCCCTGCTCATGGGCCTCGCCCTCTACGCCCTCGCCCTCGTCCTGGTCGCCGTCGACCACCTCCGCCCCGACCTCGTCCGCCCCCGCCGAGGCCGCCCGGGCCGCCATGACCGCCGCCCCGAAAACCGGATTTCGTCTCCAGCCCCCGGTGGGCTAAAGTAAACGACGTCGCCGCGACAAGCAGCGACAATCGGGGTGTAGCGCAGCTTGGCAGCGCGCTTCGTTCGGGACGAAGAGGTCGTGGGTTCAAATCCCGCCACCCCGACAGTGAAGTACCAGGTCAGGGGCCTGATCCACTTGATGGATCAGGCCCCTGAGTGGTTCCTGGGGCCGTTTTGGGAGCCATTTGGGAGCCGAGTTCGAAACGCCGCTCCCAAAACGACCGCGCCGCAAGATCAGGTGCACGGCCAGCGCTCACCGACCGGTGGACGGTCAACCCCCACCCCTGCACTCCCTATTGGGCCGGTGGGACAGCGTAGTCGTGTCCGTTGGCAGCCCAGCGCCCCGTGACCCGCCACAGTTCGTAGTGCAGGAGCCATTCCGAGGCCCACGGAAGGATCGTGTGCGATAGGAGCATGTATTCCTTCCACTCCCCTGGCAGGTGCAGGCACAGGTCACCGTCGGGATAGACGTGAGGCAGGGCCGTGGCGCGTGGATGCAGGGTCAGGGGCGGGTCGGTAACCGTTACGCGGGGGCGGCGTCGGTGCCGGTAGGCGACTCGCACCGTGTAGCGCCTGCTGGCAGGAGTGGGTTGCAGGGGGACCCTGCAGACGAGTTCGCCACCACGCACGGTGCCCTGCGCCTCGGGGAGGACCGTCTTGGTTGAGGCCAGCTGGAGGCCGAGGTTAATCGCGCGGGGAGGGATGCTGACCATGGAAGGTGTGCTCCCGCTTGCGGGGCCCGGTCACAGATGCGGAGAGCAGTCCGGTGGCCCGAGGCAATCATCAACCAGCATATCTTCAAATGTGTCCCGAAGGACGGGTATCCGCAGTGGCTAATCAGTCACCTTGTCCACAGGAAGATTGATGAGTTCCGCGCCATTGCTGCGGACAAGGCGACGACCATGGGCCACATCCAGCGCAAACACTTGGATGAAGTAGTGCCTGTTCCGGACCGCGATGTCCTGCGGATACTGAACGCCGAGATTGGCCCTCTGTGGGACCGCGCTCTGCTCGCGGAGCAGGAAAACCTGACCCTAGCCAACCTCCGCGACACTCTCCTCCCCCAGCTCATGTCCGGCCGCCTTCACGTCAAAGACGCCGAGAAGATTGTCGAGGATCACACATGACGCACGACGACGAGAGCGGAAGTGGAAGAAGCCAGAACCACCGCCCTCTGGAAGCCGACTGGGAGCTGCTCGCCCTCGACGAACTCGCCGAGCTGGCCTGGCTGCCAGCCTCCGGCAACGAGTTCGCCCCCGGCTCCTGTCACCGTAAGTCCTGGGACGACCTGATCCTCTACCCCGACCTCCGCGAGGCGATCGAGCGGCTCAACCCCGAGTTGCCCCCGGACGCCGTCCGCGACGCCGTCGGCGTCGCGGCGACCCCGGAGTCGCAGGACACGTACGAGGAGAACCGCACCGCCCACGGTTACCTGACAACCGGCATCCGCTCCGTCGTCTACACCGACGCCTTCGGCGCCGAGCACAACCCGACCGTCTGCCTCGTCGACCTGACGGACCCGGACGGGAACACGTACCGCGCGCTGAACCAGGTCACCGTCGTCGACGGCGAGAAGCGGCGCCGCTTCGACATCGTCCTCTACGTCAACGGACTCCCGCTCGCCGTATTGGAGTTGAAGCGCGCCGGCGACGAGAGCGCCACGCTCCAGGACGCGCACTCCCAGGTCGCCCGGTACGTGAAGGAGTTCCCGACCGCCTTCCGTTACAACGCGGTGGTGCTGCTCTCCGACGGCATCACGGCGAAGTACGGCACGCCCTTCACCCCGTACGAGCACTTCGCGCCGTGGAATACGGACGAGGCCGGGGCCCGTGTCACCCCGTTCGCCGTGGATGGCGAGGGGGTGGCCGATTCGGGCCAGAACCTGGCGTTGCACGGGCTGTTCACCCAGCCCCGCTTCCTTTCCCTGTGCCGGTCCTTCATCAACTTCGTGCCGTCCAAGCGGATGAAGCGCATCGCGAAGCCGCACCAGTACTTCGCGGTGACCCGGGCCGCGGAGAAGGTGCGGGAGGCGGCAGCCGGTGATGGGAAAGCTGGTGTCGTCTGGCACACGCAGGGCTCGGGCAAGTCTGAGGAGATGGTGCTCACCACGGCGATGGTGATGAGCGACCCGGCCCTGCTGAACCCGACCGTCGTCGTCATCACCGACCGCAACGACCTCGACGACCAGCTGTACTCCACCTTCCTGGAGAGCGAGATCCTCCCGGGTACGCCCCTCCAGGTCGCGACCCGGGCCAAGCTGCGGGAGGAGCTCGCTGCCAAGCGGACCGGTGGCATCCTCTTCACCACCCTCCAGAAGTTCGGTAAGACCAAAGAGGAGAAGGAGTCAGGGGCCGACCACCCGCTGCTCTCCGACCGGCGCAACATCGTGGTCGTCGTCGACGAGGCCCACCGCAGCCACTACGACAACCTCGACGGCTATGCCCGTCACCTCCGCGACGCCCTCCCGCACGCCACGCTCCACGCCTTCACCGGAACGCCGATCTCCGAGGCCGACCGCAACACCCGCCAGGTCTTCGGCGGTTACATCGATATCTACGACCTTAAGAGGGCCGCAGACGACGGCGCGACGGTCAAGGTCTTCCACGAGGGGCGGGTCATCAAGCTCGTCCTTGGCAAAGATGTCGACCCGACGAAGATCGACGAGGAGGCCGACCGCATCACCGACGGCCTCGACGACACCGAACGCCGCCGGGTCGAGACGGCCGTCGCTACGATGAATGCCATGTACGGCTTGCCGGCCCGTGTCAGGGATCTCGCCGAGGACCTAGTGGCGCACTGGGAGGAGCGGCGCGAGCGGATGCGACCGTTCGTCGGCGTCTCCGAGAAGGGCGGGGCGGCCGGCAAGGCGATGGTCGTCTGCGCGACCCGTGAGATCTGCGTCCGGGTCTACGACGCCCTGCGTGAGCTGCGGCCGGAGTGGCACAGCGACGAGCTCGACAAGGGCGCGATGAAGATCGTCTTCTCCTCGAACTCCCGTCAGGACGAAGACCACCTGCTCGCCCACGCTCTGCCCGACGGCCAGCGCAAGGCGGTCATCAACCGAGCCAAGGACCCCGACGACGAGCTGGAGCTGCTCATCGTCAACAACATGCTGCTGACCGGCTTCGACGCCCCGCCGGTCCACACCATGTATCTGGACCGTCCACTCAAGGGCGCCAACCTGATGCAGGCCCTCGCCCGGGTCAACCGCCGCTTCCGCGGCAAGGAGGACGGTCTGCTCGTTGGCTACGCGCCACTGACGGAGAACCTGCAGAAGGCGATCGCCGAGTACACGGACGCCGACCAGGAGGACCGCACCCTCGGCCAAGACCTCGACCGCGCGCTGGACGAGCTGCGCAACGAATACGACATCCTGCGCGGCTTCAACTGGCGGGCGCGTCTTGAACAGCCGACGGCGAAGGCGTTCGTCAACGCTTCCGGCGGGGCCGCCGAGTACCTCCGGAACCCGCGTACCCCCGGCAACGACCCGGAGAAGCTCGACGACCCCCGCCGGACCGTCGGCCGGCGCTTTCGCGACCACTCCCACCGCCTGGAGCGCTTCTACGCGCTGTCCGCCAGTGCCACGAACATTGGCGAGCGTTTCCCGGACCACCCGACCTGGCGCCGGGACGTCCAGTTCTTCGTCGAGGTCCGCGCCTACATGGCCAAGCTCGACGCGGCGGACCGCGAGGCCCGCGGCCTACCCGTAGCCCGCGATGTCGAGCTGTACCTCGCCCAGCTGACCTCGTCCGTGGTCGAGACCGGCGGGATATCGGACCTGTTCGCCGAGGCCGGCCTGGAGATGGCCGACCTGACGCACCTCAACGACGCACTCGTCGCCAAGCTCCAGGGCAGCGACACTCCCCACCTTGCGGCGGAGGCACTGCGGCGGCTCATCGAGCAGAAGATGCGCGAGGTCACGCGTCACAACATCGTCCGCCGCACGGCCTTCTCCGACCGTCTGCAGGACCTGATGATCCGGTACACGCGGCAGCAGTACACGAGTGCCGAACTCATCGCCAAGCTGGTCGAGATGGCCAAGGAAGTGGTCGAAGATGCTCGGCGCGGCGAGAAGTTCGATCCGCCGCTGAACTGGCGCGAGCTCGCCTTCTACGACGCCGTGGCCGAGCACGGCACGGCTCAGGAACTTATGGGCGATGAGATCCTGGCGAGCATCGCCCGCGACCTCGTCGCTGAGGTCCAGAAGAAGCTCAAGCCCGACTGGATCGCCCGTGAACCGGTCCGCGCCGGTCTCCGCAGCGCCATCAAGCGCCTGCTGGCCCACCACAGCTACCCGCCGGACCGTCGTGCGGAGGCGGTGAACCTGGTCCTGAAGCAGATGGAGCACTTCGCCGACGAGTGGGCCACCACCGGTATGCCGGACAGCTGAGCCCGCGCGGCCGCGCTGGTGCAAGAGCAGTGCACCCACATCCCGACCGGGTCGGGGCCGAGGTTCCCGCCTTTGGAAGACCTCGGCCGCGGCCCGGTGATCACTCTACGAACTCCGACCACTTTCGACGGCGAGAAGCCACTTCAGGAGCGGATCATGGACAACGAAATTCAGCTGATCAGCGACGGGGATGGGCTGACAGTCATGGGGAGCGCGAAGGATGTCGAAAACTTCCTTGCTTCGGAGGGACTGCCGTCCAAGAGCCTCGGACCGCGATGGTACAAGTCCGTCTTCGCCACGGGTGCTGCAGTCGCCGAGGCAGGATCGGAGATCGCCGCCAACTCCGCTCACTGGGTGAAGCTGACCCCGAAATCGGCGCTGCTTCTCAAGAAGTATGGCCTGAGGGAGAGCGCGAAGACGGGGCTCAGCACGGGTGTGCTGAAGGGGCAGAAGGGTCAGATCAAGGGATTCCTCGAATTCGCGCACGCGCCCCGATCGCTCCTGTCCAACCCGGCGACTCTTGCCAATGCCGGGAAGTTCATGGCGCAAGTTGCGATGCAACAGACCATGGACGAGATCACTGACTATCTCGCCGCGATCGACAAGAAGGTCGACGACGTACTGCGTGCCCAGAAGGACGCTGTGTTGGCCCGCATGATCGGAGTGGGCTTCGTGATCGAGGAGGCCATGACCATCCGAGAGAAGCGGGGCAGGGTCGACGAGGTCACCTGGTCGAAGGTGCACGCCGCGCCGGCGACGATCGCGGAGACGCAGGCGTACGCGCTGCGTCAACTCGACGCGCTCGCGGAGAACATGGAGCGTGAGACCAAGATCGGCGATCTCGCCACGATGGTCAAGGAGGCTGAAGGCATCGTTCGAGAATGGCTCGCCGTTCTGGCTCGCTGTTTCCACTTGCAGGACGCGCTCGCTGTACTCGAACTCGACAGGGTGCTGGACGCGTCCCCCGATGAGCTCAACGGGCATCGCCTCGGCCTGAAAGCCGCCCGGCAGGGCCGGCTGGAGCACATCTCGCGGAGCACCGAAACTCTGCTGGCCAGGATGGACGCCGCTGCTGGCGTGGCCAACGCGAAGGTGTTGCTGCACCCGACCACATCCCCGGCTGTGGTCCAGTCGAGCAACCAGGTCGCGACCGGCGTCCATGACTTTCACGTGCGGCTCGGAATCGAGTCCGGTGGCGACTCATCTGAGGCGAGGCGATGGACGGAAGCTGCCCTGGAGGTGAGGGACAGAGCATTGGAAAAAGGAGTAAATGGTGTTGGTGCTGCCCGAAGCCTTGGCAACGAGACCCTCGACCGGGCCAACTCGGTGAAAAACAAGCTCTCCAGCGGTATCGCCGAGCGAGCGCGTCGTCTGCGCGGGAACGACGAGCAAGGCGACAAGAAGACTGAGTGAGCGTCGACCATCCCGGTATGCAAAGGCGATGACCTCCTCGTCCGGCTCCAGCAGCGCTGGCATGGTGGCGGCGATGGCCTCGGTCGCGCCGGCGGTAACCAGGACCTCGGTGTCGGGGTCGATGGAGAGGTCGTAGAAGCGCCGTTGGTCGTCGGAGATCGCGGCGCGCAGTCCCGGGACGCCCGGGCCGGGCGGGAACTGGTTGCCCTTCCCCTCCCTCAAGGCGCGGACGGCGGCCTCGCGTATCTCCTCAGGTCCATCGGCGTCGGGGAAGCCCTGGCCAAGGTTGATCGCGCTGTCGCGGTCGCCAGCACCGGCATCTCCGCGAAGATCGTCGTCCCGAGTCCGTCCAACCTTCGGTTCAGCAGCGGCCTGGCGTCATGTCTCACCGTTCTCACGCGGGTGCCTGTCGACTCTCCGGGGACCATCCTGACTCATCGCCGGTCATGCCTCCGTGGTGCGGGCCCGCGATGGGCGGGAGCAGGAGTGCCCTGCTCTTCCGGCTCGGCTGTCGGTTCCCGGAGGACACCGGCCTTCGCTGAGATGTCGTGCAGGAGCGCGTCCCGCAGACTGTGTAGCGTCGCGATCTTGGCGACCAGGAGTCGCATCACGGCGTGCAGGGGACCGGCCATAGTGTGGAATTCGGTGCGCGTGAACTGGTCCGGCCAGGTGACCTCCAGGCGCTTGAGGGCGCGGGCGGAAATTTCCCGGCCGTTCTGGCCCTGCGCCAGCCGTGCGATGTCGCTGCTCCTACTCCTGAGTTCGTGGAGCAGCCACCAACCGTCCTCGTCCTCAATAGGTCGTACGGCCACGACGCCTCTGAGAGGTGTTGCTGGTCGGCGCGGAACGGCGATGTGTGCGCCGTCGGAACGGGTGCTCAGCATCAAGGTGCCGGGAGGATGTGCCTCGCCGTCGTTCCCTGGACTGTTCAGACGGAACCTTTGGACGTGGGGCACGGGGAGGTCGTATAGATCTTTAGGGGCGATTACATCGGTTACATCGGTGATGGGTTCTGTGGGCAACGGGGGAAGAGAGCGTTCGGACCCTTGGCCCGTCTTCGCTTTGGCGACCTTCGCAAGCGGTCGTGTCTCCCACGGTGGCATCGTCGAGGCCCAGTCGTCATGGAGGGCGTCGGCCAGGTCCACCGCCTTGCGCGCGGTCTCTTTGTAGAGGGCGGTCATCTCCTCGATGAGGCCGAAGGCCCGGTGGTATGCGCTGATGACGTCTGGCGGGGGCAGCGGAAACGGCATGCGGTGGAGGGTGTCGAGGCTGATGGTGGGCTCGACATGGGCCGTCACGTCCTCGTCGATGCGAGCCTTCGCCGTCGGTGTCTGCAGCCAGATACGCAGCCACCGCACTATGTGCGGCTCAGCGCGGATGATGCCGATTGACCTGGTCGCTCTACATCCGGCGTGGTCGGCGGTGACCAGCGCGGAATCGCCCACCCGTCGGACGAGTACGACGGCCAGGTCGCCCTCCTTGAGGGTTGCCCGGCTGGGCGGGGATTCACCGGGCCGACACTCATTGGCCCTGGGCGAGAGGATCCTGCCGTTCTGGACGAACGTCGAGCTGACGACTCCTGCAGTCTGATCGGCAGCCGCGTCGTCGAGGAAACCGCAGGTGGTGTAGATGCGCCCGTGGATCCACTCATGTTTGATGGAGGTCGTCTGCCAATCCGCTTTACCCGAGGCGAACTGGTCGGCATTGGCTTCCATCAGATCTCCTCCAAGGCGTCCAGCAGTTGGAGCTCCAGGGCACGCATCTGCTCGAACTGATCGGTTAGTTCGAGCTTGAGCTGCTCAACGCGGCTCCGTGTGTCCCGCTCTGGACCGGGAGGCTCCACGGCGTACGAGGTCGGCATCAGGATGGACTCCCGGTCGGCGATCTCCTTGGTGGAGCAGCTTCGGGACCAGCCGACTGCGTCGTTGTACGGCGAGGCGGCAGCACCGTTCTCGGAAAGGCCACGCCAGGCCGCCAGGGTGGCCAGGATCGATGCCGTGTTCTTGTCGCCCAGCCTCCGTGCTCTCGAATTCTGGACCGGTTCGAAGGCTCGCCGCGCGTTGACGAACAGCACCTGCTGGCGACGGTCCCGGACACCCCAGCCGGGGCGCGCGCTCTTGTCCTTGTTGAGCACCCACAGACAGGCGGGGGCTTTGGTGTGACCGAACACGCGAGGTGGCAGAGCGATCACGCACTCGACGAGATCGTCACGCAGGAGGCGTTCGCGGAGCCTGCGGGTGACGGGCTGTCGGCTGTTGGCCACGCTGTCGGCCATCAGAAAGACGGCTCGTCCGGCCGGAGCGAGCGCGTGCGCGATGTGCTGAATCCACGCGGAGTTGGCGGACCCTCGGGACGGCGGTTCCTCCAGCCATCGGGGATCGACTGGGACCGGGGAAGGCGACCGGCGGGCGCCCTGCTCCGTCTTGTCCTCCGGTGCCCAGTCGCGCTGGTTGAAAGGAAGGTTGGCCAGGATGATGTCGTGAGGCTCGGGTTCGGGCTCCGCGAGGCTGTCCCCGGGTGGGAAGACTTGAGCCGTGATCCCACGTACCGCGAAGTTCATGCGGGCCACCTGTGAGGTGTAGGCGTGCTGCTCCTTTCCCTGCAAGGACATGGTCGGGTCCAGCCCGACGCTTTCGCGGACGTAGCGGTGACTCTCGACGAGCAGTCCTCCTGAACCGCAGACCGGGTCCAGCACTCTGTGCCTGTCACGGGGGACGGCCGCACCAACCATGAGACGCGCCATGTCATCCGGCGTGAAGTAGTGGCTTCCCTCAGCCTGGTCCGCCGAGAGGTCACGGAGGCACTGGTCGAGCAGGGGCCCAACCCGCTGGATGGAACCGATGGCTTGGACGAGAGCGTGCAGGTGTCCTTCTGAACCAGAAGGCGGAACGGGCATCAGGCTCCTCGTGTCCGCCACAGCGCCCTGTTCGTCGGTTGGGGGAAGCCAGTGGCTCAGACACTTGCGCACGGCAGCGCGGATTCCCGAGCCGCGCTCTGCCGGCTGCCCCATCAACCACGACCATGTCGGCACGCCGGTGCCGGGCTCAGCGTGCGCCTTCCGGCTCAGGTACAGCAACCCGAGGACGAGGCGGGTCGCGTCGTGAGCGTTCATCAGCCGCGAGAGATGCATGCGGTGTCGACGCACCTTCGCGAGCACCTCGTCGAGCGAGGAGGCACTCTCGGCCTGCACGTGTCCTCCAAGGGCACTCATGCCGCTCACGAGCCCACCACCCCCAGGGCCCCCATGACCACCATAAGGAGCGTCAGGGAGCCGGCGAAGGTCAATGCTCCAGTCTTGAAGGCCGCCGTGGGACGCCCTCCCTCGACCACGGTCACGACGCTGCCGACCAGAGCGGCGACAAGCGCCGCGAGGACGGCGATGATCACGTACATCAGCCTCAGCTGCACGACGTGGTTCCTTCCTGAGGTCGTGGGATCTCCCAGCGGACGAGTGAGCCGGTGATCCCTGGCTTCAGGAAGGACAGTAGAAGACGTAGGCCACGCACCGCTGGGTGCACGCCGTTTGGGATTTCCTTAGGCGCGCGCCGAGAGTTCAAGCCCTTGCGTCGAGTGCACGTCGTTTGGGATTTGAGACAGAGAGTCGACGAGAGAGTCCATCTGGGCCCTCAACTCACGACCAGAACGGGTAGGCGAAAAGACTTGCCCCGGATCAGTGGACGCTCTGCGCAGGGACTGCGTCCAGGACACCTCGACGATGCCGTCCTATAACCGCCAAGGCGGCCCGGTGCGACCTAGATCTCGCTCGCCGCCTACGCCGCGTCAGCCTCTATCGCATCCGCGATCTGAACCAGCCGGGCCAGCTCTTCCCGCCCGCGCCTGATCAAGTCGAACGCCATCGCCGGGTCCGTGTCCGGCGGCAGCGGGGTATCGGTGAAGACATCCGTAAGGGTGTACCGGCCGAGCAGCCACCGCTGCAGCGCCCGCCAGTCGGCGCCCCGGTCAAGCGGTAAATCGTCCGCCCACGGCAATGCCTCGTACGAGGTGCCGTCGGTGCCGTTGGCGTGGAGTAGTCCGGAGCGGCGCACGAGACACGGGAAGCAGACGCCGCAGTTGGCGATGGGAGGGCCGCCGCTTCGACGGGTTGGCGGCTTGCCACAGCTCAGCGTGGACTCCAGGTCGGACGGGGTGAGGCCCGCATCACGTCCGGCCTTGCACACCTCGCCTTTCGTCAGCGGTGCCAAGGGGTTGACCACCTGCACCGTGCTCTCCATGTCGCTCACGGCAGTTACCAAGGCGTTCAGACTGCCCAGCGTCCGCGGGTGCACGGAACGCGTGGAGCAAGCGGCCGAACGCGCCGGTGTCAGAGGCGGGTTGAGGGCGAGCTGGCCGTTCTCAGGGACGTGGACGGTGCCCACCCCATGTGCAGTAGCGGCGCGGATCGCGCCCGCCGCGTACAGCAGCCCACGTGTGCGGGAGGAGGTCTCCAGCCGCTGCCCGGAGCCGTCGCCCGCCGGGGTCTGGCTCATCGGCAACAGCAGCAGCGGTCGTGTTCCGCCTAGGCGTTCGACGGCCTTGTACACCCGCTGCTGAAGACGCAGCAGGCCGATCTCGCGGAACATCACGAGCAGCAGCGGTCGGGAATCGTCGGCGAGCGAACGGGTGGCGGCCCAGCTGAGGGAATCCAGCCCACCGGAGAACAAGGCGACTTCCGAGGCGCGCGGGTCGGCCGGAGAGACCAGTGCCTCTTCGACGTAGTGACCGGTGAGAGGCCGGAAGTCCACATTCCATAGGTCCCCGGTGAGGACTTGGAGGAGCGCAGTGAGGTGGGTACGGACGGCTGCGCTTCCCCATCGCTCGTGTTCCGTTACGGGTACGGCAAGGCTGATACGACGGGTCCACCGGTCCCGTACTCCAGTCCGGCGTACGTACTTGTCGGCGATGAACGCAGCCCTGGCGACGCGGAACAGATCCTCGGCCCAGTCGGGGACGGGACCGGGCAGGTGGTGCCGGCCAGTGATGCGGCGCTCCTTTTCCTGGAAGGCTTCCTCGCCGATTTCCTTCCAGCGGTCACTACGAGGTCGGTCGCCCTGGGGGCCACGCCACCACAAGGAGTCTCTGGAATCGGTCACGCCGCAGCTCCCTCCTCTCCGGTGATCTCCTCAGTGATCAGGCCAAGCACCTTTCCGACCGCCCGCGGTACCAACAACTCGGCGATCTTGGGCAGTGCAGCCGCCGGATCCTGCGCAGCGCCCACCACCGACTGTGCGGTATCCACAGCCTGTGCAAGGTCCGTCGCTTCGGCGGACTCCTCACAGGGATTCGGCACCAGGTCCACCACTTTCTCCGCGACCCAGTCGGCGATCCTGCTTTCCGGATCGGTCGCGATGAGCACCGGGACCGCCAGCTTGACGTGCTCGGCGACAACGGACCTGAGGAACTCCCCCACCATGTCGGCGAAGAACACCTGGTAGAGGTCGCACAGGATGTCCCAGGTGAAGCCACCGCCGACGGCGCCTCCGCCCATGGCGTCGTCCAGCTCGGGATGTCTGCTCCGGACATCGCGGACCGCCGCGGCCATCCCCCTGCGCACCGCGGCGTCGGCGAGTGTGCCGCCGTCCCCTCCGACCTCCGACACGAGACGCGCGACGAGCGCGTCCTCCGACTCCGCGCCCTCTGTGGCCAGCGATCCCAGAGCTCCGGCGAGCCTTTCACCGGCCGCACAAGCCGTGTCGTACAACCCGAAAGCCGATCGATCGGCACGGAGTGTCTCGTGCAGGGCGCTCAGGTGGTCCGCCGCGATCTCCTCCAGCCGCTGATCCGCGTCGCGCGAGTCATCCCGCCAGCTCGCCAGCCGCCTCCCAGCGGAGCTCCACGGATCGCCGTTCGGCCCCTTCCATCGCGTGGATGTCCCCACATCGCCCCCAACGATGGTGCTCCAAGCTGCACTTCGTCCATGGCATCAGACCGGACGATCCCCAGGTAGGGCGGGACTCGGCCAGGGCCTCACGGACCAGCCAGGTGCTGAAACAGCCGGGGGCATCACTTCCCGTGACACCTACACCTAGAAGCGTGACCAGCCGTAGCGCTGAGTCACAGACATCGCGCAGATCCCCGTTCAGGGCAGGTGCCGGGCTGGCAGGATTGCCCCTTGCGTCATATGCCCTGCTGTTCATGCCCTCTGTAGAGGGCTCGCTGACGGCATATCAAATCAGCAACCTCCGACTGCCCGCACCGGACGCCATCAGTCGCCTGAAGGCCGCTTGCGATCCGAGCCCGGTCGCAAGTTGTCATCCGGCACACGGGCAGCCGGCAAACGGGGCGGCCACGCCAGCATGGATTCCGCGGTCGTGCACAGGAACCCGGCGCAGCGGAGGGTGAAGCGCATGGCCAAGCTCACGGAGGAGCAGAAGCGGCAACGAGCCGCCAAGCGTGCTCTGCGCTCGTCCCTCGAAGCCGAAGCGGATGACCGGCGGCGCCGCGAGCGGGATGAACAGTGGGAGCGAGAAGGTACACGCCTCAGCTGGGCGGAGTACGTGGCCGGTGAGCCCTGCCGCGGTTGCGGGATGCCCATGACGGATGACCTGGGGAGGTGGCCACCCCTCATGAAGTTGTCCGAGGCGGAGAAGCTCGAATACGAGGAAGCCAACCAGAAGTTCCGCGAGCGGCACACCGGCTGCCGGGCCGCCCGGTGGACCGTCAGCGGTTCTCGGGTAACGCACTGCTGTTTCTGTTGCCCGCCACCGCCGATGGGGCCGAAGCAGCTGGAGAAGCTCGCCAAGCTGTTCGCTTCCTGGCCCTCACGGGAAGAACGCAAGAAGGACCTCGATAGTTGGGATCTCACTCTCCGTTGCGACCACGTGGTGCCTTACATTCAGCATCGCGAGAACACCCGCGTCTCCGCCCGCGTCGTCGACTGCCCAGAATGCGGAGAGCGTCGCGGCGTAGTGAGCAGTGAGCGGGTAGGGCCGGCGTACCGCGATGACGGGACCATCCGTGAGCGGGCGGCAGCTGATCGGGAGCGGCTCGCCCGGGAACTGGCAGCCGCCGAGGCGAAGCTGACCCGTCAGCAGAGGAACGCCGCGGCAACCCAACAACGCATCGCCGAGCTCCAGGAAGAGCTCGGCAGTGAGTCTTGATGAGACGAAGCGCAGGCGGCGATGCCAGATCATTTCCCGGCATCGCTTCCCATGGGGTACTGGCCGGGAGCCCTCGTGTATCGAGGCGTCAGGACTCAGCGGCCGAATCGCGCCCCGGCCAGTGCTTCGGCGGGGCGACGGCAGGGTCCGTGATCTGGAGGCGCTTCTGCCGGGTCGGGTCGATCGACGTCAGAGAGACGAGACGCTGGCCGTCAGCTGCCTCGAGTTCGGACAGGGCGTGAGGAAGGGCCGCGCAGACAGTGGCGATCGCCGTGCCCAGGCCCACCAGGCCACCGTGCTTGTTGTTCTGGCGGTACTCCATACGATGCAGGCCCGACTGTGCGATGGCCGCCACTTCGAGTGGACGGCTGAGCGGCTTGGTGTCGTTGGTGATGACGACCTCGAAGCCGTCGGCTTTGGCCTTGGCGTACAGTTCGATGTCCTTCGTGCCCGTCCAGCCCTTGAGGTCGTGGACGTGGACGACTTCATGGGCCTTCAGCAGGATGCGCACGATCTCGGCCATGGGGCGCGGCACGTTCTCGTCGAGCAGCAGTTTCAAGCGACGACCTGCCGGGGCTCGCTGCTGCCATAGCTGTCGACGTACTCGCTGAAGTCGGCGGCGTCCCGGGCGGCCTCGGCCGTCACTCCTGGGTAGAACTCACTGATCTGGTCCGGCGGGATGCCGTCTCTTACGAGGGCAGCGACATCTGACGCCGGGATCCTGGTGCCTTGGATGACCGGTTCTCCGCCGCGGACCGACGCGTCGACCGCGACGTGCTCACGGGGGGTGAGCAGAGCGGGAATGCTACGGCCGTCCTTATAGAAGGGCGCGAGAACATCCACCATCTGGTGGATGACCACGTTGCCCCCCTTGATCAGGTCTACGGCGTGGTCGGGTTCAGCCAGATAGATCGTGTCCGGACCCGCGACAAGTTTGTACGAGGAGAGGTGCTTCGACTCGCCGAGATCTTCCCGGAGCGTGTTCAGCGCACGGCGGATCTTCTGCAACGAAGCCTCTTCGCGCAGCTGCACACAGATGCGGAGTGCGACAACGTCGCGGAACGAGTAGAGGATCGGCCTCTCGCTGGAGATCTCGGGCACGAGCACGGCGCCCTTGGGCCCAGAGGCTCGGCGCCAGTGGGACAGCTGGCGCAGCGTCGCGCCGGAAAGAGCCGCGGCGAGTTTGGGTTCGTACGACACCGCGTGCCTCCTCCCGTCTTCCGCCCCCATCGATATCGGCCTGAACGTACCCCATTCTCCTGGAGGCCACTCAGCACAGAAACCGAAGGGCCTACTCAGGGTGAGCCGGGGACGCCGGACGCCTACATGCCGCACATGCCGCTCCCGCGGGATTCGCCACAGGCAGGCACACGTCCGTGGCATTTTCGGCCACCCACCGGCGGCGCCCGTATGCGCCGCGTAACCTCACGGGCATGGGGGCATCAGCATCCGGTGCAGGTCAGGACGCCGACGAGGAGGCGCGGCGGCGGCTGAACGCGTACACGTACCTCAGCGCGCCCGAGCGGCTGGAGCACGTCGCGATCATGCGGGTCTTCTGCGGAACGCTGCTGGCCGATCTCGCTGTCCCGGACATCATGGCGAAACTGCGCCAGGCCGGTGCTTCCGCCGCAGGACTCGACGCCGACACCCTCACGGTCCGACTGGAACAGCTGGTCCAGTGGGGAAACCTGCTCCGCAGCAGCCACACGGTGAACGCGTCCAGCATCAGCGAGTACCAGCGCTCCCGCGCGCGCTACCAGCTGTCGAAACTGGGCGAACGCATCCAGCGGGACGCCGACGGAGTCCTGGCCGAAGCCGACGCCGCCCGCGAGGTGAGCAACGAACTGCTGGCACTGGTTGAGCGCGGACTACGGGCGCTGGCCGACCTCGTGACCGCGCCGGGCGGCGTCGAGCCGCAGGACGGACTGGAGCGGATCAGCACGCTGTTCGTGCAGTTCACCGAGTTCGCGGACTCCATACGCGACTTCTACGCCTACCTCGGGCAGGTGCTGTCCCGCTACGACCTGGACAGCGCCGAGTACCAGGGCTTCAAGGAGCTGCTCCTGGACTACGTCGAGGCGATCACGGAGGACGTGGCGTTCCGCGCGCCCCGGATCTCGGCGGCGTTGGACACTCTGTGGCCGCACATCCCGGCTCTGCTGAACCAGCTGGACTCCCACGCCCAGGGGCTCACTGGGCTCTCGGCGCAGTCGCAGGTGCAGGGCGAAAGCCGCCCGGACGTCCGGATCCAGCGCAGCCGGGGCCGCGAATTCGCGGACTGGGAGGGCCTGCGCGGCTGGTTCAGCAACACCGACGGCCAGGGCAGCCAGGTCGACCAGCTACGCGATGCCACCCTGCGCGCGTTGCAGTCGCTGCTCGCCAACGCCAAGCGGATGCTGCGGTCGGCCACCGGGGAGATGTCCCGGCGCAAGGATCTGCTGCGGCTGGCCCGCTGGTTCGACGAAGCGGCGCCGCGGGACGCACACGACATCGCCGTCGCCGCATTCGGGCTGTACGGCGCCCGCCATCTGGGCATACCTCCGGCCACCGACGAGGTGGTGCCCGCCTACACAAGCTGGTGGACCGGTCCCGTGGTCGAAGTACCGGTTGCCCTGCGTGAAAGAGGCAGCCGAGCCCAGCGGGGCCGGGCCTCAGCAGTGGAGGACCACTCCGCGCAGAAGCAGCTGCTGAGGGAGGCAGCCCGTCAGCGGGCAGCGGCCAGAGCAGCAGCGGCAGACGAACTGCGCAGCGCGTCGGGCCGGTTCGCCGAGGTACGCCTCACGTCAGCGGCACTCAGCCTGCTCCTGGAGCTGCTGGCCACAGCGCTCGGAAACTCACAACTCAGCCGGCCCGTCAGCACGGACGGGGAGAGGACGGCGGGGTTCGACCTCGACTCGGCCAGCAGTGAAGACGCCGAACTGCGCATCCGTCTCACCGTGCGCCGGACGACGGGCACGCGAACGGTGCTGTACTCGGCCGACGGCGACCTGCTGCTGGACGACCTGGAGCTGGACATCGGTCGCACCTCCGCCGCGGTCGACGGCGAAGCGGAGGCGAGCGTGTCATGACCCTCCCCTCGACTCACGACGTAGCCCTGGCAGCCGAGCGCCGCACCGCCGCCCGGTTGCTGCTCGCCCACCCGCTGATCGCGTCGGACGGCCCCCACGCCGACCTCTTCCCGCTGATCCGCAGGCACGCCGACTGGCTGGGCAAACGGTTCCAGCAGGTGCTCGGCTACCGCCTGCTGGTCGACAGCTCCTACGCCCGGCTGTTCAAGGCGGGGCTGGGGACGGGTTCGGGTCATCGGTTGGAGCGCTCCACCGGCACTCCGTTCACCCCACACACGTACGCCTGCCTCGCGCTGGCCCTGTCCGTGCTGGTGACCGCGCCCGAGCAAATGCTGCTGTCACACCTGGTCGCCGATATCAGGGCTGCCGCAGCCGACGCCGGGATCGAGCTGGAGGAAACAGGCCGGGCGGCCGGGAAACGGACCCTGGTCGCGGCGCTGCGCCAGCTCGTCGACTGGGGCGTGCTCATCGAGACCGAGGGCCATGTGGCCGCGCTTGCGCAGGATGCGGGCGGAGAAGCCCTGATCACGATAGATCGGGAGCTGGCACGCGTGGTCGTCGCTGGCCCGCTCTCCCAGGCACGGGACGGCGCCGACCTGGTCCGGCGGGCAGCCGACCCGGGCTTCGGCGGACCACGCACCTACGTGCGCCGGATGCTCGTCGAGACACCCGTCGTCCACCTCGACGAGCTGACAGACGCCGAGCGTGACTGGCTGCGCACCCGGCAGCGCCGGGAGGCCCAGGCTTTCTCCGAACTCCTGAGCCTGGAGATGGAGATCCGCGCCGAGGGCGTGGCGCTGGTGGACCCCGAAGAAGAGCTCACGGATCTACACCTGCCGGGCACCGGGACCGTCGCACAGGCCGCGCTCCTGCTGGCGGAGCGGCTCGTGGAACGGCTTCGGCCGCAGGAACCGGGGCATCCGGCGACCGGCGGGACGCTCGTCATCGGGGTGGCCGTCCCGGACGGCCTGGTGGATGAAGTACTGGCCGGGCTGATCGCCGAGTACGGGCACCGCAGCAACTGGCAACGCGGCTACCTGGAGGACCTTCCCTCCCTGCGAGAGGCCGTACTGGACCTGCTGGTCCGCATGCGGCTGATGGCCCGCGCGGGCCGGCTGCGCGCCGAGGGCGAAGGACTGCCGGAGGGGTACGTCGAAGAGGCGTCGGAAGGACGCACGGTGACCGGTGTCCATGGCGCACGGCCCGGCGGCGACGGCTGGGTGCTGCTGGCAGCAGCGGCCCGCTACGCCACCCAAGTCACGGTGCGCCTGGCCGCCGCAGCCGACAAAGGCACAGACGTTCAAGAGGAGTTGCCGCTATGACCACCGACGCGCGTGGCCTCGTTCCGCTGCCGCGTTCCGGCGCTGCGACACCCACCGGCCCTGCGACGACCGCTGGCACCCGCTTCCGGCTGCACCGGGCGGGCATCCAGAACGTCTGGCAGTACGACGAGCAGGAGTTCTCCTTCGGCGACGGACGCCTGCTGCTGCGTGGCAAGAACGGCGCGGGCAAGTCCAAGGCCCTGGAGATGCTGCTCCCGTATCTTCTGGACGGCGACTCCCGGGCGCTGGACGCGACCGGCACCGGCCGCACCACGCTTGCCTGGCTGATGCTGGACGGGTTCGAGCAGACCAATCGTCTCGGGTATCTGTGGGTGGAGTTCCGGGGCACGGCCGACGACGGCGGTCACCGCCACCTGACGCTCGGTGCCGCCATCCGCGCCTCGAAGTCGACGCAGAAGGCGCTGCCGACGTTCTTCGTCACCCCGCTGCGGATCGGTGAGGACCTGCACCTGGTCGAGGCCGGTAAGCCGCTGCCAGTCGACCGGCTCAAGGAGATCGTCGGCTCCGACAACACGACCGACCGTGCAGTCCAGCACCGCTCGCGCGTGGCCCGGGACCTGTTCGGCATCACCGACGCGACGCGCTACCGCAATCTCACCCAGCTCCTCCACCGGCTGCGGCGCCCGACGGTCGGCGACCGGATCGAACACGGGGGCCTGGTCTCCCTACTGAGCGAGACCCTGCCGGGGCTCGACGAGGACGTGGTCGAGAAGGTGGCGCGCAACCTGCACGACCTCGACGCCGTACGGGACGAACTCGGCCGCCTGGAACGCACCGACACGGCACTGCGCACCTTCCTCACCAGTTATCGCGGCTACCTGGCCGGAGTCCTGCGCACCTCCGCGCAGAGAGTGAGCCACGAACTGGGCGTCCTCGCGCAGCGGCGCCGGGCGGCCGGAGACGCCGCACAGCGGACGAGCGACCTGCGGACGCAGGAGGAGGAGTCGGAGGGCCGACTGGAGACCCTGCGCGACGAGGAACAGAACGCCCGGACCGACCTGGCCGCCCTGCACGCCAGTCACGCCTACCGCAGCCTGCGCGAACTGTCGGAGCGCCGCGGCACGGTGGAGGCGCTGCACACCGCCGCCGTGGCCGCGTTCACCACCTTGCGCAACGCCTATGACGCGGAGGAGGGCTCGGCGGAGCGGCTGGCCGAAGGTGTCGAACACCTCGGAAGCCGGCTGGCCGAGCTGGGAACCGAACACCGGGAGTTGCTGACGCAGGCGGAGAAGGCGGGGCTTCCCACCGGCCATCTCGGCGAGGCGGTGGCTCTGCCACGCACGGTTCTAGCCCAGGCCACCGAGACCGAGTTGACGACTCCGGACGGGGAGACGCGTACCGTACGGCACCGGTCGGTGGCCCGCGTGGACACAGTCACGGCGCAGGAGGGGCTGAGGTCCTGGCAGAACCAGTTGGAGGACGCCGAGGCGGTCGCGAGAAACCGGGCCCGGATGGTTCAGGAGGTGACCCACCTCATCTCAAGGGCGGACGAGGCCCGGGTCGCGGCAGCTCAGGCCGATGCCGAGCGGGAACGGCTGGAAGGCGAGGCGGAAGAGGCCGCCGGCCATCTCGACGGCAGCCGTCAGAAGGTCGCCGAGGAGAGCGGCGCCTACTCCCGTCAAGTCGCCGAGTGGGCGGTGCGCACTCGGACTGCGCTGGGTCCCGACTGCCCGTCGCTGGACACCGTCCACGCCACCGTCGGCCACGAGACCTCTACCGACGCTCCGTTCGCGGACCGCACACTGCCGCCCGATATCGACAGCCAGGCGCGGCGGGCAGCTCAGGCCGCGTTGGAGCCGTACGGCGAGGGACTCACCGGACGCCGGGACGCCCTGGCACTCGGCGTCAACCGGCTCGGCGAGGAACTCGACCACCTGGCGGAGCAGAAGCGGGACTGGGAGCAACGTACCGACCCCGAGCCACCGGCCCCGCACCATCGCGCCGCTGCGAGGACGTCGGGCAGTGGAGCCCCTTTCTACCGGCTCGTGGACTTCGTGGACGGCGTGGCTCCGGCCGACCGAGCCGGTCTGGAAGGGGCGCTGGAGGCGAGTGGAATCCTGGACGCGTGGGTGAGTGCGGGCGGCATCCTTCTCGATCCGCGCACCCGGGACACCCTTCTCCAGCCGGGTCCCGCGCTGTCCGACGGGCCGACTCTCGTCTCGGCCCTGCGCCCAGCCCCTGAACCGGGTTGCGGCGTCACCTTCGAGCAGATTGGGGGTCTCCTGGCCACCATCGCACTCGCATCGGCACAGGAGACCGCTGCGCACAACGCGGTTTTCTACGACGGCAGTTGGCGTTTGGGCGTGCTCAGCGGTCGTCATGAGAAAGGCGACACCGAGTACGTGGGGGCCGCCGTACGCGCCGAGACTCGGCGACGCATTCTCGCCGAGCTGGAGGAGCGGATCACACAGACTCAGCAGCGGCTGGCCGATGCCCGTGAGGAACTCGCCGTAGCCGATGCCATGCGTCGGGCTCTCACGCTCGCGGAACGGGATTTCCCCAGGGCACGGAATCTCGCGGACGCGTGGAGCAGGACCGAATCAGCCGAGCGGACTCTGCGCGACCTGACCGCCAAGGCGACCCGGGCGGCGCGGCTGGCCGAGGAGACCCGCGCTCTCGCGGTGTCGGCGCGGACCGAGGCGGATGCCACCGCGACCGCCCACGACCTGCCCGGCGACCCCGCCTCCCTGGACCGTGTGCGCACCGCACTGGCTGGTCTGCTCAGCGGTATCGGGCATTTGCGCAGGGCCGTCAGCGGCACGGGCGAGCGGCTCGGTACGAACCAGGCCGATGCCGACCGGTACGGACGCGCCCGAGAGGATCGCCTGGCCGCGGACGAGAGCTACCGGCTCCACCTCGCTGAACTGCGCACCGCTGAGCAGGACCTGCGCACCCGCGAGGAGGCCATCGGGTCGTCCGAGGAGGAGATCCTCTCCCGCGAGCAGGAGTCCAAGCAGCGCATCGCGAACGCCGTCCAAGCGCTCCCCGCGGCGCAACGAGCTCGCGACGATTTCCACGACCTGCGCGTGCGCGCGGAGGAGGACGAGAAGCGTCTGCGCGGGACCCTGGCGGACCAGGAAACGGCGGTCATCGACACCGGCAGCGCTCTTCGCGGTGCTCTCGGCCGCCCGGAGGTGGTGCTCGGCGCCGGCCTTGACCGGTCCTCGCTGCCCGAGTACGTGTCGGACGATCCCAGCGCGGACGTCCGCAGCCGTCTGCGAGCGCTGCGGGCCCTCGCCGACGCCGTAGAGCAGGCCCTCGGCCGCCCGAAGGGCGAAGTTTCGGACAGCACCCTGCTCAACCGGCACACCGACCTGCGCGACCAACTGGCGGGCGGGTACGACGCACAGCTGGAGGAACGCGACGGCATCAAGGTGTGCCGTTTGGTCGACGACCACGGGTCCCATGACGTCGCGGCGGTGGGCGAGCGGATTGCTCTCCAGGCCGCGGAGGCCCGAGGGCGGCTCACCGAGCGCGAACGCGAGGTGTTCCAGCGGTTCCTGACCGGTGAGCTCGGGGACCACCTCTCGGCGCAGGTCATCACCGCGGCGAACCTGGTCGCGGCTCTCAACGACACCCTGCGGACCGTGCGCACCTCCCACGGACTCGGCGTCGAGTTGCTGTGGAAGCTGGACGAGGACGTGGACGCGGATGTGCGCGCGGCCGTCGAGCTGCTGCGCAGTCCGTCGAGCCTGAGGACGCGCGACCAGACCGAGCAGCTGCGCGAGGTGCTGCAACGCCGGATCGAGGACGCCCGCCGTGCCGACCCGTCAGCCGGTTACGCCGCCCATCTGCGGACCGCGCTGGACTACCGCGACTGGTTCCGCTTCCACACCTTCGTGGTCGATGACGCGGCTCCGGGCCGCCGTAGGAAACTGACCGGCCGGACCGGGCTCAGCCAGGGCGAACAACGCGTGCTCTCCTACCTCGTGCTCTTCGCCGCAGCTGCCGCCCACTTCACGAGCCTCGCCGAGTCGGCACCGCACGCGCCACGCCTGATCCTCCTGGATGACGCCTTCGCCAAGGTCGACGAGCCCACCCACGGCCGGCTGGGCCGTATCCTCGTAGACCTCGATCTCGACTTCGTCCTCACCAGCGAGCGGCTCATGGGCAACTGGCCGGAGGTTCCGTCCCTGCACATCTACGAGTGCCTCCGTGATCCCCACGTACGCGGCGTGGCCACCCTGCACTACACCTGGAACGGCCGGCACCGGCGTCTGGTGTCCGTATGAGCGGGCTGCCCGCCGCAACGCGCGACTGGCTGACGGGACCTGGACTCACCCGGCTCTGGCAGGGCGCCCGTAAACGCCTGGAAAGCAACGGCGTGCAGGCCACGGGTTCGCTAAGGCTGACCGCGATGAACGCCCAGGAACGCAATGCCCTGTCTCTCCTGCTGGGCAAACCCCTCACAGGTGCCGCCGTGACCATACGGCTCGACGTGCTCGACGCACGGCTACGCGCCTCGGCCGCCGGTCTCGGCCTCAGACAGACCCTGGAGGAACTCGGCCCGCCACTCACCGACCGCCGTGCCGCCCGCGCGGACGTTGCGGCACGGCGGGAACAGGTGTGGTCGTCCCTCGCTTCGTCACTGGACACCTCCCCGCTCGCCGACCAGGAATGGCCCCGGCAGTGGTACGACCTGCTGCGCCGTACCGGCGTTCCGAAGGGAGTGACGCCCGAAGCGGCGATATGGACACTCCAGCAAGCGGTCCAAGTCCTCACCACTCTCCTCGGACCCGAGCGGGGCAGCACACTCGGCCGAGGAGAACTCGCCGCCATGGCGACCGGCTCCGCGCACGGCCTGGACGACGGCACCTGGCTCGCACGTCTCGTCCAACGCGGCGTCGCCCTCGCCCACGGCACTGAGTTCCCCGACGACGCGGCCGGTCGACGAGCTCTGTGGCGGCTGGTGTCCGTCACTCCGGACGAGGTTTCCAGCGCGGTCCTGACGTACGGGTTGCGGCCCGACGGCGAGGGCTGGCGGGAGCGCGCCCTACGGGAGCGGGCCGATCATCACGCCGAAGTTCACGTCACACCGCGCGACCTGCATGCCCTTCGGCTGCAACTGCCCGCCGGAACGCTGATCCACATCTGTGAGAATCCGCGCGTGGTTGAAGCCGCGGCGGACGCGGCCTGCGTCCAGCCCCTCGTGTGCACGTCCGGCAGCGCCGCCACCGTGGTCTTCACGCTTCTTGACGCCCTCGCCGCCACGGGTTGCCGCTTCGCGTACCACGGCGACTTCGACTGGCCGGGGATCGCTCTGGCCAACCGGGTCATCCGCCGCTACGAAGCCCGGCCGTGGCGCATGGGCACCGCGGATTACGAGCATCTGGCCGCTCGCAGTCAGGCCGAGGGCATCCCTCAACTGGCACTCGACGGCCAGCCGGTCGACGCGGACTGGGACCCGGATCTCGCCCCTGCCATGACCGCCCTCGGCGTCGCGCTCCATGAGGAGGCCACTCTCGACCTCTTGGTGGCCGACCTGTCACGCCAGGCGTAGAGACATCGGCACTATGCCGGGTCCCGGGAGCCGACCTGTTCCGAGGGCCCCCGGCCTGGGCGGGTTTCCGACTCGGACACCGCCCCGGAGTCGGAAGCGGCAGCAGAGTCAGCGCCATGCCGTCCCCCGGAGCCCTGTGACGGCGGCGTGCCTCCACCCTGGCGCCAGGCCGAGTAGAGAACGGCCGCGGCGGAGGTGCTCGCGATGACCTGATCGGAAGGCAGATTCAAGGCGATCAGAGCTGCGGGCGTGCCGACGATGATGGCGAAGGCGCAGAGATCGGCCGTGCGCTGACGCATCGACATCCTTTCTCACGTAGCGATTTGCGGCTGGGGTGACCACGGTGCCGGACGTCCACGACGCCCGGAAGTTCGATCTTCCGATCAGATAGATTGAATACTCTTTTGAGGAGATCGAAGGGGCGGGGGCGAGGACGTGGCGCGCCGAAGACGGGGCGGTCAGTGGTCAGAGGTGGACACGGAACTCTGCATGCCCATGCGGGAGATCGTGGGGCTGCTGCGTGATCTGGTCGACAGCAGCGGAGTCCAGCTGAAAGGGCTGCAACAGCTACTGCTGGCGCAGCACCGGGAAGGCCCGCGCCCTCCGTCGTATCAGGTGCTCTCGGACCGGCTTCGAGGCAGAGGGCTCCAGAACAACGCCTCGTTGATCTACGCGATCATCGCGGTACTCGCTCCACCAGAGCGTAAGGAAGGCATGACCGAGGAGGTCAGGCAGCACCTGGTGAACGCGCGGGCCACGCTGGCAGCCGGCAGTACACAACCATCGCAAGAGCCGACGCCCGATAGCCCGGATCCGGAACTCCTGGACGTGTTGCGAGAGAACCGCGACCTTCGCAGCAAGGTGGAACGGATCGAGCGCCGCCTGGCGCGCAAGGAGAAGCACCTCCAAGCACTGCGCGACGAGCTGGCCGCCGCCGAGCGCCGAGCTCCGGCTCCGTCCGTCGGCCCGGCACGGGATGAACCGACCACCGTGATCCCGTCCTTTCCGGACGAGGGTTTCGCAGCGACCCGCTTGGCAGACTCCGACATCGCAGCCGCGACCAGCAGCCCTTCTGCCGCCGCCGCAGGAACTGAAAGCAGCTCTGGCTCCTCTGACGTGGCTACCGTCGCGGATGCCCTCCGCGGCATGCCGGACTTCGAGGCAACAACGGCGAACGCCCTGCGCCACGCATTCGACAGCGTGCTCGACGGACGGCGAACGGGGCGATTCGACCCGGCTACGCTCGGGAAATCCGAGAAGGTCTACCTCGGCGCCAAGGTCACTCACGAGCTCACGGCGGCCTGGGGATTCCCGCCTGGCCAGGAGACCACCGACCTCCCGATAGGACGCCAGCAGGTGGTACTGAAGTTCACCACTGGTGCGACATGGACGATTACGCCCGGGGAGGTCGGGAGGGTGTGTCTGCTCGTGTCAGCCAACGACGAGCGGTCCTGCTGGAGCCTCGGACTGATCCGGATCGAACCCGGCCACCTCAGCGGAGCAGCCAACCGCGACTTCAAGCGCACGCTCTCGGCCGCAGGCCGACAGGCCGTCACCTGGCTCTTCCACAACGCGCATCTGCCGGAGAACACCCTTCTCCACCTTCCGGCGCCGCTTCGAGAGAAGATTTTCGCCACCGAAGTGAGCCGGCGCGGCAGCCAGGCCCGGGTGAACAACCTCTTCAGGCTCGCGCAAGGACGGCTACTCAACCGAACCACGATCTCCACCGTCGCCGTGACCGCAGATGGCCCGAAGCGAGTTCGAACTGCCCGGGAGGCGTTGCGCGGCGATGGCATCCTCGTGCTCGGCGGCACCAGTCGACAGGCGACGATCGCCCGTAGCCTCGGCCTGCCCGTGCCGCGCGACGGTGAATGGGTCAGTCAACGGGTCACCCGCCGACGCCCCGAACATGGCGATGCACCGAGCATCGCCCTCTCCGATGAGGTGTGGACACTGGCTGGACCAGACGATCCCATCGAGGAGGCCCCGTCGCTCGCGAAACTCTGGTAGCGCTGAGGGAAACGTCGGCGAACCCGTCCTGGAAGGCGAGGGTGTCCGATTATCCGGTGGAGCTGCCGCTCCGGAAGCCCGCCTGTCGCTGGAGGCACTCCGAAATCTGATCGACGGCTAACTGCGGTTCCTTCGAACGCAGCCCGGGGAAGAACCGTGAACCGACTGGCTACGTCAGACGAAAGCTACTGATACGAGGGGGACATGAACCAGTTCGAACTACGCCGTGTGGAAGGGCAGCTCCGCGAAGCGCTGCAAGACACCGCCCTAAGTTGGGTGCTCGACGATGTCGACGCGGCAATCGCCGCGGGAGTGCCGGAGGAGAAGATCCTCCGCCGGCGCCAGCAGCGCCGCGGCAATGACCTCCCCGCCACGAGTCCGGCTGCAGCAGCGGCTCGATACGAGGTCGTGGACCGCAGCATGCTTGGCCTCGGAGAGTACGAGTCTTCACGCAAGGGAGGAACCCTGGTCATCGCCACGCGAGCCATGACAGAGGAAGAACGTGTGCAGCTCCTCCTTGATGCTGTAAAGCGCGTGCTCGTCGACCTGCCTGAAATGGAACTGGAGGTGCTGAAGACGCTCCGGTCTGAGCCCGAAGGCGACGCTGGCAGCCGGAGCATGGCTGAGGGGGTCGTGTTCGAGCCAGACGAAAGCGCTCGAACGCGCCGTAGCCGAACTGAGTTCCGGGGAGATCGGGTGCCGGCTGAGCGACGTACACGCGTCAGCCAGCTGCTGGCCGAAGTGACGAGGGAGGTAGTCAGTTGAGCACGGTCAATGACCTAGTCAACGAGATCAAGAGCCTTCTCGCTGCGGGGGCGGTGTCGTACGACTCCGCTTCGAAGCCGTCCGACGTCTACGAGGGCTTCATCTTCTCCCTGATCGTTGCCACCGCGAGTCGGCATGGTGCCACTGTCACCTACGAAGACGTCTACGGGGCGAAGGCCAGCAATCTTGTTTTCCGGACAGGGCCCGGTCACCTGTACGGCAACAGCCAGCCCTTCACCCACGCCGTGATCGAGTTCGACGGTGCCCCCGCCCTTGAAGTCCACCTCGGCGTCTATGTGACCGGCTCGTCGGGCGTCCTGCACGAGTGCGACGTGTTGGTGCTGCCAGCCGAGGAAGCCGCCCTGAGCCGAGCGCAGGGCATCGCACCACGAGGCAGTCAGAGCGTCCTCATCGTCGAGTGCAAGTACTACGTCTCCAACCTCGGCATCGACCTCGCACGGAACTTCGAGGGGCTGCGCGCCGACATCCGCACCCAGAATGAACTCTTCGTCGCCAACACCAGATCGTCGAGCATCGTGCGGTACCTCGATGCCCGAAAGAGAGGCTTCGAGCCCGACGTGGTACCCAACTCACCGCAGGCAGGCTATCTCCAGGCCGAGATCAGGAAGACCTTCAAGAGCTACCTGAGCAAGCACGCTCCCTCAACGGTGATCTGAGCCGTCGCACGAGCGTCGCGCACACGTATTCAGCGCGTGCCGATGTGGCGGGACAGGTGGCCCCAGCGACCGTTGGCTACGGTCCCCTTGGGAGCCATCTGGGAGCCGACCCGCTCCCCGAGCCCCTTCGAGGCCACTTGAGACCACGACATCCCGACGCCCTGACCAGCGCAAACGCCGTCCACGCTGGAAAGATCACCACCCGAACCTCATTCGGGACGAAGAGGTCGTGGGTTCAAATCCCGCCACCCCGACAGCCGAAACACCAGGTCAGGGCCGGTTTTCCTTCATGGGAAACCGGCCCTGACTCGTTCCAGAGGGTCCCTGGGGAGTGAATAGGGAGTGGATCACGGAAATTGACTCCCCAACGTCACTCCCGACTCTTCCTCAGCAGCGCATCGAGCGCGCGCACCGGTGACCTTGGATGCATGGCAGACCGTGCCGCCAACGCCTCCTCCCACTGCTCGTCAGTTCGTCCATGAGCCGGTTGCCGTCGCTCATCATGACCAGCCGGGAACTTGCCACCGAGATGCGGCGCCGCTACGCGCACGGATGGCCGACACCTCTCCTGCCGCATTGAGCGTGGTCATGGGTTGGTCACCCTTGGTCATCAACGTGAGGGGGACTCTCGTGGGCGCCACACCACGACGGCGAGGACGGCCCTCCACGCCACACACTCGTCCTGACCGCAGGTCTCCGCCTACGTGAGTGATTACGTATTTTCCCCGATGCCAGGGAGACATGCGGCGAAGAAGCTCGTTCACGAGCCGCGCGTCGGCGCAGGCTGGATGCCCTGGGGCGCCTTCACTTTCGAGTCGGAGCCGATTCAGCCGACCGCCGCGTCGTCGGCCGCCGATCAGCACCAGAGGGGTACAGGGAAGGCAACGCGTGAACCGTCAGCTAATGGAATTCCACGCCTCGTGCGGGCACTTGATCTTGGCCCCGGCCGACCGTGCTGGGCAGAACGTCCGTTGCCCCCACTGTGACCGGGTGGTCCCGGCTCCCGCTGCCGATGTTCCGTACGCCTCGCCCGTGCTCACGCCCGGCTCCGTTCCCGAGCCGACTACGTCGGTGGAGCCGGCCGTCCTGACCGCCCTCTACGTGACCGCCCTCATCGCCGGTGTGCTGGGGGCCGCCTGTGTCTATCTGGTCATGTTCAACGATCTCGACGAGTCCGAACTGGTCACGATCACTCCGCTGTGGTTCTTCCCGATCGTCTTCGGCCTGTACGGCTTCGTCTCCCAGCGGCTGTTGCGGCGTATCTCCGCTGGGCACGCGGGAACTCTCAGTCAGGCCGCCCGTATGTCGATCGACGTGGCCGGCTTCTGGGCGCTCCCGGCGCTCTTCCCGTTCCTGGTGCTGAGATGGCGCAACTCCCTGCTCGTGTCGCTGGCGGCCGCCGTCTTCTGGGCCGTACTGCTGTGGTTCTTTTTCGCAGCGGTCTTCCCGACACTCTGAGCGCGGTCACCGCATCACCTGGCGCAACGAAAGAAAGCACCGATGCCCGAGCTCCGGCGAAGTGCGACACCGCGTGCACCCAGGTGACCGTACCGCGCAGCGCCGACTGGCGAACCGGGCTCTACGACGAAGGTGGTGGGCGATGTCGTGGTCACCGCTGGGCGCCCCCAGGGGCGGAGAAGATGGTCAGGTCTGCCGCCCCGCATCCACTCAACGCGTCAAAGCCGCAATAGCGCTCACGGCATCGGAGTCGAATACCACGGCGGTGTCAACGTCGACGTCCACGACATCATGCATCTCAGGCGCTTCAACGGCGTCGTAGATATCGCCAACGTCAACGACGACCGGACGGGGGAAAGCCCAGGCTGGTCTGTGACCATCCGCCCACCAGGTCCATGACGTCCTGCAGAGCTGCCACCGGGAAGTACTCAACGCCTCGGGTGGACAGCCATCCTTCCCTGTCGAGTCCGTCCAGGACGGACGTTTCCAGCGCTCTCGCCATACCAACGGGCAACCCTGGGATCCGAAGATGCTGGACGATCAGTCCATCCTCGGCGTGCTGCAGAAGCCGGTTGTAGCCGCTGCCGGAGCTGATGCCGGGCTTCACGGTCTCCTTGCCGGTCGTGGTGTCGAGTCCACTCACGATGTAGTACACGTCGTGAGGTGGGACAGTGCCGCCGTACATCCCCCCATCCCCCGTGGGCATTCGGGGCACCCAGGCTTCCTCTTGTTCGGGGCGAGGCCGAACTCGTGCCCGGCGAAGCAGACCGCCTGGTGAGGGCGTGACGCTGCTATCCACTGCGACTCAAGTACGGTGATGCCAAGATCCTTTGCTTTCTCTGAGAACTCCTGAAACTTGGCAAGCTTGTTGCAGGCCCCGAAGAAGTCCGGACGGATGGTCTGGCGCCCGTCCCAACTGTCCACGTGGAACGTGTGCAGGTGGCCGCGCCGGCACCTGACGTCGACGCCGTTGCGGTATTCCTTAACGACGGTGGATCGAGTCTCGCGGACGACCGCCTCGACCTTGGCGAAGCCTTCCAGTGATCACGGCGGTCATAATGGCGTCGCGGTTGGGCGACGCCGCTGGTGAATGGCGTGGTGCGGCCGGGGCGTGTGCCTCGGAGGCGGGCAGAGGGGAGGGGGCGCTGTGGCGGGTGAGGTGCTCGACGCTCTGTGTTGGCGGGGGCCGGCCTCGGTGAATGTGTTTGTCATCGGTTCGGGCAACGCTCCGTTGCCGGAGGAGGCTTTTCGCCTTGCCGGGATGGTTCCCGATGCCTTTCTGTCGTTCCCTCTGCTGGAGCAGCCCGAAGCTGTCGAGCGGCTTGGTCTGGTGTCGTACGACCTCGACTTTCATGACGTCTCGCTCGATCTGCGCGAGTACACGCGCGCAGCGCTTCGGCGGGTGTGCGCGGACACGCGGGCAGTGGCCTGGGCGGCTTTCGAGGGGACGTTCCTCTACGACGAACTCCTCACCGAGCCGGTGGCCCATCAGGTCTACGGCTACTGCGTGACCGGCGCCGAACCGGTGGTCGAGTGGGACATCGCGGTCCTTCGGAGTGACGAGTGGCGTCTCGGAATCGCCAAGGCCCGGGCGGCGTTGGAGGCCTTGCTCTCCGGCTCGGAGTAAGCCCCGGAGGCCCTCGGTTCCGCGATGGGTGAGGGCTCAGGTCGCCATAGGCAAAGGGTATGTTCCTGGAGTGCCGACCGAGTCCGTGCCGATCTGTCCCGGTGCGGTGGCCCGTTGCGGGCCGGCGCGATGGCGCTGTGTCACCGCGAGGAGGACGACCGCCGAACCTGCCGGGTGGTCTGGGGGTGCTCCAACCAGCACATCTGGTGGAAGTGGGCCGACCGTCCGACCGCCCCGCTGGAGCTCTGTCCCTACCCGGATCTCATGGACGGCTGACGATCCACGGCTGACGTCAGCGACGCGGGACGGGGCGTATACCGTCGTTCTGTCCCTCAGTTGTCCCCGCAGGAGTCGGTTACGCCCGCGGGTTCGAGCCTGAGCAGAACTCGTGAGGTGGGGCCGCGTGAGCCAGGTCATGGTTCTCAACGCTGGAACCGTCTCGTGCGTATTGGCGTGCAGGTATGGGGAGCGGCGGGATGTCGTGCCCCGTCGGGACCGGCCTTTGTAGGTCGACTAGCGGATACGAGTGCGGACTGCATGGATTCGATCCACGATGACGTAGCGGAATTCGCGTTGCTGCTGAGGCGTCTGAAGGAACGTACCGACCGCAGCTACGCGGCGCTTGCCCGTCGGCTGGACGTGCACGCCTCGACCCTGCACCGCTACTGCTCCGGTGAGGCGGTCCCGCAGGACTTCGCTCCGATCGAGCGGTTCGCCGTGCTCTGCGGTGCCTCCCCTGACGAGCGCACCGAGTTGCACCGTCGGTGGATCATGGCCTACGCCGCGCGGCAACGGCCGCGTCCGTCCGACGGTCGGCAGGCGCCGGCGCCTCGCAACTCCATGAGCGCCACGGTGTTCATCGATTCCGCTGGCGATGGTGCCGCCTCGGCCGTCCCTGCGCGTGGGCAGAGCCCGGAGGTGAGGGCGGGTAGGGACGTGGCCGGGGCTGTAACCGTCCCTGTAACAACGGACGTTCAGCTCCCTGGGGCGACTTCGTCACCGGCCCGGTCGCGGTTGTCCGGCGGGCGCCCTCGGCGGTGGCCCGGGCGGTCGGTGGTGCTCGCGGTCTCGCTCGTCGCCGTGCTTCTCGGGCTCACCGCTTCCGCCGCCGGGCCGCCCTCCACGTCGGCCACGGGCGGTGGCCGTCCCAAGCCGCACCAGGCGCGGGCCGGCACGGCTCAGCCCGTGGCTCCCCTCACCTGGACCGCCAACTTCCACACGCGTGGGGTCAACGGGTGCGGCGAGGACTACGTCGTCGCCAAGGCGCCGCAGCAGGTTCCTCCGCCGCCGCACCCGGAGGACGTCGCGGCGTGGGTCGACTCCCAGCGGGCGGTGCACGGCGGTCCCACCGGTGTGCAGATCACCGTGCAGGGCCGCGGCTCCGCCGCCGTCGTCCTGAACGCCCTGCACGTGCGCGTGGTCAACCGGGCCGCACCCGCCGCCGACAGGGGCATCGTCTACTCCCTGAGCGACGGCTGCGGCGCCGGCATCGTCCCTCGCTACTTCTCCGTGAACCTCGACGCGCACCAGCCCCTGGCCCGTTCGGTACCCGGCGACAACGGGTCGGGGACGAAGATCCCCGCCATCAACTTCCCCTACCAGGTGTCTCTGCAGGAGCCCGAGGTCCTGGTGGTCTCCACGCTCAACGAGTCCTGCACCTGCGACTGGTACCTCGAACTCGCCTGGTCCTCACAAGGCCGCACCGGCACGGTCCGCATCGACGACCACGGCCGGCCTTTCCGCAGCACCAGCACCAAGGGGCTGACGGGCTACCGGTACGACCGCGTCTATTACAGCCCCGGCCGCTGGGTTCCGATCCCCGCCGTCAATATGGAGGGGAACGGAGGCGAGGGCTGACGCCGCGACAGGTCGCTGGCAGAGGCCGGATCGCCCGGGTCGAGCGGATCGAGTGGGACCGTCGTCCGTTCGGCCGTCAGGGCCCGCTGCCGAGTGGAGCCGGGAGCGGGCCGGGCGGAGTGGGTGTGGCGTCAGTGGGTGCTCGTGCGGCGGATGTCGGTGACGTCGCCGGACGCCGGCTCCAGCTTCACGACGAGGTCGGCCGTCACCGTCGGCGTCTCCCCTCCGCCGAAGGCATGGGTGACCCTGATCTCGCGGCTGTTGCGGCCCTCGCTCACCGTCCAGTCCACCGGGACGTTCTGGGCACGCAGGACGCCGTCCAGGTTGTTCTTCTTCTCCCACGCCGCCAGCCGCTTCGCGAAGGCCGGCGTCAGGTAGTGCGTGCGCAGCGCCTTGGCCAACTTGGTGTCCGGGCCCGCGGCGTCGTCCTTCGCGTCGACGTACGCGCCGTAGAAGTCGGCGATCTGGGTGACCGAGTCACCGGTCCGGCCGCTGACCGACCGCTTCGCGGCGGACGGCTTCGTGGGGGCCGCGCTCGTGGGGCGGATGTCGGTGATGCCGCCGACCACCTCATGCTTCACGACGAACCTGGTCGTGGTCGTCGGCGACTCCCCGCCGCCGTAGGTCAGGGAGACGATGACCTCGAGGCCTTTGCGACCCTCGCTCACCGTCCACTCCACCGGAACGTTCTGGGCACGCAGGACGCCGTCCAGGTTGTTCTTCTTCTCCCACGCCGCCAGCCGCTTCGCGAAGGCCGGCGTCAGGTAGTGGGTACGCAGCGCCTTGGCCAACTTGGTGTCCGGGCCCGCGGCGTCGTCCTTCGCGTCGACGTACGCGCCGTAGAAGTCGGCGGTCTGGGTCACCAGGTCACCGTTGAAGCCGGTGATCGACCGCGGCGCGGCGGACGCCGCCGCGGATGCCTTCGCGGGGGCGGGGGCGGCGGCCTGGGCCAACGCCTGCGTCGACACGCCGAGGCCGACGGCAAGGACGAGTCCGGCGGCGACGGCAGCGCGGCGGCCCGGACGACGGAGTGCGCGGGTGTTCCTGCTCATGTCGTGTCTTCCTTCTTCTTCAGTAGGGGTCGCTCCCGGCCTGCGTCGGCTCTCTCGGCGGACGCCGCACCTGGGGCAGGCCACCGGGGCGTCGGGCGCCCCATGTGGGCATACCGATGCCCGGTGTGCAGGCCTCAGGAGGGAGTCGTCGACAGGCTGCGACCGGGGCCCTCGATCCGCCCCGGTCGGTGCGACATCCACAGGTTCAGAGACAGCCGGGGCCCACCGCAACCACCGCCGCCCAACCCGCGACAGCGCAACCATCCCACCCACCCTGAGCTGCGGAAACGTGTGCTGCCTGAGATGCCGTCCTGAGACGCTCAGAGGCTGAGACGAGGCCGGGGTCGTAGCGCGAGCTACACGGCAGGGTCCATGCGCCAGTGGTGGGAGTTCAGTTGACGCCGATCAGGTGCGTCCGTACTCCAACGCCGGTGTCAGTGGGCGCTGTCAGGATGTGGGTGGCGAGGCGTCGTCATATGGAGGGGCAGCATGAGTGCCGAACTTGGTCCGCTGGTCATCACGCGCCGCAGCGGCGCCGAGCCGATACGAGCCAACGGCGAAACGGTCGGCAGGCTCACCGACTTCTGGAGCTGGGCCTGCTCCGACCTTGCCAACAACACCATGCGCGGTGTCCTGGCCGAGTACCTCGTGGCCACGGCGCTGGGCGCGGCCGCCGGTACCCGTACCGAATGGGACACGGTCGACATCCGGACGTCCGAAGGGTGGCGCGTCGAGGTGAAATCGACGGCCTACCTCCAGTCGTGGGCGCAACCCCAGCCGTCGAAGGTCGAGTTCGGTATCGCGCCGGCTTCCGGGTGGGACGCCCCGAGCGGTGCCACCTCGGTCGAGGTGCGGCGTCGCTCCGACGTGTACGTCTTCTGTCTGCTGCACCATCAGGACAAACAGAGCCTCGATCCGCTGGACCTCGACCAGTGGACCTTCTACGTCCTGCCCACCCGTGTCCTGGATGAGCGCTGTCCCCTTCAGAAGAGGATCAGGCTCTCCAGCCTTGAGCGCCTCAGCCCGGCGAAGACCGATTTCATCGGCTTGCCGCAAGCTGTCGCCGTGGCTGCGGCAGGCGGCGGGGTTCTGCCGTAGGCCTCCTCGCCATGGGTGCCATGGGTTTGTTCACGTGGTCGATCCTTGGGTGGGGCTTCGCTTCGTGGCTGTGAGGGCCGTCTGGTCTTCGGCCCACGCCCCTGCCAGTGGGCCGAAGGGGTGTTTCGTCCCGTAGTTGGCCATGCGGGTGTTGCGCGACTGGGCCTCGGGGCCGTCGGGGAGGTGGTAGTCCTCGCCTGCCTGGGACGAGTGGGTCTGGATGGTTGTGGCTGTGGCCAGGCGGCGGCGTACGTAGTGGTCCAGGGCCGTGGGGACGTCGGACGGGGTCGCGTCCGTGAGGGTGTCGGCCAGGACGGCCGCGTCCATGATCGCCTGGGCCGCGCCCTGCGCCTGGAACGGGACCATCGCGTGGGCGCTGTCACCCAGGAGCGTCACTCGGCCGACGTTCCAGCGGGTGAGCGGGGTGCGGGTGTGGATGCCGTAGCGGTTCATGCGGCCGGCGCGTTCGAGGATGCGCAGTACTCGCGGGTCCCAGCCCGCGAATGCGCTCAGCGGTTCTCCCGGCTCGGCCAGGGCCGTCCAGGACTCCTGCGCCGCCGCCACGACCTTCGAGGACGCCTGCGCCTCCGCTGCCTTCCGGGTCACCCGCGGCTCCTCCGTCCTGACCACCGCCACGACGTTCAGGAGTTGTCGGCTGCGTATCCAGTAGTGGACGAAGTGGCGGTCCGGGCCCAGCCAGATCGCGAAGTCGGGGAGGTCCAGGTCGGCCACCTCGGCTGCGGGGAGCAGTGCGCGGTACGCCGCCGTGCCCGAGAAGACCGCCTCGTCGGGGCCGAAGAGCCACCGGCGGGCCGGCGACCGTATGCCGTCCGCGGCCACGATCAGGTCCGCGCCCAGGCGTTCGCCGGCCGCCGTGGTGACGTACGCCGAGCCGTCGTCCTGGTCGATCGCCACGGCGGTCGTGCCGAGGCGTACCGAGCGGGCGGGGACGGCGGCCGCCAGGGCCTCGTGCAGGTCGGCCCGGTGGACCTGGAGGTACGGTGCGCCGAACTCGGCCTCCGCCTCACGGCCCAGCAGGTAGCGGGTGATCTCCGAGCCGTCGGACCAGGTGCGGAAGCTCCATTGGGAGGGGCGGGCCGCTTGTGCGGCGACCGCGTCGAGGAGGCCCATGTGTCGGAGGACGCGGGTGGCGTTGGGGGCGAGTTGGATGCCGGCGCCGATCTCGCCGAAGCGGGCCGCCCGCTCGACCACCGTCACCTCGCATCCGGCTCGGGCCAGGCTCACCGCCGCGGTCAGCCCTCCGATCCCGGCGCCGACGACGATCGCCCGCAGACGGACGGACCTCCCCTTGCCGGCCGTGCGAACCGCCCGCAGGAGGGCTGGTTCCTCGTCACCGGCCGTACGAGTGCGGTCGAGCCTCCCGGCACCGGCCACCCCGACCTGGAGGGCGGGCCTCCCATCACCGGCCGCCCCTACGCGGACGGGCCGCCCGTCACCAACCACCCCAACCTGGACGGGCCCCCCGTCACCAGCCACCCCCACGCTGAC
>NZ_LIRK01000395.1 GCF_001419765.1 Streptomyces torulosus
CCGCGCCCGGCGGCGCGCTCGCGTGTGATGCGGGCGAAGGAGGGGAAACCCGCTGTGGCTGGGGCGGTCGGCTACCCATCAGTCGGGAATCCGGGAAGCGGCGTGCTCCCACCGGGGCAGCTCCTGATCCGGCAGAACGCGTTTCGCAGAGATCTGAGATCCCCTCTTAGGGGCGGGTGCGGTCAACGCCACCCCCAAGCAGGCGAGTTGCCGACTGTTGGAAGGCAGGGCGGCGGTAGCGTGCCGTCGACCACACACCACCACCCTCGACTGGGAGCCACTCCGCAATGTCCGGCCTTACCGACGTGCCGCGCGAACCTGAACCCGAGACCGCCGACAGTCACCAGCCGTGGGTGGGTGATGTCCTGCATCACCTCGCATACGAGGACCAGCGGCTGTCGGAGGCCGACATACTCACCCCCCTCCCCGAGGGCTTCGTGTTGGCCTGGGAGGGCGTAGCCGCGATCCTCTCCGCCGCCTGGAAGACCGGTAGGGAAGAACTCAAGTGGACCGTAAACGTCCAGATAGCCCGACAGGTCAGATACGCCAGTGACGGCGCATACATCTTCCACCGAAATTATGGGTCCCCCGACCGATACAAACCTTACGTACTACTTAGGAGCGTGTTTACCGCAGACTCAAATTCCACCTGGGGCGACCTCGTTGAAGAGGTCATTGAATTCCTCAATGAGCCAAAACCAGAGTATGGATGGAGTCTAGAGCCCGCTCAACAGTACGAGTATGCGAACAGTGTTATCACCTACCGGCGGGACGTCGCGACGGCGGAACGCCGCATCCGCAGGGCTCTTCTGTCGCGGTGGCTCCGGCTGGTGCCGCTTGTGGTGATGCCGCTGGTTCTGGCAGTGGTCGGGTGGGGAAACCTGTGGCCGGAAAACGTGCCGGACCTGCGCACGTTCAACAGCGTGACCATCGCGGTGATGCTGGTCCTGGTGGTGGTGTTCCTGGTCGGCTTCANNGGCTTCATCCTGCGGGTGAAGGACGAAGAACACGGTGTCAGGTCGGTGTTCCTGCTCCGCAGAGATCTGGAGATCATCCATGACCGGTGGATCCTGAACGCCTCAAAGACGCGCCCGACGACGGAGCGGCGTGACGGCTACCGGGAGCACATACCACGGGTGATAGATCGCTTGCGGCGCGATACACGGTTCTACCGGCGTATTCACAACTGGTTTCAGTGGGGGGTGTTCTTCGCCTCGGTGGGGACCACGGCGACTACGGCTTTCTGGGAGACCCCGCAGCCGGGAAAGACGATCCTGATCGTGCTGGGGTCGTTCCTGGCGTTCGCCACCGCAGTGACGGGCTATTTCAAATTCCGCGAGCGGGCATACAACCTTCAGCAGACCGCCGACCAGGTAGAGCAACACGCCACGGCCTTCGATTTGGGGATTGCGCCGTACGCGGATGCGGACGCGGCGGTGAACCTGGAGCGGTTCGCGGAGAACGTGGAGACGCTTCGGATGGAGCAGCGCAAGCGGGAACAACAGTTGGAACAGCCGCATCAGGGGCCGGCCGACGTCATCTGACCGACAGCAGGACTGCCGTCAGTACGGCCAACCCGAACGACGCGGCACCTCGTGCGAGGCGGACCTGGGAGGCGTTGGCAGGGCCAAGCGAACACGCACTTGTCTCCCCGGTGAGGGTCTTTCTGCGTGACAACCACGGCGCACATCCGCGAACCGCTGTAGACGTCAGCGGACCATCCGCACAGGTGACAGGCACAGCAGCTCAAGGACAGTGGGCACCCCAAGTTGCTTCGGGACGAA
>NZ_LIRK01000396.1 GCF_001419765.1 Streptomyces torulosus
GGCGGTAGACGGCGCTGGAGTGCGAGAAGTGCTGGCGGGAGCCCCACCACTCGACCTGTCCGTTCTCGTCGCGCGGGAGGGTCTCGGGGTGGAGGCGGCCCATCCACGGCGGCGGGGAGGAGGTGGGGGTGGCGAGGACGACCCCGACGCCGTGCTCGTGCATCAGGTCCATCAGGGTGTCCAGCCAGCCGAACTCCCGTGCGCCGGGCCGGGGTTCGAGCTTCGCCCAGGAGAAGACACCGAGGGTGACGGAGTTGACGCCCGCCTCCTTCATGAGGCGGACGTCCTCGTACCAGACCTCCTCGGGCCACTGCTCCGGGTTGTAGTCACCGCCGAAGAGGAGCCGGCCACGGGTGGCGTCGGCGAGGGTGGGCCCGGTGTGCCGCCGCCGGGTCATCGGACCGGGTCCCCGTACTGGATGCCGCGGCCGTTCGTCGCCACGTAGACGCGGCCGTACAGCCGCGGGTCGCCGGCGATGGCCTCGCCGGTCCAGCCCCACTGGTGGGCGTCGTCGTTGACACGGGTCCAGGTCCGCGCGCCGTCGTCGGAGCGGAGGACGGCGGTGAGGCTGTCGACGGCCCCGATCTGGTAGATCGCCGGGTAGGCGGCGCCGGGCGCGGCCTTGCCGAAGCCGAGGACGTGCGAGGCGCGGCAGCCGGCGACCTTCGCGAAGGAGGCACCGCTGTCGGTGGACCGGTACAGGCCGTTCGTCTTGGTGCTCAGCCACAGGTCGCCGGTGCGTCCCGGGGCCGCGGCCAGCTTGTACTGGCTGTCCCCCGAGGGCAGGCCGGTCGCGCCCGCCGTGAAGGAGCGGCCGCCGTCGGTGCTGGCGTACACCGTGCCGGTGTCCGTGTCGTACGCGTAGAAGCGCGTCGCGTCCGCCGGGTCGGCGACCGGGGTGGCGCCCTTGGGGAAGGTGGGCACCTCGGCCCAGGTCGCACCGCCGTCGCCGGAGCGGTGGGCCGGATACCTGGTGCCGTCCCAGTGGACGAAGGACCAGATCAGCACGCTTCCGTCGGTGTTGACGGCGATCGGTCCCGGCGCGTCCTTGGCGAGGGCGGGCTGGCTCCCGAAGGGCGCCCAGGTCCGGCCGCCGTCGGTCGAGAAGGCGCCGTTGCCGTGGTCGCCCCAGCCGGTGCGGACCACGTACGACGGCTTCCTCGCGGCCAGCGCGAGGCCCGTCGCCGACCCGAACACGGGGTTCGTCGCCATGCCGCGCGACGGGGACGACGTGAGCCGCTCGTGGTACATCGTGCCGATGTCCCCGAGCCCACTGATCAGGTGCGCCTGTCCGACGGGGGGCGAGATCAGCTGGCGCACGGCCGTCTCCTCCAGGCCCCGGATCTGCGGCGCCCAGTGCCTGAGGTCGCGGGTGCCGTAGAGGGTCGCGCCGGTGCCGTACACGACGTGCTTCGAGTCGTACGGGTCGAGGGCCAGCGCCTGGATCCACCAGCCGAACTTCGGCTTGTCCGCGCCCCACTTGAGGTAGGGGGTCTCGGACACGTCGAGGACGGCGGAGTCCTTGAGGGAGGTCCAGGTGCGGCCGCCGTTCGTGGAGCGGAACACCGTGTCGATGTCCGCCCAGCGGTTGTTGGTGGAGACGACGACGGTGCCGGGGCGGCGGGCGTCCACGGCGACGCCGCCGTAGCCGAAGGTGTCGGCGGACCCGTCGGCCGCCGTACCTCCCGGCTTCACCGGGGTGACGTCGGTCCATGTGCCGCTGGTGGTGCGCAGCTTGTGCACACTGCCGTCGGACTGGCCGTTGGGGCCGGGCCCGTTGGCGTACGTCACGTACAGCTCACGCGCGTGCCGGTCGTACGCGGCGCGGATCGGGACCTTGGCGGAGGCGCCGGCCGGCTGCCCGGGGACCGCCTCCCAGGTGGTGCCGTCGGTCGTGCGGTACAGGTTGACGGTGGCGGAGGTGCCGTCACCGTCGCCCCAGCCGGCGTAGAGGGCGCGGCCGGCGGCGACGAGCAGGGTGACGCCCTGCCCGGTGGCGGCGGGCGTGGCCGGGAAGCCTGTGGCCCTCGCCCAGGTGGCGCCCCGGTCCGTCGACCTGAGGAGGCCGTCGTGTCGGGTGCCCAGCCACAGGGTGTCGCTGTCCCGGGGGTCGACGAGCAGACGCTCGCCCGTGCCCCGGCCGTCCTCGTTGCCGCCGAGCTTCACGGTGAGGTCGGTACGGGTCCAGGTGGCGCCCCGGTCGTCGGAGCGGAGGATCGCGCCGTTGCCGGCCCAGGACTGGGTGTAGGTGCCGAGGGCGAGGTAGAGGCGGTTCGGGTGGGCCGGGTCGACGGCGATCGCCTCCACACCGAGGAGGTTCCAGTCGTCCCAGCCGAGGTGGTCGGTCAGCGGGGTCCAGCGGGCCTTGCGGTCGTCCCAGCGGTAGGGGCCGCCGATGTCCGTGCGGGCATAGGCGAGGCCGCGGACGGAGGGGTGGAAGAGGACGCCGGTGATGAAACCGGTGCCGCCGATCACGGCGGTGCGCCAGCGGTAGCCTCCGGCGGTTGGGCCGGGGTGGGCCTCGGTGGCGTGGGCCTGGGTGGTGAGTGCGGGGAGGGTGGTGAGGGCTGCTGCGGCTGTGGTCGCGGTGAGTATGGTGCGGCGGCTCGGGTGGGGCGTGCGCATGACATACCTCGGGG
>NZ_LIRK01000397.1 GCF_001419765.1 Streptomyces torulosus
CCCCGCCGCCGCTCGTAAGGACCGTGTGTGAGTCGTCGTGTGACCTGGACGAGCTGGCCCTCTCGGGAGGCGCTCTCCCGTGAGGGCGCCACGCGGTACGGGCGGCTGCGCGCCTGGACCGGACGGGTCTTCGTGACCGGGCTGCTGCTGTGGCGGGGGGTCTCGGAGCACCCGGTCCTGTCCTGGCGGACGCTGTTCGACGTGGTCGCCGTGACGGGCTGCGTCCTGGGTGTGTGGGTGTTCTTCCGGCTCACCCTCGTCCGGCGGCTGTGGACCTCCCTGCTGATACTCCTCGCGGCGGCGGGCCTCGCCGTGGCGGCGCGGGCCGTGGGCTTCGACGTGCTGGCGGTCGTCGTGTGGTGCGGCGTGGTCGTCGTGGCGCTGCGGCGGCTGCCGTGGGCCGCCGCCGTGCCCGTGGCCGCCGGTGCGCTCGCCGGCTACGCCGCGACGGCGGACGACACATGGCCCACGACCGCCGCGACCGCGGCCGGCCTCTTCCTCCTCGGCCACGTCCTGCGCCTGGACGCCGAGGCGCGCGGGAACGCCCTGCGGCTCCAGCTCCGTGAACGGGCCGCGCTGGAGGCCCAGGCGGAGTCCGCCGCCCTCACGGAACGGGCCCGGATCGCCCGCGAGATGCACGACGTCCTCGCCCACAGCCTCTCCGCCCAGCTGGTCCACCTGGAGGCGGCCCGGCTGCTGATCGAGCGCGACGCCGAGCGGGAGCGGATCCTCGAACGGGTCGTCGCCGCCCGAGCCATGGCCCGTGAGGGCCTGGCGGAGACCCGTCAGGCGCTGTCCGCGCTGCGGGGCGTGACGGCTCCGGTGGAGGAGTACCTGCGTGATCTGGCCGCCCTCACCGAGGCGACCGCCGTGGAGGTCGGCGGTGAACGCCGCGCGCTGTCGGCGGAGGCCGCGCAGACGGTGCGCCGGGTGGCCCAGGAGGCCCTGACCAATGTGCGGCGGCACGCCGCCGACGCCGAGCGGATCACCGTCGCGCTGCGACACCGGGGCGACCGACTGGAGGTGTCGGTCGCCGGCGACGGCCGCGGCGGCACCCAGCTGCCGGAGGACGCGCGCGGCGGGGGCTTCGGACTGGTCGGCCTGAACGAACGGGTGACCGCGCTGGGCGGCGCACTGCACGCGGGCCCACGTGTCGGCCGCGGCTGGGAGACCCGGGCCCTCCTCCCGGTGCGCGCGCCCTGACCCGCGCGGGACGTCGGCCACGGAGGCGCGGAGCGCCGGGTGCGGCGCACTCGGGCGCGCGGAAGCCGACGCTCGACGGCATCGGTCGCGGGCCGTCGGGCGGAGGCCGGTTCACTTCCAGCCGTACGCGTAGGCCGCGACCCAGGTGATGTCGAGCCGGGCGCTGCTGCCGGGGGCGGCGCCGGGGCCCCTCAGGGCGCTCTCGTTCTGGAGCACCCACGACAGGGGCCGGTCCGGCACCTGCCGTGTGTCGTGCCCGACCAGCCTGCCGTCGACGAAGAACCGCACCTGACCGGGCGTCCACTCCGTGGACACGGTGTGCCACTCCGTCCAGTCGTCGGCGCCCGGGAAGTAGCCCTGTTCGCCACCCCCGCAGGGATGATGGAAGGCGGTGAGGTCGTCCGTCCACTCGCCCTCGGGATGGTCCATCTCGCAGCCGCCCCCGTAGTGGAGCCAGGCGGACTTGTAGCCCGGAGCGAGTGCGGTGACCTTGATGCGGGCGCTGTACTTGCCGTACTTCATCTGCATGACGGCACGCGGTACCACCGCGGCGGCGTGCACGGGACCTCCGTCGGTGGGCCGCCACATCCGGATGAACATCCGTCCGTCGCCGTTCTCCGCAGGGCCCACGCTCACGGTGTCCTCCGGGTGGTAGACGCCGACGACCTCCCGGCCCCGTTCGCCGGCCGTGTCGGGCCAGCCCGTCGGATAGGCCCACCAGTTGTCGCGGTACGCGCCGCTCAGTCCCCCGCAGTACGCGGCGGACGTGTCGACCTCGTGCGCGCAGTCGTCGAACGACCCCAGCGGCACCCGGTCACCGTTGAAGTCCTCCGCGAGGACCTGCCAGAACGGCCCGCAGTCGCCGCGCGGCAACGCGGTGCCCGTGGTGCGGCAGGCGTCCGCCGACACGGGCGCGCCCTCGGCCCGAGGGACACCGAGGAGGACGGTCAGGAGCAGGAGAACCGTCGGCGCCCACAGCGCGCGTCCACGACCCGGTGCCGCATGAGCCCCCATCGCGGGCCCCCTTCCCCGTCCGGGCGGGTGTCCACCGCCGCGACGCACGGCAGGATGTGTCGCGCGAGGGGGCATCCTCGCCGGGGGACCGGTGGGACACCACCCCCGGAACCGGACGCCTTCCGGACCGTCGTGCTCCGCGGTCGCGCGCCGTGGGGAGTGCCCGGCGCACAATGAACCCGGGAAGCAGTGCGAGCAGTCGATCTCACGGAGCCGCCCACGGCGGCTCCGGTCGTCGAGAGGTCGTGGAGAGAAGGAACGATGGGCGAGCACGGTGTCGCCTCGGCCGCGGTGGACGCCCGGGGGGTGATCGTCGCGTGGAGCACCGGCGCCCGTGACCTGCTCGGATACGGGCCCGAGGACATCCTCGGCCGACCGGCCGCCGAGCTGCTGACCGGCCCCCTTCCCGCCCCGGCCCGGCGCCGTCTCACCCGGCGGGCCGAATGGCGCGGCCCCCTCGACGCCCGGCACCGGGACGGCCACCGCGTGGAGCTGGAACTGGTCGCCCACCCCCTCACGGACGCGGCGGGTGAGGCCCGGTGGTTCGTGACGGCCACGGTGCCGGAACCCGTGGCCCGGCTGCGGGGCTGGGCCCTGGACCAGCTGCCCGTACCGATCGCGCTGTTCGACCAGGACGGGCTCGCCGTGGCCACGAACTCCGCCATGGAGGACGTGATGGGGCGGCCGGAGAAGGACCTGCTCGGCCGCCGGGTGGGGGAGTCCGTCGACGGCAGACGCAAGCTGCCCGGCTTCGAAGGCCTCGACGCCGCGGTGCGGCGCGTCCTGCGCACGGGCGAGCCGGTGCCGTACGAGGCCTGGTTGCACGCGCCCGGCGAGGCCCGCGAGCACGCCTGGCTGGTGTCGCTCAGCCCACTGAAGGACGACGCCGGCGCGGTGCGCGGCATGTGCCTGGTGGCGCTGGACAGCACCGAGCAGTTCCTCGCCCGCCGCCGCCTCACCATGGTCAACGAGTCCGGCGGCCGGATCGGCTCCACCCTCGACGTGGCGCGCACCGCGGAGGAACTCGCGGAGGTGTGCACCGACTACTTCGCCGACTTCGTCATGGTGGACCTGCTCGACTCGGTGCTGGCCGGCGAGGAGGCGCCCCTCCTGCCCGGCGCCGGCCCCCTGCTGTTCCGCCGCACCGCCCAGCGGTCCGTGCTGGAGGGCTGCCCCGAAGCCGTCATCCCCGTCGGCAGCCGGCACACCTACGACGAGAACTCACCGCCGGGCCGCGCCCTGACCAGCGGCCGCGCCCTGCTGTACGACGTCGACGACATCACCCGGCGGCTGTGGGCCGCGGACACACCCGCGCGGGACCGCAGCATCGACGCCCACGGCATCCACTCGCTGATGGCGGTGCCGCTGCGGGCCCGGGGCGTCACGCTCGGCCTGTCGCTCCTCGCCCGCCACCGCACCCCGGAACCCTTCACCGAGGACGACCTGCTGCTCGCCGAGGAGCTGGCCGCCCGCGCCGCCGTGTGCGTCGACAACGCCCGCCGCTACACCCGCGAGCACGCCATCGCCCTCGGACTCCAGCGCAGTCTGCTGCGCCACCACGCGCCCCGGCAGGCCGCCGTGGAGATCGCCTCCCGCTACCAGCCGGCCAGCTCCCGCGCCGGGATCGGCGGCGACTGGTTCGACGTGATCGCGCTGTCCGGGGCGCGTGTGGCGCTCGTCGTCGGCGACGTCGTGGGCCACGGGGTGCAGGCCTCCGCGACCATGGGCCGGCTGCGGACCGCCGTCCGCACCCTGGCCGACGTGGACCTCGCCCCGGACGAGCTGCTCACCCAGCTCGACGACATCGTCCTGCGCCTGGACACCGAGACGGCGGCGGACGGCGACGACGACGCCGACAGCCCCGGCGAGATCGGCGCGACCTGCCTGTACGCCGTCTACGACCCGACCACGCGGCAGTGCACCATGGCCCGCGCCGGCCACCCGCCGCCCGCCCTGGTCGCCCCGGACGGCGAGGTGGAGTTCCTCGACCTGCCGACCGGGCCGCCGCTGGGCGTGGGCGGGCTGCCGTTCGAGACGGCGGAGTTCGACCTCGCCGAGGGCAGCGTGCTCGCCCTGTACACGGACGGCCTCGTCCAGACCGCCGGCCTCGACATGGACGACGGGCTCACCCTGCTGCGGGAGGCGCTCGGCGGCAAGAACCGGCCCCTGGAGGAGACCTGCGACGGTGTTCTGCGCGGACTGCTGACGGACCGCCCCGCGGACGACGTCGCCCTGCTCCTGGCCCGCACCCACGGCCTGGCCGCCGACCAGGTCGCCACCTGGGACGTGCCCGCCGACCCCACATTCGTCGCCCAGGCCCGCAAGCTGGCCTGCGACCAGCTCGCCGCCTGGCAGCTGCACGACCTCTCCTTCGTCACCGAACTGATCGTCAGCGAACTGGTCACCAACGCCATCCGCTACGGCGACGCCCCCGTGCAGCTGCGGCTGATCCGCGACGCCACCCTCATCTGCGAGGTGTCCGACTCCAGCAGCACCGCCCCGCACATGCGCCGGGCACGCGCCTTCGACGAGGGCGGCCGGGGCCTCCTCCTCGTCGCCCAGCTCAGCCGGCGCTGGGGCAGCCGCCACACCCGCACCGGCAAGACCATCTGGGCGGAACAGCCACTGCCGGACGAGACGACGGTCCCGTAGTCCCACCGTCCGGTCCCGTAGTCCCGCCGTCCGGTTTCACCGGTGGCCGCCCGGTGGGACGGTGGGGGGACGACAAGGAGCTCTCCGGAGCGTTCGGCGAAGCCGGTACGACAGCCAGCGAAGGAGCCGCCGCCATGGCCGCCGTCGACATCAGCCCCGCAGCGGCTCTGCACCGCAGAGCGAAGTACCCCACCCCGACCGCCCTCCACTACGAGGGCCAGGAGTTCTCCGCCGCCGGGCTCAGCCGGACGGCGGTCGAACTGGCCGCGGGACTCGCCGAGCAGGGGCTGCGGCGCGGCGACCGGATCGCCTACCTGGGCCTGAACAGCGCCACCTTCTTCCACACCCTCTTCGCCGCCGCCCACCTCGGCGCCGTCTTCATCCCCGTCAACTTCCGGCTCGTCGCCGAGGAGGTCCGCGACATCCTCGTCGACAGCGGGGCCCACACCCTGGTCGTCGAGGACGGGCACCGCACGCTCGTCGAGTCGATCGCCGACGACCTCCCGGCCCGCCGTCGCGTCCTGGTCGATACCGACCCCGCCTGCCCGGCCCCGGCGACGCCTCCGGCGGGATGGACACCGCTGTCGCTGCTGCTCGGCCCCGGCCGCGCCGAACGGCCGCCGGTGCCCCTGCACGAGGACGACCTCGGTGTGCTGATGTACACCTCGGGCACCACCGGCCGCCCCAAAGGGGTCATGCTCACCCACGGCAACATCTGGTGGAACGCGGTGAACGTCGACAGCATGGTCGACACCCGCTCCGACGACGTGAACCTGGCCGTCGCCCCCCTCTTCCACATCGGCGGCCTCAACGCCCTCACCCTGCGGACCCTGCTGCGCGGCGGCACCGTCGTCGTACGCCGCGCGTTCGACCCCGCCCAGTGCCTGGACGACCTCGTACGCCACCGGGTCACCGGTCTCTTCGCGGTGCCCGCCATGTACGCCGCCCTCTCCCGCGTGCCGGGCTTCGCCGAGGCCGATCTGAGCGCGCTGCGGTCCCCGATCGTCGCGGGCGCCCCCGTGCCGCCGCGGCTCATCCACGACTGGGCCGAGGGCGGTGTCCTCCTCCAGCAGGCGTGGGGGCTCACCGAGACGGCCCCCTTCGCCACGTATCTGCCGGCCGCGCTGACCCGCGAGAAGACCGGCTCCGCCGGCGCCCCCATGCCGTACACCGAGATCCGCGTCGTCGACCCCGTCACCGGGGACGGCATCGACGAGGCCGACACCCGCGGCGAGATCTGCGTCCGCGGCCCCAATGTCACGCCGGGCTACTGGAACAACCCCGAGGCGACCGCCGCCGCCTTCGACGACGCCGGCTGGTTCCACTCCGGGGACATCGCCCACCGAGACAAGGACGGCTTCTACTACATCGTCGACCGCCTCAAGGACATGATCATCAGCGGTGGCGAGAACATCTACCCGGCCGAGGTGGAGCGCGTCCTCACCGCCTGCCCCGGTGTCCTGGAGGCGGCCGCCCTCGGTGTGCCCGACCCCACCTGGGGCGAGACCGTCCTCGCCGTCCTCACCTGCGCGCCCGGCGCGGAGCCCACGCTGGAGGAGGTCCGGGCGTTCGCCGGCCGCCACCTCGCCGACTACAAGCTCCCCACCCGGCTCCTGCTCCTCGACCGACTGCCGCGCAACGCCAGCGGCAAGCTCGCCAAGGCCGAACTGCGCCGCCTGGTGGCGTCCCGGCCCGCGACGGACACCCTCTGACACGGAGGTCGGGCACCCGGCGCTCGACATTTCTGCTCAAACAAGCGCATAGGTGCTCGGCGCGCGGATACGCGTGCGGCATGGTGCGGACACTGAAACGGCTCAGAAGGCATGGCGAACACCACGCGCACGACCGCGAGGCCGATGCCATGGAGGAACGGGTGGACCGGCGGGCGCCGGAGGAACAGCCTCTCGGTCCCGAGGACCGGACGGAGCGAGCGCCCGAGGAGCGGTCCGTCGGACCGGAGGAGGACGAGCGGTCCATCGGGCCCGACGAGGACGTGGAGCGGCGGGCGCCGGACCAGCCGACGCAGGTGCTCAAGCGTTCCTGGTCGGCGGTGCTGAAGGGGACCCTGAAGGAGTTCAAGGACGACGAACTGACCGACCGGGCCGCCGCCCTGACGTACTACGGGATCCTCTCGCTCTTCCCCGCGCTGCTGGTGCTCGTCTCCCTCCTGGGCATCACCGGCCGCTCGGCGACCCAGCAGGTGCTGGACAACATCCAGAGCCTCGCCCCGGGTTCGGCGCGGGAGATCCTCCAGGACGCGGTGCGGCAGCTCCAGGGCAACGCCGGGATCGGCTCCGTCATGGCGATCGTCGGTCTGCTGCTGGCGGTGTGGTCGACCTCCGGCTACGTCGCCGCGTTCATCCGCACCGCCAACGCCGTCTACGACATGCCCGAGGGCCGCCCCGTCTGGAAGGTGCTGCCGATCCGGGTCGCCGTGACGGTCGTCCTGCTGGTCCTCGCGGTGATCAGCGCGCTGATCGTCGTGTTCACCGGGGCCCTGGCCCGTGAGGCGGGCTCGGCGCTGGGCATGGGCGACACGGCCCTGACGGTGTGGTCGATCGCGAAGTGGCCGGTGCTCGTGGCCCTGGTCACCGTCATGATCGCGCTGCTCTACTGGGCGACCCCGAACGCCAAGGTGCGCGGCTTCCGTTGGGTGACTCCCGGCAGCCTCCTGGCACTGCTGATCTGGATGGTCGCCTCGGCCGGGTTCGCGGTGTACGTGGCCAACTTCGGCTCGTACAACAAGACGTACGGCACCCTCGCCGGTGTGATCGTCTTCCTGGTGTGGCTGTGGATCACGAATCTCGCGATCCTTCTCGGCCTGGAGTTCGACGCGGAGCTCGCCCGCCAACGGGCCGTCGCGGGAGGCCATCCGGTCGAGGAGGAGCCGTACGTCCAGCCGCGCGACACGCGGAAGTGGACCGACGAGGACCGACGACGACTTCGCACCTGAGCGCCCGTGAGCGCCGGGTCGCCGCCCCCGGGCGGCGCGGACGGGAGGACGCCGCCCATGAAGGTGATGGCGGAGCTGCGCGCCGCGGACCGACGACTGGCCCGCCGGGTCATCGACGGCGGGCCGGCGTGGGCGCGGCGGGTGCTGCCCGCGGTCGAGGAGGCGGCCGAACACACGAAGGTGTGGTGGGCCGTGACGGCGCTGCTGGCGGCCACGGGAGGGCGCGGCCGGGTGGCAGCGGTGACCGGCGTGGCGGGCATGACGACGGCGCTGCTCCTGTCGAACCTGGTCACGAAGCAGCTGTACCGGCGCCGCCGCCCGCCCTCGGAGTGGGTCCCGCCGGACGCGCTCCGGGACCGCCCCGAGAGTTCCTCCTTCCCCTCCGGGCACACGGCCGCGGCCTTCGCTTTCGCGCGCGCCGTCGGCTCGGTGTGGCCGCCCGTCGGCGCGACCTGCGGGGCGCTCGCGGTGCCGGTGGCCGTCGAACGCGTGCACAGCGGCGCGCACTACCCCTCCGACGTGGCCGCCGGCGCGGCGCTCGGACTGGCCTCGGCGGCCCTGGTCCGAGCCGCCCCCCGGCTGCTGTGGCGCCGGGTTCTCTGACAGGTGCACGGTGGACCAGTGGGAGTGCTGGTGACCATCCGCGAGGAGTGCCGATGAGCCCGACGTCCGCTGAGCCGCCGCACTCGGAGCGAGCGGCCGGCCCGGAGCAGGCCGTCGACCCCGAACGGGCGGTCGGCCGCCATCGGGGGACCCATGCCGAACGTGGTCAGGCGACCTACGCCGATCACGGTCAGGCGGCCCAGGCTGAGCGCCCCGCCCCCGACGGTGACGGCGCCCCGAACGGCCCCGTCGTCTCCCGGCAGGAGTTCGACCGGATCTTCGAGGCCGTCCGTACCTGGGGGCGCTGGGACCCCGCCGACCGGGGCGCGTGGAACCGGGTGACCGAGGAGCATGTGCGGCGGGCCGCCGGGCACGTGCGGTCCGGGCTGGTCGTCCCGATGGCGTTGCCCTGGAACACCCGGCCGGGACCCGACAACCGCAAGCCCGCCCTGCACCACATGACCGACCTCGGGGACGTGGAGAGCCCGGAGCCCACGACCCACAAGGACTTCCTCGCCGCCGACTACCACGGCAAGGGCGTCACCCATCTGGACGCGCTGTCCCACATCGCCTACCGGGGGCGGCTCTACGACGGCAGGGCGGCCCAGGAGTCCGTCGACGCGGCAGGCGCCCGCTTCGGCACGGTGGCCGCGCTCGGCCCCCTCGTCACGACGGGTGTGCTGCTCGACCTCCCCGCCGTCCTCGGCGTCCGCTGGCTGGAGCCGGGCCGAGCCGTGCGTGCGAAGGACGTCCTCGCGGCGGAGAAGGCACTCGGGGTGACGATCGGCGAGGGCGACGCGGTGCTGCTGCGCTCCGGTCAGGTCCGCCGCCGCGCGGAACTCGGCGCCTGGGACCCCGACACCGCGAGCGCCGGATTCCATGTGGACGCCCTGCCCCTGCTGGCCGAACGCGGTGTCTGCCTGCTCGGCGGTGACGGCGACAGCGACGTACGGCCCTCGCCCGTCCCCGGGGTGCACTCACCGGTCCACGCCCTGGCCGTGACCGCGATGGGCGTGCCCCTGCTGGACAACCTCGATCTGGAGGCGCTCGCCGCCGCCACCGCGGAGGCGGGGCGGTACGCGTTCCTGCTCGTTGTGGCCCCGCTGAACGTCCCCGGCGGCACCGGCTCACCCGTCAATCCGGTCGCGGTCCTGTGATCGGCCCGCCCCTGCGGCGTCTCCGGCGCCTGCGGCCCCTCCGGCTCCGTGCGCGCCTCCAGGGCCGACCGTGACTCGGGTTGCGGATGCCCGTATCCTCGTCAATGCCGGATACTTCCGATAAGCGGGTTATCGAATCGCGCGTGTGAGGCGAGCGTGGTCAGGTCCGACGGCGAGCCGATCCTCACGGGCCGTGCGACACAAGGCACGGGACCCGCTCGTTCTCGTGAGCGTTTTCTCCAGGGCGAACAGGTCGAGACGGGGGTGCGGACGTCGATCCTGCACTCCTGGCGGCGCTCCCGGTCCCTGGGGCTCTCGCCGAACGAGTCCGAGCTGCCCTTCAGCGACGACTTCGACCCCGACGGCCGTATCGTCCGCGCGGCGACGCCGGTGCTCGACCGGCTGCAGGCCAGGTTCGCCGGCAGTGCCATGAACATCTCCCTGGCCGACGGGAACGGCACCGTGCTGATGCGCCGGTTCGGCCGGGCGTCGATGGCCCGGAGCCTCCCGGCGATCCAGACCGTGCCGGGGTTCGTCTTCGCCGAGCGGTTCGCCGGCACCAACGGCATCGGCCTCGCCCTGGCGGAGCGACGGCTCATCGGCGTCTACGGCGCCGAGCACTTCGCCGAACGCTCCCAGGGCAGCGCCTGCCGGGCGCTCCCCGTCCGGGACCCGCTGAGCGGCCGTATCGAGGGCGTCCTGTGCTTCGGCTATCCCCGCAGCGCGGAGGACCCGGCGCTGACCCCCGTGATCCGCAAGGCCGCCGCGGCCATCGAACGGCGGCTGCTGGCGCAGAGTTCCGCCCGTGAGCGCTCGCTGCTCCAGGCGTACGCGGCGGCCGAGGCCAAGGCCGACGGCGGTCTGCACCACAGTGTCCGGATGGACGCCCTGGCCCTCGAACTCGGCCCCGGCGACCGGGCGATCCTCATGGAGAAGGCCGCCGAGCTGATCTCCCGCGCCCAGCGGGCGGCCGTCGACGTGCCCCTGCCCGACGGCCGCCCGCTGGGCGC
>NZ_LIRK01000398.1 GCF_001419765.1 Streptomyces torulosus
ACTGCGCGAACAACCACAACGAACTCGCACCCGCCGACGCACCCGCAGCCCCGAGCTACTGGGCGCCCCTCACACCACAGCCAAGGTCACGAGTGACCCAGATCCGCCTCGCCCTCGGCGTCCTCCGCCCCCACCGGCACCGACCCGGAGTCCGGCGACGGTCGCAGCGGGAAGGGGTCGACCCTCGTCTCGTCGAGCCGCGGCGGAGCCGGCTGCGGCGGCTTCGGCATGACCGCCGCCTCGGAGTGCCCCCCGCACCCGTAGGTCAGCGACACGACCCGCCCGTCCGCCGGCGCGAACTCGTTCGCGCACACCCCGAAGGCCTGCCCGAGCGACCCCCCGATCGGCACGAGGAACCCGCAGCTGACGCAGGACGCGGGCGCGGCCTGGGCCATCGCGGTCTTCGCCCCGAACCCTTCCTCCCAGCGGTCCGCGGCCGTGTGCAGCCCGTACCGGGACAGCACGCGGGCGCGCCGCAGGCCCAGTTCCTCGGCGATGGCGGCGATGGACCCGCGGCGCGGCGCGATCGGCAGGTTCGCCGGGACCCCGCCCGCGACCTCCGCGTCCTCCGCCTCCACCAGCTCGGCCATGTCGTCGGAGACCGGGGAGTTCGGCGGCGGCTCGTCCTCACCGGAGAAGCCGGGCTCCAGCCGCAGATCCTCCGCGTCGGTGGGCAGCAGATCGCCGGGGCCCATGTCGCCGGGCCGGAGCCGCTCGCTCCACGGCACCCACTCCGGCGCGAGCAGCGCGTCGGGGCCGGGCAGCAGGACGACCTCGTCCAGCGTGACGATCTTCGCGCGGGAGGCGCGGGCGACGGTGACGGCCCAGCGCCAGCCCCGGTAGCCCATCTCCTTGCATTCGAAGAAGTGCGTGACAACGCGGTCGCCCTCGGAGACGAGCCCCGCGTGCTCCCCCACCACACCGGGCGCGGCCGCCTCCTCGGCGGCGGCGCGGGCGAGGTCGACGGCCTCGGCGCACAAGCGGTCGGGGGTGCGGCTTCGCGTTGTCGCTGCGCTCACAGGTATCGCTTCTCTCCTACGCCGTCTCACGAGTGCGCCTCCCTCGGCGGGGGGTGCGGACGGAGCGGACCAGGGGGCCGCGTCGACGTCCGCGCCCGATCGCACTCGGGCGCACCTATGTCACCCATTCTGCGGGATGAACGTCAGGCGCGCGGCCGAGAACAACCGCCGCGGGCGCGCTATGCACGCTACCTTCTCCAGCGCCCGGCGCCCACACCGACGTTACGGTTCCGCTGCGCTGGGCTCGGGCCGGGGTGTGTTCCGGGGGGCGGATCAGAGGGCCCGGCGTTGGCGTGAACCAAGCACGTGCGGGCAGGTGGGGGCTGGTCGCGCCCAGGCCGCAGGCCCGTTCCCCTCAGGGGCGCGGGGAACTGCGCGAACAACCACAACGAACCCGCACCCGCCAACGAACCGCGCACCCCCGAGCCAGTAGGCGCCCCCAACCCCGTTCACCGCCATACGAGCGGTAACCGCACTACGGCCCCCCATCTCGGGGCACTATGACGAGGTGACCGGCGCCGAGCGGAGCGGAACCCGCGGCGGTTCAGGTCGACTGACCGGAGCCGTCCGCTCGCTGACCCGCGCCCTGCACCGGCCGGTGACCGCCCCGGCCCGCGGTATCCGCAAGGCCACCCACGCCCACGGCGCCGGCGAGTCCGGCCTCGGCAAGCTCATCGAACTGCACGGCGTGAACGGCGCCGGCGATGTGATGATCACCGTCTCCCTCGCCTCCACCGTCTTCTTCTCCGTCCCCACCGACGAGGCCCGCGGCCGCGTCGCCCTCTACCTCGCCATCACCCTCGCCCCCTTCGCCCTCCTCGCCCCCGTGGTCGGCCCCCTCCTGGACCGCCTCCCGCACGGCCGCCGCGCCGCGATGGCCGGCGCGATGCTGGCGCGGGCGTTCCTCGCACTCGTCCTGGTCGGCGCGGTGGAGACGGGCGGCATCGAGCTGTACCCGGCCGCGCTCGGTGTCCTCGTCGCGTCGAAGGCGTACGGAGTGATCAGAAGCGCGGTCGTCCCCCGGCTCCTCCCGCCCGCGTTCTCCCTGGTCAAGGCGAACTCGCGGGTCACTCTCTGCGGCCTCCTCGCCACCGGTGTCGCCGCTCCGATCGGGGCGGGACTCCAGGCCCTCGGCCCGCGCTTCCCGCTGTACGGGGCGTGCGCGATCTTCCTCGCGGGGACGTTCCTGTCGTTCACGCTGCCGCCCAAGGTCGACTCCGCGAAGGGCGAGGGCATCGCGCTGCTCGCCGCGGACCCGGAGCATCTGCACGGCCCGCACCGTGCCAAGACGCTGAAGCGGCCGAATCTGCGGACGGTCGGCCCGGCCGTCACCCACGCCCTCGCGGCCAACGCGTCGCTGCGCTGCCTGTCCGGCTTCCTGATCTTCTTCCTGGCGTTCCTGCTGCGGGTGCACCCGCTCCCCGGGCAGAGCGCGGCCGTCTCGCTCGGCATGGTGGCCGTCGCGGCGGGGGTGGGGAACGCGCTCGGCACCGCCGCGGGGGCATGGCTGAAGTCGCGGGCGCCGGAGCTGATCATCGTGACCGTGGTGGCCGTGGAGCTGGCCGTCGCCGTGCTGGCGGTCGTGTTCTTCAGCGCGTTCTTCATCGCCTGCCTCGCCGCGTTCGCCGGTCTGTCGCAGGCCCTGTCGAAGCTGGCCCTGGACGCCCTGATCCAGCGGGACGTCCCCGAGGCCGTCCGGGCCTCCGCCTTCGCCCGCTCCGAGACGCTGCTGCAGATGGCGTGGGTGGTCGGCGGCGGGATCGGTATCGCCCTGCCCCTGGTCGGCACGCTCGGCATGGCCGTGGCCGCCGGGATCGTCGCCCTCGGCTGGCTGACCACGGTCCGCGGCCTGCTCTCCTCGGCCCGGCACGGTGGCGCGCCCCGGGCGAAGGTGGCGTGACCCGGGGCGGAACGGGACCGCCGTGACGCCGTCCGGCCCGGCACGCCGTACCCCACGTAGGGGCACCCCTGGACATGCCAGATAGCCTTCGCCCATGACCTCCCAGCGTTCCCGTCGCGCCGCAGCCACTCTCGGCGCTTTTTCCGCCGGACTCCTCGTGCTGTCTGCCTGCGACAAGCCGACGCCGATGGCCACCGTCACGTTCGGCACCGATTCGGTCAGCACCGAGGCCGAGTGCTACGAGACCCTCAGCGCCGAGCAGACCGCGAAGTGCGCCAGGGAGAAGCCGTCGAAGTCGATCGACGTGCCCCAGGGCGAGACCCTGCGCATCGGTGTCGACCCGGAGGTCGCGGAGACCGGCTGGGCCCTGTGGATCAACGGGGAGCCCGCCACCGACACGTTCAAGAAGACGTACTGGGCCTTCCAGAACGCCGACCTGTTCGCCACGCAGCCCGGGCAGACCGCGCAGAAGTCGCTGACGGTCAGCGTCGTCGAGCAGAAGAAGGGCTCCACGCAGTACAAGGGCGTCTGGAACTTCAAGTTCGAGAACCCGGACGCCTGATCCGCGTACGCCGCCCATGCGCATCCTCGTAGCCACCGCGGTCCCCGCCGAGCGGGACGCGGTGGCACGCGCGTTCCCTGGCCCGTTCACGGAGGTGCCCCTCCCGACGGCGTCCCTGCACCGCCACACCGCCTCCGGGCCCGTGTACGACCTCCTCGCCGCCGGTGTGGGGCCCGCCCTCGCGGCCGCCTCCACCGCCGCCGCGCTGACCGCCGGGGTGCTCGGCGGGACGCCGTACGACCTGGTGGTGTCGGCGGGGATCGCGGGCGGTTTCCAGCCGGGGGCGCCGCTCGGGTCGCTGGTGCTGGCCGAGGCGATCACGGCGGCGGACCTGGGCGCCGAGACCCCGGCCGGCTTCGTGCCGGTCACCGACCTCGGGTTCGGCACCGTCACCCATCACCCGCCGAAGGCGCTCGTGGGCCTTGTCGCCGCGGCGACCGGGGCCCGTACCGGCACGGTGCTCACCGTCTCCACGGTCACCGGCAGCGCCGAGCGCGCCGCGGAGCTGCGGGCCCGGCACCCGGACGCGCTGGCGGAGGCGATGGAGGGCTTCGGGGTCGCCGAGGCGGCCGCCGCGCACACGACGCCCGTACTGGAACTGCGCGCCGTCTCCAACCCCGTCGGCCCCCGCGACCGCGCGGCCTGGCGCATCGGCGACGCGCTGACCGCCCTCACCGGGGCCTTCGGGAAGCTGACGCCCGTACTGGAGAGTTGGGACCGACATGAGCCGGATGAGCCACAGGAACAGCACGAGCGGCATGAGCGCTGAGCGGGCGGCCGACACCGTGCGGATCGCCTACTCCCCCTGCCCCAATGACACGTTCGTCTTCGACGCGTGGGCCCACGGCCGGATTCCGGGCGCCCCCGCGCTGGACGTGACGTTCGCGGACATCGACATCACCAACGGCATGGCCGAGCGCGGCAACGACCTGGACGTGCTGAAGGTGTCGTACGCGGTCCTGCCGTACGTCCTCGACGAGTACGCCCTGCTGCCGTGCGGCGGCGCGCTGGGCCGGGGCTGCGGGCCGCTGGTGCTGACGCGGGAGCCGGGCACTGGGGGCACCTCCCACGCTGTCGGCAGTGGGGGACTGACCGGGCGCACGGTGGCCGTGCCGAGCGAGCGGTCGACGGCCTATCTGCTGTTCCGCCTCTGGGCGGCGGACACGCTGCCCGGCGGGGTCGGCGAGATCGTCGTCATGCCGTTCCACGAGATCATGCCCGCCGTGCGGGACGGGAAGGTCGACGCGGGACTCGTCATCCACGAGGCCCGCTTCACCTACCGGAACTACGGGCTGCACAAGCTCGCCGACATGGGTGAGCACTGGGAGTCGACGACGGGCCTGCCGATCCCCCTCGGCGCGATCATCGCGAAGCGCTCGCTGGGCGAGGAGACGCTGCGCGGCCTCGCGGACACGGTCCGCGCGTCCGTCCGCGCCGCCTGGGACGACCCCGAGGCGTCCCGCCCGTACGTCCTCGAACACGCGCAGGAGATGGACCCCGCCGTCGCCGACCAGCACATCGGCCTGTACGTCAACGAGTTCACGGCGGACCTGGGCGAGGACGGCTACGCGGCGATCCGCGGTCTGCTCACCCGCGCGGCGGCCGAGGGACTGGTACCGCCCCTCGGCCCGCACGCACTCGACTTCCCCTGACCGCCCCGCGGGCGGGGGACCACGACTCGGGGAACTGCGACTCGGGGGACTACACGTCCAACTGGTCGGCCACCGCCCGCAGCAGGCCGGCGATCTTCTTGCCGGCCGTGCGTTCGGGGTAGCGGCCCCGCTCCAGCATCGGTGTGATGTTCTCCAGGAGGGTCGTCAGGTCCTGCACGATCGAGGCCAGTTCGTCCGGCTTCTTGCGCTGGGCGGCGGCGACCGAGGGGGCCGGCTCCAGGATCGTCACGGACAGTGCCTGGTCGCCGCGCTGACCGGCGACGACTCCGAACTCGACGCGCTGGCCCGGCTTCAGGCTGTCCACACCGGTCGGCAGTACGGAGGAGTGGACGAAGACGTCACCGCCGTCGTCACGGGAGAGAAAGCCGAAGCCCTTCTCGCTGTTGAACCATTTGACCTTGCCGGTAGGCACGTCTGTCCTCGTCCTCGTACTCGTCGGAAACTGCGTCTGAAAAGTGTTCTCGGTGTGCGGAAACTGCTCTGGATAGCACTACAGCGGGCCGCCGGGACCCGCCGGTACCCAGGCTAATGGTCTGGGGGCGGGTGACAAGACGTCCCCCGCCTGTTCCCTCGCGCTGGGAACTACCCTGGTCCGGTGCGTGACAAAACCCAACCGAATTCCGCCGAACCCGGTGACCGGCTGATCCGTGCCGGCGTCATCGTGTTCTTCGTCGGCGCCGTGGCCACACTGGTCACCGTCGCCCCGCTGTTCCTCGACACGACCCCATTTCCCACCTACATGTTCGGTTTGAGCATGCTGATGGGCGTCGGTTTTCTCATCGCGGGCGCGGGCGTCCTGCAGTCGGTGGCGGCGGGCCGCAGGAAGGCACGCTCGCAGACAGGCTGATCAGACCGATGACAGGCTGATAAGACCGAAGGGCCCGATCGGACTGACGCTCACCGGCGGGTGTGGGCCGCCAGCCATTCGGGGAAGGCCGTCAGGTCCGTGAGGACGACGTCCGCGCCCGCCTCCCGCAGCTCCCGCTCGTCGCACGGGCCGGTGGCCACGGCGACGGAGTACGCGTCGGCGGTACGCGCGCCGCGGACGTCCCCGACGTGGTCGCCGACGTACACGCTCGCGCCGTGCTCGCGCAGCGCCCCCGCCTTGGCCTCCGCCCACAGGTCACCGATGACGGCGTCCGGTTCCATGCCGAGGTGCTCGATGTGCAGCTTGGCGTTCGGCTCGTACTTCGCGGTGACGACGATGGACCGCCCGCCGGCCGCCCGCACCGCGGCGATCGCCTCCCGCGCGCCCGGCATCGCGGGCGCCGCGGTGATCCCCTTCTCCAGGTAGATCTCCCGGTAGAGCGTCGCCATCGCGGGGATGTCCTCGGCGGGGAACCAGTACGCCAGTTCCTCCACGAGCGGCGGGCCCAGCCGCGTGATCGCCAGATCCGCGTCGATGTACGTCCCGGTACGCGCCGCCAGTGCGAGGTAGCAGGCGTGGATGCCGGGGCGGGAGTCGATCAACGTCATGTCCAGATCGAATCCGACGGTGAGGGAAGCCATGTCGCCCATTGTGGGGGGTGGGCG
>NZ_LIRK01000399.1 GCF_001419765.1 Streptomyces torulosus
GACACACCCGCACCCGGCGACGCACAAGTCACCCCCGCACCCCCGTGGGCCGGCGCACGCGAAAACCCCGCGACAGTCGCTCCGAGCACCCCCTAGCGTGGGTTCATGAGCTCCTCCCAGGACATCGTCGTGCGTGCCATCACCGGGGACGACAAGGCCGATTGGATCCGCGCGCTGAACACCGGGTTCCTGCGGCCGCCGGAGACCTGGTCCGAGCAGGAGCTCAAGGACCGCACCGCGCACATCGTCCCGGCCCGTACGCTCGGCGCGTTCGACGGGGACCGCTGCGTCGCCACGTTCCGTTCGTTCCCGCAGCGGCTGACGGTCGTGGGCGGCGCCGCCGTCCCCGCCGACGCCATCTCGAACGTCACGGTCAGCCCCACGCATCGCCGCCGGGGCCTCCTGACCCGGATGATGGCCGAGGACCTCACCGCCGCGAAGCACCGCGGAGACGTCGTCGCCACGCTGATCGCCGCCGAGTACCCGATCTACGGCCGCTACGGCTTCGGCCCCGCCACGTGGACCACCGAGTGGACGATCGACGTGCCCCGCACCGGACTCGACGCCCGCTGGTCCGGCCCGGCCGACGGCGGCCGCATCGACCTCGTCGACGGGGCCGACGTACGCAAGCTGGGCCCGGAGCTGCACGAGCGACTGCGTCGCGCCCAGCCGGGTGCCGTGGACCGCGACGAGCGCTGGTGGCGGCTCAACACCGGTGAGCGGGGCATCGTCTCGTCGTGGACCGAGCCGTTCTACGCCGTGTACCGGTCGGCGGCCGGCGAGGTCCAGGGCCTCGTCTCGTACGAGTCGGACGACCACTGGCACGACAAGCAGCCGCACAACACGGCCGACGTCAACTGGCTGATCGCGACGACCCCGGCCGCCGAGCGCGCCCTGTGGCACTTCCTGTGCTCGATCGACTGGATCACCAAGGTCAAGACGGGCTGGCGGGCCCCCGACGACCTCCTCCCGCACTTCTTCCCCGACCCGCGCGCCGCGCGTGTCACCGCCCAGGCCGACTGGTTGTGGGTGCGGATCCTGGACGTCGTACGGGCGCTGGAGGCGCGGACGTACGCGGGCACCGGCACGCTGGTGCTGGAGATCGTCGACGGGGACGGGTTCGCGGCCGGGCGCTACCGGCTGGACGCCGGTCCGGACGGCGCGAGTTGTGTGCCGACGAGCGAGGACGGCGATCTGGTGCTGGACGTCGCGGACCTCGCCGCGCTGTGGCTGGGCGACGAGTCGGCGGTGCGGCTCGCCGCGCTCGGCCGGGTCGGGGAACAGCGGAAGGGCGCCGCCGCTGTCGCCGACGCCCTGCTGCGGACGTCCAGGCGCCCGTGGTGCCCGGACCTCTTCTGATGGCGGGTCCGCCGCTGGGACCCGGGAGTTGTCGTTCGACCTTTCCTCGGTGTGCGGGTGTGCTGCATCCGTAGCTATTCAGTTGTGGTTGTGGCTGCGCATTCAGTTGTGGCTGTGCCATTCAGTTGTGGCTGTGCGGACCGGTCGAACTCCCGGCTCCCCTCCGGAAGGGAGGTCGATCGGTCGGTCTGTGTGAGCCAGGTCACCAACAAGCTGAAAGTTTGACCATGTCAGCGAAGTTGGCGACCAACTCTTCCTTACTTATCTCCGCTTGGAGTCGTCTCATAACCACCTTCCCATGAACTGCCGGAAGATGGCGCGAAGTTGTAATGTTTGTTCGTGGAGCGGGAAGGTGCGGCCGTCGATCGACGGAAGTCGTCACAGCGGCCCCAGAGGTCACATCACGAGGTGGCCGACGCGTTGCGCCGCCGGATCAGGTCCGGCGAGCTGCGACCGGGACAGCGCATGCCCACCCAGGCCAAGCTCGCCGACGAGTTCGGTGTGGAGCGCGGTGCCGTTCGCCAGGCGCTGCGCATCCTCCAGTCGGAGCAGCTGCTCACCAACGTTTCCAAGGGAAGCCCCGCGACGGTGGCTCCGGACCTGGCAAAGACGTTCACCGGCGGCCCCGGAGCGCCACCGCGCCCCACCATGGTGGAACTCGCCCCGCGCATATCCGCCGCCTTCGCCGCCCCGCACGTGGTGATCGACGCGCTCTGTCTCACGGCGGTGTCCCTCACGCTCGCCGTGGGTGAGCCGTTGCGCGAGATTCACGCGGGACGCATCAAACCGGCCAGGGTCGACGTGCGGGTGCTGCTGCCGAGCCGGGACATCCCGCTCGCCTTCCCCGCGCCGGTCGACGCCTCGGTCGACGGCCGGCTGCAACGCCGCTGGCTCGCCCAGCGCAACGCCCAGGGTCAGGTGCTGCGGCACAACCTGCTGGCCCTGCGGTCCACGCACGGCATCGACGTCCGCGTCACGTTCCGGGCTCTGCCGTTCACCCCGCCGGTGAAGCTGTACCTCCTCAACGGCACGGAGGCCCTCATCGCGTACTACACGCTCATGAAGCGCGAGGAGCAGTTGGAGGGCGGCCCGCTGGAGATGTACGACGCGTTCGGGACCCAGTCGCTGCTGTTCTCGTTCGCGCGGGAGACCAGCCGGCGGGACGAGGCGTTCGTGGAGCAGTCCCAGCAGTGGTTCGACGCCCTCTGGGAAACCATCACCACGGACCTGACACTCTCCTAGTGACGCCTGATACGACGCAGACTGATGCGGTGACGGTTGAGACAGAGATCCTGCGTGAGCTGATCGCTCCTGTTCGTTACGTGGTGTTCGACTTCGACGGCCCGATCTGTCGGCTGTTCGCGGGCCACTCCGCGGAGCAGGTGGCGAAGGATCTGGTCGCGTGGCTGGAGGGGCAGGGACTGCACGGCCTGCTCACCGATGAGGAACGGGTCCACCCGGATCCGATGGTCGTGCTGTACGCCATCAACAGAAGGCGCCCGCGCAGCGATCTGGTCGCGGAGCTGGAGGAGAGGTTCACCCAGCTGGAGCTGAAGGCGGTCGCCTCCGCCATGCCCACCGCGTACGCCGATCCGCTCATCCGCACATGGTCGGCGCTCGGCAGCCGGCTCGCGGTGGCCACCAACAACTCCCCGCGCACCGTGGCCGATTACCTCGCCGGCCGGGGCCTGACGGGCTGCTTCAGCCGGCACATATACGGCCGGACGAGCGACCTCCACCTGCTGAAACCGGACCCCCACTGTCTGAACCGGGCGCTCGGCGCACTGGGCGCCACACCGTCCGCGGCCCTGATGATCGGCGACACCCCGACCGATCTGATCGCCGCCGAACGGGCGGGAGTGCCGTTCCTCGGCTACGCCCGTGACGAGGACAAGGGAAGACAGCTGCGGGACGCGGGCGCCCGGGTCGTCGTCCGATCGCTGGAGACCGTCCTCAAAGTGCTGCGGTCCCGGACGTAGGGCCTTCCGCGGGAACCGCGCCGCGCCCTCCCACCAGCCCCGCGGAACGGGGCACCCGGACGGAGGAGCCGAGCGCAAGTACTGAACGAGCCATTGGCCGGGTGGCGTGGGGCTCAGCCCATTACAGTGTCCCCACTCTCACTTTCGTCGCATGAACATCAGAGGCGACGCACGGCTGTTCAGGAGTGACCCTTGGATGGTCCACCCATGCCTGGTGCCCGGAGGACGGCGTACGACGACTTCGTGCGCCGTGCGGAAGCTCTGGGCCCGGCCGGCCGGGGCCATCACCATCTGAACCACACGGTGCGGACGCCGACCGAGGCCGACCGGCGGCTCCTGGGCTGCGAGGCCGGGCAGCCCGTCACCGTGCGCCGGCGCATCCGCTCCGCGCTGCCCGTGGTCGTGCGGACCTGGCAGGACGAGGCGGAGATCCTGCGGGCGGTCCACCGGTTCCTGCCGCACACACCGCGGTGTCTCGTCCGGCACCGGGACCTGACCGTCCTGACCCATGTGCCGGGCGTACCGCTGTCCGGCATCCACCCCGACGGCACTCCGCTGGACGCCCGGCTGATCCAGGGCCTCGCCGGGCTGCTGGCCGACATGACCCGGGTGCGCAGGAAGGACCTGCCCCCGCTGCCGCAGTCGTGGCCCCGGTCGAGCAGGGACAGCCGGGCCTTCCTGCGGGCGCTGGCCCTGGCGGCGGAGGAGCAGATCAGACGGCGCAACTGGGGCGGGTTCGGCGGGCTCTTCGCGACCCTGGGCATCCCCGACGACGCCCTGGTGCGGTTCGCCGAACGGGTGCCGACGATGACCAGCCGCCCGTTCAGCCTGCTCCACACCGATCTGCACCGCGACAACGTGATCGTGCCGTACGACGGCGATCCCCCGCTGGTCTGCGTCGACTGGGAGCTGGCGACCTACGGCGACCCGCTGCACGACCTCGCCACCCATCTCGTGCGCACCCGCTACCCGAGCGAGCAGTGGGCGCAGGTGACGGACGCGTGGGGCGAGGCCGTGGGCCGACGGCGGGTCGAGGCCGTCAACGGCCTCGACCGGGACCTCGGGCACTACCTCGCCTTCGAGCGGGCCCAGTCCGTCTACCCCGACGTCATGCGCGCGGCGACCTCGCTCGGCGACTCCTTCGACCAGCGCGCCCTGGACGAGGCGACCCGCGCGGTGCACCGGGCGCTGGTGGCGGCGGAGGAACCCCTGCGGCTGCGGCGCGTCCCCGACGAGCGCGCGATCGAGCGTGTCCTGTTCCGCTGGAACCTGTCCCACGGCCGACGGCACAGCCGGGAGCGGACGGTCTCCGCCGTCTCCTGGGAGCGCGACACGAGAGTGCCCGAGCACCCGGAGTTCCCCGCGTCGGCGGTACGGGAGGCGCTGTTCGAGGAGGGCGCGGCCTCCGCGGACCGGGTGTTCCGGGGGACGGCCCACCTCAGTACGGCCGTGTGCGTGTCCGGCTTCCCGCGTCCCGTGATGGTGCGGCGCAAGGTCGGCACGGCCGTGCCCCGGGAGCGCCGCTTCCTCTACGAGCACGCCGTCCTGCGGGCCGTCGAACGGTCCTGCCCGGGGGTGCGCGCCCCGCGGGTGCTGGCGCTGGGCACCAGCGCGCTCGGCGACCGGTTCACCATCCACTCCTACGAGGGGCCGACGGGAACGATCCGGCAGCCCGACCACCCGGTGCACGGCCTGCTGCCGCACGAGGCGGACGACCTCGTGGACCAGCTCGCCGAGTTGACCCGCGCGGAGTACGGGGAGCTGGACCGCAGCGCGTCCCTCGACGACTTCTACCCCCGCCTGTGCGACGAGCTGATCCGGATGGTCGCCGAACTCCCCAAGGAGACCATCGACCTCGCCCGGGAACTGGGACTGCCCGGCAGCGCCCGGCTGGGGGAACTCCTCCAGCGCCATCTGCTGGCCCCACGCCGCCCCGCCCTCCTGCACGGCGACCTCAACCCGTGGAACCTCGTACGGCGCGAGGACGGTGCCGGGCTCACCCTCATCGACTGGGAGATGGCGATGGTGGGCGACCCGCTCTACGACCTGGTCCGCCACATGCACCTCACCCCCACCCTCGCGGACATCCGCGAGCGGCTGTTCAACCGCTGGTCCCGGCTCCTGCCGGAGGAGTGCACCAAGGGCTGGAAGGACGACTGGCGGGTCTACCGCTGGATCGAGACGGTCCGCTCGGCCTACGTCGACCTCGACCGTCTCGTGACCGGCGACGGCCTGGAGGCGCCCAACGTGCGCCGGGCGGTGGACGGGTACGCCATGACCCTGACCGCCGCGACCGCGGGCCTGGGACTCCACGCCAGGTCGCACGCCTTCCACGGCGCCCGGGCCTCCCTGGACGCCCGCGCCCCTCTCGGTGCCCGGCCCTCGCTCGGCTCACGGCCCTCCCTCGGCGCCGGGTCCGAGGCCCGCGTGCCTGCGTAGGCTCGACCCATGAGTGAGACCGGCCTGCGGGAGCGCAAGAAGCGGCGGATGTACGAGACGGTGTCCGAGATCGCGATCGCGCTGTTCCTGGAGAAGGGCTTCGACGCGGTCTCCGTGGCCGAGATCGCCGCGGCCGCCGAGATCTCCAAGCCGACCCTCTTCCGCTACTTCCCGGCGAAGGAGGACCTCGTCCTGCACCTGATCGCCGACCACGAGACCGAGTCGGCGCGGGTCGTGGCGGGTCGGGCCGAGGGCGAGTCGGTGGTGGGGGCGCTGCGGGCCCACTTCCTGGCCGGGCTGGCCCGGCGCGACCCGGTCACCGGACTCAACGACCACCCGCGCGTCCTCGCCTTCCACCGGCTCCTCTACGGCACGCCGTCGCTGGTCGCCCGCATGTACGGCCATCTGGAGCGGTCCGAGGAGGCGCTCGCGGAGGCCCTCGGCGGCGGACTCGACGCGCGGGTGGCCGCCGGGCAGCTCGTCGCCGTACGACGGGTGCTGGCGATGGAGAACTGGCGGCGGATCGAGCGGGGGGAGCCGGTGGAGGAGATCGAGCGGGACGCCGTCGCGGCGGCCGAGCGCGTGTTCGGGCGGCTGGAGCGGACGCTGGTCGTGTGAGACGCGGGGTGGGGCTCCACGATCACTGAGTCTCGGTAAAAAATTTAACTCGGTTACGTTATTTCGGTACGCTCGGCGGAATGACGTCCACTCGTGCGCCCGAGAACCCGGCCGACCCGTCCCCCTCCCTGCGAAACGCCCTCGCCCGTGAACGCGCCCATCACGACGCCTGCCGCGCCGCCCTCGCCGCCATGGTGGAGGGTGCGGGGGAGCAGGTGGTGATCGGCGAGGACGTCTCCGCCTCGGGGGCCGACGCGGAGGTGCTCGGGTACCGGCTCCGCAGTCAGGCCAAGGCACTCCGGGAGCTGCCGGAGGGCCCGCTGTTCTTCGGGCGGCTCGACTTCGGGGACGACGGCCACGACGGCGAGCACGCCGGGCAGAGCTACCACCTCGGGCGGCTGCGGATCACCGAGCATCCGGGGTCACCGCCGCTGGTCGTGGACTGGCGTGCGCCGGTGGCCCGCGCCTTCTACCAGGCGAGCGCCGACGCACGGCCACGCCCCTCGGGTCGCCGGCGCTCGCCTGGTAGAAGG
>NZ_LIRK01000004.1 GCF_001419765.1 Streptomyces torulosus
GGCGGCGTGCCGGCGGTGGGGCGGGGTAGGCGCCAGGATTTCGGACCACGCGTGGCCCTCTTCGAGCAACTCCCAGGCTCGGAACAGCTCCTGTGTGATCAGGTCACGCATGCCCGTCGTGACCTGATCCGTGCAGGGGGAGGGGGTGGTGATGGTGAGGGGAAGGGAAGTCCGCTCGGTCCCACCACCCACCGGCTCTCGCCAGTCCCACGCCGCCCACGTCGCGAAGAAGTGCCGCGGGAGGTCGGCCGGCGGCAGGTCACCGGCCTCGCTCGCCGTGCGGGCCGCCAGGACCGACCAGGCCAGCCCCGGTACGCCCCCGAACGGTGCCGAGTCGAGCCCCCGGGCCTTCGCCCATGCCTTGACCTGTGTGGCCAGCCGGGTGAAGGCCGGCCGGTGGGGGCCCACCGAGGCGAGTACCGCGTCGGCGTCGCTCACCGCACTGAGTGCGATCGCTGCCGCCTCGCCCAGTTCGTCCCGGCGGGCCACCGCCTCGGCGGGGTCCAGCGAGCCCGTGGCCACGACCACCAGGTCGACGTCCATCCCGTCGAGCCGCAGCCGCAACCCCGGCACCCGGGCTCCGACCACCTCCCGTACACCGGTCGCCTCCGGGAACGCGGCGGTCAACTCCGCCCGTAGGGAGGTGAGTTCGACGGTACCGGGGAGGGCCGCGACCAGGTCCAGGTCGGCGCCCGGCAGCGCGCAGCCCATGCGCCGGGAGCCGACGACGTGGACGACGCCGTAGGGGAGGGCGGCCGAGATACGGCGTGCGAGGCGGTCGGCCACGGCGGTGTCGGCCGCCTCGTCCGCACCCGGCGGTTCCTCCCCAGGCGCGGGCTGCGGTGGCTCCTCCCGCGCCCAGCGGACCTCGCCCGTGCCCAGCTTCAGTCGGCCCCGCACCCGCATCGGCTCGTCGCCGCGCCGTGACAGGAACGCCAGCTCGTCGACGCGGGCCGGCATCGGCGTGAGCCGGTCGGCGCAGTCGGCGGCCAGGGTGTTGGGGTCGGTGGTGCGGCCCAGGCTGAGGTGCGGGGTGAAGCCGTCGCGGCGGCCCCGGCAGCGGGGGAAGCGGTTCACCAGGGCGCGGTGCAGCTCGGCCCACGGCTCCTCGCCTGCCGCCGCCGGGTCCAGCCAGACCGTCGCGTCCTCCCGGTGCCCGAACCAGTGCACGCCCTCCAACCGGGCGTCGAACGCGGCGGTCGGCGCCGACGCCAGCACGGCCGCCGCCTGCTCGAAGGCGTGTTCCGGTACGAAGCCGAAGAGGACGTTGACGTGCGGGGGCCAGCGGTGGATCTGCGGGTCGTGCTCACGGCGGATGTCCTGGAGCGGTGGCCACAGCTCCTCCGGCGGCAGCCACGCCAGCGCCGTGCGCGCCGTCGCCGGGGCGTCGCAGACGTCCGCCTCCGTCACGGTGGGGTCGCCCACCGCCCCGGACGCGGCCGGATTCGTCGGTAGGTCCAGGTCGACCCGTACGGCGTAGTGGTCGGAGACATGGAGGCCCTCCGCCGTGGGCCGGTCGCCGTACAGCTCGGCCCGGCGCACGCGCAGGCCGTCGCCCGCCGAACGCAGCAGCACCCGGTCAAGGCGGGAGGCCCGGCCGCTGAGGGAGGAGATCGCGGCGAGGGGGTTGGCGCCGGGGTCGAAGGTCGGGGTCGTGTCGCCGGGGCCGTGCGCCTCGTTCCACGCGTCCCGCATCCCGAGGGTGACCTGCGGGGTGTCCCCGCCGTCGTTGAAGTCGCCCAGGAGGACCAGCTCGGCGTCCAGACCGGCCAACCCCTCGGCGATACGGGCCAGTTCGGCAGTACGACGACCGGCGCCGTCCGCGGAGTGGTCGCTGCTGAGGTGGGTCGCCGCCACGGCCAGGGGACCGGCGGCCGTCTCCACGACCACGGCGGTCACCCCTTTGTGCGGGCCCAGCGCGTGATGCGCCGACTCGCGCACCGGCAGCCGGCTCAGGAGCAGCAGACCGCACTCGTCCACGTCACGGCCGCCGGGGTCCGTGCCGAGCGTCCAGCCCGTCCGGAGCCAGGGCTCCCGCAGCAGCATGGTCAGCAGCTCCGCCTCGACCTCCTGCAACGCGATCACGTCCGCGTCGGCGTCGCGCAACGCCCGCAGCAGTGACGGCCGCCGCCGGGCACTGTCGATGCGGTCGGCGTCGTACCGGTCCCAGAGGGTGTTCCAGGTCAGGACACGTACGGTGCCGGCCGCCGTGCGCGAGGCCCGGTCGGCGGGGGCGGTCGTGGCCACCGGCGGCGCGGGCACCCAGTCCTCGTCGGCGGCGTCCCAGACATGGGGCGTGCGGGGCGTGAAGAACGGCGCCCGCAGCCGCCGGGCCTCCCGCACGCGCCCGGCGTCCGTCGCGTCGATGCGGTCCACGCCGGTGGTCCGGTCCCACACCACCTCGCCGTCGGCCTCGAAGAACAGCACCCGGTGCCACGGGATCTCGCCGCCCGGCACGAACGCGGGCAGCGGGACGCGCTTGGGCTCGGCGCCCCGCTGCATCACGCCCAGCACGAAACGGGCCAGGTCGAAGCGGGCGTCCCACCGCACCCGGTGGTAGATCTCCTCGCTCGTACGCACGTCCTCAGACCTCTTCCTCTACGGTCCCACTCGCCCCGATGTACCAGGTGCGATGGGCGTCGCCCGGGTACGGCGGGCTGAACCGGCGCACCTGCGCGGTGAGCACCTCGGCCGGCACCGGGTGCTCGCGGCGGGCGTTGCGCCGCACCAGCTCGTCCTCGTCGACGAGGACCACGGCATGGGTGAGCAGGGCGTCCCGGCGGTGGGCGACCGCGTGCACGAGCGAGCGCTGCTGCCGGGTGAGCGACGTGGCGTCCCACACCACCGTCCCCCCGGCGGCCAGCGCCGCGTCCAGCCGGTCGAGCCCCGCGCGCAGCACCTCCGCGTTGGCCCGTTGGTCGGCGCGCGCACCCCGGCCCGCACGCAACTCGTCCAGCGAGACGTACGCGTCCACCCCCGGCAGCTCCCGCCCGAACGTGCTCTTGCCGCTGCCCGCCGGCCCCACCAGCTGGATCAGCTTCGGGAAGTCACCCGCCCGCCACCGCCAGGTCGCGGCCACGGACTCCGCGGAGACCGCGCGCCGCCGACCGGCAGGGTCGTCCCCGGTGATCGCGCTGATCCGCCCCCGCGCGTACGCCTCCCGTGCCTCGGCCCGGCAGCGGGCGGCCGCGTCGGCGGGCAGGTCGGTGAAGGCGGCCCGCAGCGCGTCCCACTCCGGGCGGCCGACCTCCTCCGCGTGCAGCGCGGACCACTCCACCTGCTCCCGCGCCTCGTCCGTGTCCGCGGTGGCCCGGGCGACCGCGTGCAGCAGCCCGAGGTCGGCGGCGTACGCCATCCGCACCAGGCCCGACCGCCGGTCCTCGTCCGGATACGGCCGGTGCAGCGCCGGGTGCAGCCCGACGAGATCCGCGACCCGCCGCGCGAGCGGCAGGCCCACCACCCCGGCGAGCCGCGCCGCGAGCCACCCCCGCTGCCCGTGCCGGGCGTGCAGCAGGGCGGCGAGGGCTCCGACGAGCCGGTCGTCCCCAGTGAACCCGGCCGCGTCGAACCGCGCGAGAGCCCTCGCGTCTCCCGCGTCCCCTGCACCGGACAGCCCCACGGCCTCCGCCAGCACCGCCGCGTCGACACCGACCCCCGAGCGCATGTCCCACAGGGCGGCCCGCGCGCCCAGCCCGTTCTCCACGACCGCCGCGTGCATCCAGTGCGTGTCGGTCCGGACGTGCCCGGCCCGCACCCACTTGGCCACGCGCGCCCCGAACTCCGCCGCACCGAAACCATCCGCGACCCGGACGACGTACCCCTCCTGCCGGCCGAGGTCCAGCCGCAGCGCCCGGAGCGCCCGCTCGTCGAACTCGCCCCGCCACAGCACCCGCGGCACCGGGATCCCGAGCCCCCGCAGAAAGCGGACCGTGCGGTCCCAGTCGAGGCAGCGGCCCTCGGCGTCCCACACCGAGAAGCCGTAGAACCAGCTCTCCAGGTCCTCGTACGCGAGCGAGTGCCGGGCGAACATGTTCTCCCCGCACACCCGCCACCCCTCGGGGATGTACGGCCCGACCCGCGCCTGGAGCGCCTTGACCCAGGTGCGGGAGGGGTGGTGGGCGGAGTCGAGCGACCGGGCGTGGAGACCGTCGGCGTACAGAGTCGTGTTCTCGCCGTCGAGCTTCTCGGTGACGACGACCTCGCGCCCGCGCAGCCCGGACAGATCCGTGACCCGGAGATCGTCCGAGGTCGCGCCGGGGGACCAGGGCAGATGCCGGGTCCGCGGATAGTGCGTACGCATCGTGAACGTCCCCCGTGACAGCCGGCGTACCTGAACGGCCGGCGTACCTGATCAGCGTAGGAGCGCGGGGCGGTGGCGGGCGAGCGGATTACCCGGCGCTCAAGGTCCCGCTATGAGGCTCAGAGCGGGCGTCGGGCTCACCTCGGTCATGGTGGCACTCACGCTGACGACCGGCATGATCGAGGTCGTCAGCATCGGTTCCCGGTTCGAGTCGAGCGTGGACGCCCACGGCCGCCGCTGGTTCGCGTCCGAGCTGACCGTCGAGGCCCTGTTGCTGGGGCTCGGCGGCCTGGTCGCCTGGCGCACCGGCGTCGACATGACGGGCGCACCGGCGGACACACCGCACTTCGCCGTGGTCGCCGGGGCCATGGGTGTACGCAATGTGACCACCCTCCGGGCGCGAGTCGCGGACGTACCCCCCACGGTGTCCACCCGCGCCCTGACCGCACTCCTGAGCGACCTGCCCCCACATCCCGACACCCGCATGGGGGCGCGCCCCGGTGACGACGGCCGCAGACTCGCCTCGGTCGCCGTGATGTTCACCGGTGGCCTGCTGGGCGCCTGGCTCCTCCACGAGGAGGTCCACCCGGCGGTGGTCCTGCTGCTGCCCGCCGCGCTGGTCCTGGCCCTGGGCGTGGTCTACCGGGCGATGCCGCGACAGCATGTGTCGGAGTCCGGCTGAATGGTGACGCCCCCATGAAGCCACTGTGGATCATGGACGCATGACTCTCATAGCGAGCCGCCTGGTCGGCGCCGCCCTCATACTCACCGGAATCGCCGTCGGTTTCTGGCTGGCCCTCGGCGTACCTCAGGACTGGACCGGGGGGATGAGATGGTTACGCACCGCGCTGGCGCTGGCGTCCTTCGGCGCAATCAGCCTCGGAGTCCGCTGCGTGTTTCCCGACACATCGGATGACTCTCCTGACCACGGTCCGAGCGATGCCCCGCACGACAGCGCGAGCGACGCCCCGCCCGACACCTCGGACGGCGTCCGCGGTGGCCGGGGCGGTTCCAGGAGATCGTGCGGGTGATGATCCGGCCGCCGGGGACGCGGGGGAGCGTTCGCGGCGGAGGTAGTCGTGGGGCTCCAGTTCGCGCAGGGCGGCGCCGGGGCTGCCCCGGCTGCCACGGGACGCCGAGAGCCCTCGGATCGCAGGCTTCGTTGATGCACGCGTCCGAGGGCTGATGTTGCCACGGGCGGGGCGGCGGGGACGTGGTCAGGCGGTTGCCGCGGCCTTGGGCAGAGCGCCCCGGCCGGCGAGCGCCCGACGGGCCATGCCCGTGCAGCGGGCACCGCACCAGACCAGGAACGCCGTGGGCAGGAACACCGCGTCACAGGCGACCATGCCCAGCGACAGGAACGGGATGCCGAGTACCACCGAGATCCCCAGGTGCTCGAGGATCATGACAGCCAGCAGCACGTTCTTGACCTTGCGGTTGCCGAGGGTGAAGGGAAAGGCCACCTGCACGATGACCGTTCCGTAGGTCAGCAGCACAACCACCACGGCGTTGGCCGCGAGGAGTGCGGAGAGCCAGGGGAAGGGCGCGAAGTACTCCAGGTTCAGCGCGTAGTGCAGGGCGCTGCCCTCCTGCCAGCGAGAGCCCTGCACCTTGTTCCAGCCGGCCGTGGAGTAGATGAGGCAGACCTGCACGGCGATGGTCAGCATCGCGGCGTTGTGCAGCATGGAGGCGCCGGCGTCCAGCAGCGCACGCCCCTCGGTCTCACGGAACCAGCGGTTGGCCGCCCACCACACCCCCTGGACACCCCACAGTGTCCACAGGACGAGGGGCCATCCCGTGGGGCCGAACGCCAGCGACAGGAACAGACCGGTGGCCACCCACAGGGCGACTCCCGTGACGTCTTGGTGCGAGGCGGGGTGCGTGGCGTCGGCGCTGCGGGATGCGCGTCGCGCGTCCAGCGACCAGACCTGGGCGCACCGGGTGAAGACCAGGTAGATCACCATGATGCGGATGATGTTGTCGCCGCCGTCGCCCGTCAGAGGGTTGTGGTTCTCCAGCGACATGGTCCCGACCATGAGCACGACACACATGGTCCTGGTGCGCCAGCCCACCACCACCGCGAGAGCCGCTGCGATGGTCAGCGTGTACACGATCTCGAACCAGGCCCGTCCACCGGACCAGCTGAGCAGGCTGAAACTCTCGTTCATGCGACCCAGTTCGAGCGCCATGTCGTACGACAGTGGGCTGCGGTCGCCGTACAGCACGCGGCGGTGCGGCCATTCCCGGAGCAAGAAGGCCGCGATGACCAACGCCAGACCGATGCGGAAGACCGCGGCCTGATAGGGCGCACGGGTCGTGCAGGCCAAGCGCGCCCATCGCGCGATGCTCTCGCGGATGCGGTCCATGACGGATCGGCGGGGCGCCTCGGGCGTTACGGTGTTCAACTCACAGCCCCTTGTAGTCCTGGTCGGTCACGGGCCACCACGGAAGGACCCGATAGGTGGTCGTGTCGGACGCCTTCTCCGAACTCCATGACGGGGGCTGCACCATCGAGTAGCGACCCGCGATCTGTACGCCGACGATCCGTTCGCCCTGCCACTCGCGTCCGATCCGCTGAAGCACGATTCGCTTCAGATATTCGACTTGGATTTCCGCGCGGCGATTCGTCGGCCGATCGTTGGCGCCCAGACCGGATGTCGCGTCGTCCCAGGCCCTGCGAACCATGTTCTGGTGTACATGACTCGGTGCGAGACTGCCCTGGATCGCGGCCACGTCCTGCGCCGTGATGTTGATCCACGCCGAGGGCCGCGGGGCGGATCGGCCATTCTCCGTGGTCTGGAACCGGGCGCCGATGCTGTCGTTGCGCTGCTTCGGGTTGGGGGCGAACAGTTTCCAGTCCTGCCCGAATTCAGGCTGGACGTAGGACTGGATGGTGTCTCGGTGGGCCGCCGTGATGGCATTGGGCGGGCTCAAGGTCAGGAAGAGCATCGTCAGGTGCACCACCAGGGCTCCGACCAGAAGTACGGCGGTCGCCGTCAGGAGGCCTACCGATGTCCTCGACCAACGGCGGCCGCTGTCGCCGTCCGCTCGGGGAGCGGTTGTATCGACGTCCGCGACGGGGGCTGTTTCGGTCCCTGACGCAGAGGCAGGCGGAAGGCCTCCGCCGGCGGCCGGGCGCGGAGGGGGCAGGCACGGGGTCGCCGAAGCCGCTGTTGGCGGGCGGACGGTGGGAGATTCGCTGGGTTGTTCCATCACGTTCCTTCTGCTCGGCGGCCCGTGCGGTGAGCGAAATGCTCACCGCACGGGCCACACGCCCAGCGCGCTTGGCTCCCCGAAGGCGGAGGAAACGTCAGGCTGAACCGGGCGTTTTCAGAAGCGGCCGCTCGAGGGTTTCGGCGGTCGCTCCCAAGTCAGTTGCCGTTGGCGTTCCCGTTGGCGTTGCCGTTGGCGTTCCCGTTGGCGTTGCCGTTGGCATTCCCGTTGTTGCCGTTGTTGCCGTTGTTGCCGTTGTTGCCGTTGTTGCCGTTGTTGCCGTTGTTCCCGTTGCCTCCGCCGCCGATGAGCCCCGTCGTGAGCCCGATGTCGCCGATGATCACGGGGTTGAAGGTCGCGTTCTGCGTGCAGTAGCCGAACGTGCCTCCACTGCAGCTGTGGACGAGGTTGTACTCCCGGTAGTCCGTGTCATGTTCCGTTCCCTCGTCGTCGTATGCCGAGGACTGCGTGCTGCTCTGGATGTGCGCCCAAGGACGCTCCCATCCCATCGCCTGGGAGGCGGTGACCGTACCCAGGGAGACGCTGAGCACGGAGGCTCCCACTAGCAACACTCGAATGGCCCGCATGACGCTCCTTCACCTCTTTTTCGCGGGATTTATGACTCCCGCGGGTTTGAGTGGAGATTAGAGCAATCCTGAACCAGGAAATCAATTGATGTGGTCGTGAGGTGGCGGTCGGGAAATAAAAATACGTCGGACGCGCAGCCGCTCATCATATTTGCCGCCCGATTTCCTTGCTGGATGTGAAGCAGTGGAGGGGATTAATTGCGTAAGTGTTCGCCAAACACGGGATCGGAAACGCTGTTCAATCTTTGACCTGCCGGGCGTCCGTCTGACGTATCAGGGGCCTGGGAGTCGGCCTCCCGAACCGCAATGACGGCCGCCCGGCGCGACCAGCCGTTCTGTGCGAAGACGCGGCCGAGCCCAGAACGTCACAAGGCGCTGCGCGGCGAGTTCTTCATGGTCCAGAGGCGGGGCCGCAGGAGTTCGGCACGGCGTTCGATCGGTACCTGAGCAGCTACCTGCGGCGGAAGAACGGCGCTTCCCTCTCCCCGGAGCGGCGCAGGCTTCGCGAACAGGTGGCAGACATCTGGCGCTGCCCTCACACGCCGGCCCGGACGCCAGCGCCCGGCGCCGCCGACGGCCGACCTGACAGGCGTGCGACCGGCACTCGCCGCGCCCCGCGTTTGACCTGCGTCACGTCCGGGGTATGGTCTCCGACTCGATTGGCCAGGCCCCTGCCCCATATGGCAGACTGTCGGAGTTGCTCGGTCGAGTGTTGATGCTGCACGCCTCCCGCCGGGGGGACCGGAAGCGAGTCCCACAGTACTCGTCGCTCTAACTGCCTCACGGCAGCGCTGGGGCGGACGTACGGGAATCTTCCGGGAAGTGTGGCGCGGCGCCGGCCAGGCATCCGGTGGGCCTCCGCCCCCGGTCCGCGGTTCCGGTAGGGCCGTGTTCCCGCGCAAGGGATGTCCGAACAAGGGACATCTGTGTCAGCGGAAGCGCGACACGCCCGACCGCGTGGGTCGGAGGACGGACAAGGGAACACCGGGTTCCAGAGCGTTAGAAGAGACAGGACTACTGAGTAGCCATGGCGGGACAGAAGATCCGCATCCGGCTCAAGGCCTACGACCACGAGGTCATCGACTCCTCGGCGAAGAAGATCGTCGAGACGGTGACTCGCACTGGTGCGTCGGTCGCGGGCCCGGTGCCGCTGCCCACTGAGAAGAACGTGTACTGCGTCATCAAGTCGCCGCACAAGTACAAGGACTCGCGCGAGCACTTCGAGATGCGCACGCACAAGCGCCTGATCGACATTCTCGACCCCACCCCCAAGACCGTTGACTCTCTGATGCGACTCGACCTCCCGGCCGGTGTCGACATCGAGATCAAGCTCTGAGGGCGGTGATCTGAGAATGGCTAAGCAGATCAAGGGCATCCTGGGCGAGAAGCTCGGCATGACGCAGGTGTGGGACGAGAACAACCGTGTTGTTCCGGTCACCGTCGTCAAGGCCGGCCCCAACGTCGTGACCCAGGTTCGTACCAACGACGTCGACGGCTACGAGTCGGTCCAGATCGCCTTCGGCGAGATCGACCCGCGCAAGGTGAACAAGCCCCTCAAGGGCCACTTCGCCAAGGCCGACGTCACCCCCCGTCGCCACCTCGTCGAGATCCGCACCGCGGACGCCTCCGAGTACACGCTGGGCCAGGAGATCACCGCTGAGGTGTTCGAGGCCGGCGTGAAGGTCGACGTCACCGGCAAGAGCAAGGGCAAGGGCTTCGCCGGTGTCATGAAGCGTCACAACTTCCGTGGCCTCGGCGCCGGACACGGCACCCAGCGCAAGCACCGCTCTCCCGGTTCCATCGGTGGCTGCGCCACCCCGGGCCGTGTGTTCAAGGGCCTCCGCATGGCGGGTCGCATGGGCAACGAGCGGGTCACCACCCAGAACCTGACCGTCCACGCCGTTGACGCGGAGAAGGGTCTGCTGCTCATCAAGGGCGCGGTTCCCGGTCCGAACGGCGGCCTCGTCCTGGTCCGCACCGCGGCCAAGGGGGCCTGAGGTACCGATGAGCACTGTTGACATCCTTTCGCCTGCCGGCGAGAAGACCGGAAGCGTCGAGCTCCCCGCGGAGATCTTCGGCGTGGAGAAGGTCAGCATCCCGCTGATCCACCAGGTCGTCGTCGCGCAGAACGCCGCTGCCCGCCAGGGCACGCACAAGACCAAGACCCGCGGCGAGGTTCGCGGTGGCGGCAAGAAGCCGTACCGCCAGAAGGGCACCGGCCGCGCCCGTCAGGGCTCGACCCGCGCGCCCCAGTTCGCCGGTGGTGGCGTCGTCCACGGCCCGCAGCCGCGTGACTACTCGCAGCGGACCCCGAAGAAGATGAAGGCCGCGGCCCTGCGCCACGCCCTCACCGACCGGGCCCGCCACAACCGCATCCACGTCGTCTCCGGCGTGATCGAGGGCGAGAACCCCTCCACCAAGGCCGCCAAGAGCCTGTTCGGCAAGATCTCGGAGCGCAAGAACCTGCTCCTGGTCGTCGAGCGCTCGGACGAGGCCGCGTGGCTCTCCGCCCGTAACCTGCCCCAGGTGCACATCCTGGAGCCGGGCCAGCTGAACACGTACGACGTGATCGTCTCGGACGACGTGGTCTTCACCCAGGCCGCTCTCGAGTCCTTCGTCGCCGGCCCGAAGGCCAACGACACCGAAGGGACTGAGGTCTGATGGCCGTCCGTCACCCCTCCATCGCCTCGAAGGCGGCCAAGGCCGCCAAGGCCGCGCGCGTCGCCAAGGCGCGTCGCCACGCCACCGAGGGCAAGAACACCGTCGTCACCCCGGCGAGCAAGGCGTACACGGACCCCCGTGACGTCCTGATCAAGCCGGTCGTGTCGGAGAAGAGCTACGCGCTCCTCGACGAGAACAAGTACACGTTCATCGTCGCGCCCGGCGCCAACAAGACCCAGATCAAGCAGGCCGTCCAGTCGGTCTTCTCGGTCAAGGTCACCGGGGTCAACACGATCAACCGCCAGGGCAAGCGCAAGCGGACCCGCACCGGCTTCGGCCAGCGCTCCGCGACGAAGCGCGCGATCGTGACCCTCGCCGAGGGCGACCGTATCGACATCTTCGGCGGTCCGACCGCGTAAGCGGGTCGGATCGTCCGATATCGGACGAGGACTGAGAAATGGGAATCCGCAAGTACAAGCCGACTACGCCGGGCCGTCGTGGTTCCAGCGTCGCCGACTTCGTCGAGATCACGCGGTCCACGCCGGAGAAGTCGCTGGTCCGCCCCCTGCACAGCAAGGGCGGCCGTAACAACGCCGGTCGTGTGACCGTTCGCCACCAGGGTGGCGGACACAAGCGCGCCTACCGAGTGATCGACTTCCGTCGTCACGACAAGGACGGCGTGCCGGCGAAGGTCGCGCACATCGAGTACGACCCCAACCGCACCGCGCGCATCGCGCTGCTGCACTACGCCGACGGCGAGAAGCGCTACATCCTCGCCCCGCGCAACCTGCAGCAGGGTGACCGCGTCGAGAACGGTCCCGGGGCCGACATCAAGCCGGGCAACAACCTGGCCCTCCGCAACATCCCGGTCGGTACCACGATCCACGCGATCGAGCTCCGTCCCGGTGGCGGTGCCAAGTTCGCCCGCTCCGCCGGTGCCTCCGTGCAGCTGCTCGCGAAGGAGGGCGCCTACGCCCACCTCCGCATGCCCTCCGGTGAGATCCGCCTGGTCGACGTGCGCTGCCGCGCCACCGTCGGTGAGGTCGGCAACGCCGAGCAGAGCAACATCAACTGGGGCAAGGCCGGCCGCAAGCGCTGGCTGGGCGTCCGCCCGACCGTTCGCGGTGTGGCGATGAACCCGGTTGACCACCCCCACGGTGGTGGTGAGGGCAAGACCTCCGGTGGTCGCCACCCGGTCAGCCCCTGGGGTCAGAAGGAAGGTCGTACTCGTTCGCCCAAGAAGGCGTCGAACAAGTACATCGTCCGCCGCCGCAAGACGAACAAGAAGCGCTAGGAGCGGGTTTAGATGCCGCGCAGTCTCAAGAAGGGGCCCTTCGTCGACGACCACCTGATCAAGAAGGTGGACGCCCAGAACGAAGCCGGCACCAAGAACGTCATCAAGACCTGGTCCCGTCGCTCGATGATCGTCCCGGCCATGCTCGGCCACACGATCGCGGTGCACAACGGCAAGACCCACATCCCGGTGTTCGTCACCGAGTCGATGGTCGGCCACAAGCTCGGCGAGTTCTCGCCGACGCGCACCTTCCGGGGTCACGTCAAGGAAGACCGGAAGTCGAAGCGCCGCTAGTAGCGGATCGCATTCAGACACGTAAGTAACTGAAGGGACAACCATGGAAGCCAGGGCCCAGGCGCGGTACATCCGCGTCACGCCCATGAAGGCCCGCCGCGTGGTGGACCTTATCCGTGGCATGGACGCCACGGAGGCTCAGGCGGTCCTGCGATTCGCTCCGCAGGCCGCCTCCGTGCCCGTCGGCAAGGTGCTCGACAGCGCCATTGCCAACGCCGCGCACAACTACGACCACACGGACGCCAACTCGCTGTTCATCAGCGAGGCGTACGTCGACGAGGGTCCGACCCTGAAGCGGTTCCGGCCGCGTGCCCAGGGCCGTGCCTACCGGATCCGCAAGCGGACCAGCCACATCACCGTGGTCGTCAGCAGCAAGGAAGGAACCCGGTAATGGGCCAGAAGGTTAACCCGCATGGGTTCCGGCTCGGTGTCACCACGGACTTCAAGTCCCGGTGGTACGCCGACAAGCTGTACAAGGACTACGTCAAGGAAGACGTCGCCATCCGTCGGATGCTGACGTCCGGCATGGAGCGCGCCGGTATCTCGAAGGTGGAGATCGAGCGCACCCGTGACCGTGTCCGCGTGGACATCCACACCGCGCGTCCGGGCATCGTCATCGGCCGCCGTGGTGCGGAGGCCGACAAGATCCGCGGTCAGCTGGAGAAGCTGACGGGCAAGCAGGTCCAGCTGAACATCCTCGAGGTCAAGAACCCCGAGACCGACGCTCAGCTGGTTGCTCAGGCCGTCGCCGAGCAGCTGTCCTCCCGCGTCTCCTTCCGTCGGGCCATGCGCAAGAGCATGCAGTCCGCCATGAAGGCCGGCGCCAAGGGCATCAAGATCCAGTGCGGTGGCCGCCTCGGCGGCGCCGAGATGTCCCGCTCGGAGTTCTACCGCGAGGGCCGTGTGCCCCTGCACACGCTCCGCGCGAACGTGGACTACGGCTTCTTCGAGGCCAAGACGACCTTCGGCCGCATCGGCGTGAAGGTCTGGATCTACAAGGGCGACGTCAAGAACATCGCCGAGGTCCGCGCCGAGAACGCCGCTGCCCGTGCGGGTAACCGCCCGGCCCGCGGTGGTGCCGACCGCCCGGCCCGTGGTGGCCGCGGTGGCGAGCGGCGCGGTCGCAAGCCGCAGCAGGCTGCCGGCGCCGAGGCCCCCAAGGCCGAGGCTCCCGTCGCCGCTCCGGCTGAGAGCACCGGAACGGAGGCCTGACCGACATGCTGATCCCCCGTAGGGTCAAGCACCGCAAGCAGCACCACCCCAAGCGCAACGGCGCTGCCAAGGGTGGCACGCAGGTTGCGTTCGGCGAGTACGGCATCCAGGCGCTCACCCCGGCGTATGTGACGAACCGCCAGATCGAGGCCGCTCGTATCGCCATGACGCGTCACATCAAGCGTGGTGGCAAGGTCTGGATCAACATCTACCCGGACCGTCCCCTCACCAAGAAGCCCGCCGAGACCCGCATGGGTTCCGGTAAGGGCTCCCCGGAGTGGTGGATCGCCAACGTCAAGCCCGGACGCGTGATGTTCGAGCTGTCGTACCCCAACGAGAAGATCGCCCGTGAGGCCCTGACTCGCGCCGCCCACAAGCTGCCGATGAAGTGCCGGATCGTCAAGCGCGAGGCAGGTGAAGCGTGATGTCGGCCGGTACCAAGGCGTCCGAGCTGCGCGAGCTGGGCAACGAGGAGCTTCTGGCGAAGCTCCGCGAGGCCAAGGAAGAGCTGTTCAACCTCCGCTTCCAGGCGGCGACCGGACAGCTCGAGAACCACGGCCGTCTGAAGGCGGTCCGCAAGGACATCGCGCGGATCTACACCCTGATGCGCGAGCGTGAGCTGGGCATCGAAACGGTGGAGAACGCCTGATGAGCGAGAACAACGTGACTGAGACGAACACTGAGGCGCGGGGCTTCCGCAAGACCCGTGAGGGCATCGTCGTCAGCGACAAGATGGACAAGACCGTCGTCGTCGCCGTCGAGGACCGCAAGAAGCACGCCCTGTACGGCAAGGTCATCCGCAGCACGAGCAAGCTCAAGGCGCACGACGAGCAGAACGCCGCCGGCGTCGGCGACCGTGTCCTCCTGATGGAGACCCGGCCGCTGTCCGCCACGAAGCACTGGCGCGTCGTCGAGATCCTCGAGAAGGCGAAGTAATCAAGCGGGGGCCCCGCCCCCGCTGACCCCCGCCGGGGCTCCGTCCCGGACCCCGGCGTGGGTTCTCGCCCGAAGAGGCGCAAGTAATTCCTGCGGGGCAAATCCGCAGGACGGTTCCGCCAGGCTCTCCGGTCAACTCCCGGAGGGAACCGGCAGACAATCAGGAGATAGACGTGATCCAGCAGGAGTCGCGACTGCGCGTCGCCGACAACACTGGTGCGAAGGAAATCCTTTGCATCCGTGTGCTCGGTGGCTCCGGTCGCCGCTACGCGGGCATCGGTGACGTCATCGTCGCCACCGTCAAGGACGCGATCCCCGGTGGCAACGTGAAGAAGGGTGACGTCGTCAAGGCGGTCATCGTTCGCACCGTCAAGGAGCGCCGCCGTCCGGACGGCTCGTACATCCGCTTCGACGAGAACGCCGCCGTCATTCTGAAGAACGACGGCGACCCTCGCGGCACCCGTATCTTCGGCCCCGTCGGCCGTGAGCTGCGCGAGAAGAAGTTCATGAAGATCATCTCGCTCGCGCCGGAGGTGCTGTAAGCATGAAGATCAAGAAGGGCGACCTGGTCCAGGTCATCACCGGTAAGGACAAGGGCAAGCAGGGCAAGGTCATCGCGGCCTTCCCCCGCGAGGACCGCGTCCTGGTCGAGGGTGTCAACCGGGTCAAGAAGCACACCAAGGCCGGTCCGACGGCTCGCGGTTCGCAGGCCGGCGGCATCGTCACCACCGAGGCGCCGATCCACGTCTCCAACGTCCAGCTGGTCGTGGAGAAGGACGGCAACAAGGTCGTGACCCGCGTCGGTTACCGCTTCGACGACGAGGGCAACAAGATCCGCGTTGCCAAGCGGACGGGTGAGGACATCTGATGGCTACCACCACCACTCCGCGTCTGAAGACGAAGTACCGCGAGGAGATCGCGGGCAAGCTGCGTGACGAGTTCCAGTACGAGAACGTCATGCAGATCCCCGGCCTCGTCAAGATCGTGGTCAACATGGGTGTGGGCGACGCCGCCCGCGACTCCAAGCTGATCGAGGGCGCCATCCGCGACCTCACCACGATCACCGGTCAGAAGCCGGCCGTCACCAAGGCCCGCAAGTCCATCGCGCAGTTCAAGCTGCGTGAGGGCCAGCCGATCGGTGCCCACGTCACGCTCCGTGGCGACCGCATGTGGGAGTTCCTGGACCGCACCCTGTCGCTCGCGCTCCCGCGCATCCGCGACTTCCGTGGTCTGTCCCCCAAGCAGTTCGACGGCCGTGGCAACTACACCTTCGGTCTCACCGAGCAGGTCATGTTCCACGAGATCGACCAGGACAAGATCGACCGCACCCGGGGTATGGACATCACCGTGGTGACCACGGCGACCAACGACGCTGAGGGCCGCGCGCTCCTTCGTCACCTCGGCTTCCCCTTCAAGGAGGCGTGAGCGAGATGGCGAAGAAGGCTCTGATCGCGAAGGCTGCCCGCAAGCCGAAGTTCGCCGTGCGCGGCTACACCCGCTGCCAGCGGTGTGGCCGTCCGCACTCCGTGTACCGCAAGTTCGGCCTGTGCCGCGTGTGCCTCCGTGAGATGGCTCACCGTGGCGAGCTGCCGGGCGTGACCAAGAGCTCCTGGTAATCCCACCTTTTAGGGATTCCGGAAGCTCTCGGTAAGCACTGGGCGTGTCAGGCGCCCTCCCCTCCATGGCTTAGGCTGGGAGGGTTGGGCGCCTGATGGTCGCCCGTACGACTTACTACGCCGTAGGTCCACCGCACCGCACCCGCCTCGTCTCGGATCGAGGAGAGGGATGGGCACCTGGAAACCCCGGCGAGAGAGGCCGAAGGCCAATTCATGACCATGACTGATCCGATCGCAGACATGCTTACGCGTCTGCGGAACGCGAACTCGGCATACCACGACTCCGTGACGATGCCGGCATCGAAGATCAAGTCTCACATCGCGGAGATCCTCCAGCAGGAGGGCTTCATCACGGGCTGGAAGGTCGAGGACGCCGAGGTCGGCAAGAACCTCGTCCTGGAGCTGAAGTTCGGCCCCAACCGTGAGCGCTCCATCGCGGGCATCAAGCGGATCTCCAAGCCCGGTCTCCGGGTGTACGCGAAGTCCACCAACCTGCCGAAGGTGCTCGGCGGTCTCGGCGTGGCGATCATCTCCACGTCCCACGGGCTCCTCACCGACAAGCAGGCCGGCAAGAAGGGCGTAGGCGGAGAAGTCCTCGCCTACGTCTGGTAGCGGAAGGGAACGGAGGAAACAGCTATGTCGCGTATTGGCAAGCTCCCCATCACGGTTCCCGCCGGCGTGGACGTCACCATCGACGGCCAGACGGTCTCGGTCAAGGGCCCCAAGGGCACGCTGACCCACACCGTCGTGGCGCCGATCGAGATCGCCAAGGGTGAGGACGGCGTTCTGAACGTCACCCGCCCCAACGACGAGCGTCAGAGCAAGGCCCTGCACGGCCTGTCCCGCACGCTGGTGGCGAACATGATCACCGGCGTGACCCAGGGTTACGTGAAGAAGCTCGAGATCAGCGGTGTCGGTTACCGCGTGCAGGCCAAGGGTTCGAACCTCGAGTTCGCGCTCGGCTACAGCCACCCGATCACCGTCGAGGCGCCCGAGGGCATCACCTTCAAGGTGGAGACCCCGACCCGCTTCCAGGTCGAGGGCATCGACAAGCAGAAGGTCGGCGAGGTTGCGGCCAACATCCGCAAGCTGCGCAAGCCCGACCCGTACAAGGCCAAGGGCGTCAAGTACGAGGGCGAAGTCATCCGCCGCAAGGTCGGAAAGGCGGGTAAGTAAGCCATGGCATACGGCACGAAGATCGCTAAGGGCGACGCTTACAAGCGTGCTGCCATCAAGCGGCGCCACATCCGTATCCGTAAGAAGGTCAACGGTACGGCTGAGCGTCCCCGCCTGGTCGTGACCCGCTCGAACCGCCACATCGTGGCCCAGGTGATCGACGACCTCAAGGGTCACACCCTTGCGTCGGCGTCCACCCTGGACTCGTCCATCCGTGGCGGCGACGAGGACAAGTCGGCGCAGGCCGGCAAGGTCGGCGCCCTGGTCGCCGAGCGCGCCAAGGCCGCCGGTGTCGAGTCCGTCGTGTTCGACCGTGGTGGTAACCGGTACGCGGGTCGCATCGCGGCCCTGGCCGACGCCGCCCGCGAGGCCGGGCTCAAGTTCTGAGCTCGCTGCGTAGCTAGCGGAAAGAGAGAGGTAAATCCAATGGCTGGACCCCAGCGCCGCGGTGGCGGTGCCGGTGGCGGCGAGCGGCGGGACCGGAAGGGCCGTGACGGCGGCGCAGCTGCCGCCGAGAAGACCGCGTACGTTGAGCGCGTCGTCGCGATCAACCGCGTCGCCAAGGTTGTGAAGGGTGGTCGTCGCTTCAGCTTCACCGCGCTGGTCGTGGTGGGCGACGGTGACGGCACCGTGGGTGTCGGTTACGGCAAGGCCAAGGAGGTGCCGGCCGCCATCGCCAAGGGTGTTGAGGAGGCCAAGAAGCACTTCTTCAAGGTCCCCCGTATCCAGGGCACCATCCCGCACCCCATCCAGGGTGAGAAGGCTGCCGGCGTCGTGCTGCTCAAGCCCGCGTCCCCCGGTACCGGTGTTATCGCCGGTGGCCCGGTGCGCGCCGTGCTCGAGTGCGCCGGTATCCACGACGTGCTGTCGAAGTCGCTCGGCTCCGACAACGCGATCAACATCGTGCACGCGACCGTGGAGGCCCTGAAGGGCCTGCAGCGTCCCGAGGAGATCGCGGCCCGCCGTGGTCTGCCCCTCGAGGACGTCGCCCCCGCGGCTCTGCTCCGTGCGCGTGCCGGGGCGGGTGTGTGATCATGGCGCAGCTCAAGATCACGCAGGTCAAGTCCTACATCGGCAGCAAGCAGAACCACCGTGACACCCTGCGCTCCCTTGGTCTCAAGGGCATCAACACGCAGGTCGTCAAGGAGGACCGCCCCGAGTTCCGCGGCATGGTGCACACCGTCCGCCACCTCGTGACGGTCGAGGAGGTCGACTGATCATGGCGGAGAACAACCCGCTCAAGATCCACAACCTCCGTCCCGCCCCGGGTGCCAAGACCGCCAAGACCCGTGTCGGTCGTGGTGAGGCCTCGAAGGGTAAGACGGCCGGTCGTGGTACCAAGGGCACCAAGGCCCGCTACCAGGTTCCGGAGCGCTTCGAGGGTGGCCAGATGCCCCTCCACATGCGTCTCCCGAAGCTGAAGGGCTTCAAGAACCCGTTCAAGACCGAGTTCCAGGTCGTGAACCTCGACAAGCTGGCCGCGCTCTACCCCGAGGGTGGCGAGGTCACCGTCGAGGGTCTGGTGGCCAAGGGTGCCGTTCGCAAGAACAGCCTCGTCAAGGTCCTCGGCCAGGGCGAGATCTCCGTGGCGCTGCAGGTGACGGTCGACGCCGTCTCCGGCTCCGCCAAGGAGAAGATCACCGCCGCCGGCGGCAGCGTCACCGAGCTCATCTGAGCCCGGGCGGCCGCGCCGCGCAGCACGTACGAAGGCCGGGTGGTTCCCCTCACGGGGGGAGCCGCTCGGCCTTCGGCGTTCACCCGGCGCGAAATGGCCGCGGTCGGCGCTCCCGGCGTTGTCCCGCGGGGAACTCCGGCGGACGAGGATTCGTCGTACACCGTGGTGACTGTGCGGTAGCTCTCCGCGCGGCGAGTACGGAGTCCGGTGCGCGATCTGCGCCGTTTCCTCCGGTTCGTCGCCGCGGTCGGTGACAGGGGGAGACGCTCGGCGGAAGATCCCGTCCGGTGTGCGGAGTTCGAACGCGTGACGGGATCCGGTGGACGGCGGGTGACCGCGAATTGCTCGCCGCGCAAGCGAACTTCACCTGGCTGCACAGGCACTGTTAGAGTCCGTGAGGTCCACCTGTGCCCGCGCGAGGAAAGCCGTTCGGTGTCGGGGTGGTAGAAAACATCGTTCGGCCCACCGGGCCCTGTTGAAACGACTAGTCCCTACCGCGCGCGTCGCGGGGGTCGCAGGAGGAACCGTGCTCACCGCGTTCGCCCGGGCGTTCAAGACGCCCGACCTGCGCAAGAAGCTGCTCTTCACGCTCGGCATCATCGTGATCTACCGGATCGGCACGCACGTCCCGATCCCCGGTATCGACTACACCGCTGTCCAGACCTGCATCGATGCGCAGAAGTCCAACTCTGGCCTCTTCGGTCTGGTCAACATGTTCAGTGGTGGTGCGCTGCTGCAGATCACGATCTTCGCGCTCGGCATCATGCCGTACATCACCGCGAGCATCATCCTGCAGCTGCTGACCGTGGTGATCCCGCGCCTCGAGGCCCTCAAGAAGGAGGGTCAGTCCGGTACGGCGAAGATCACGCAGTACACGCGGTACCTGACCGTGGCGCTCGCGATCCTTCAGGGCACCGGCCTGGTCGCCACGGCCCGCAGCGGTTCGCTCTTCCCGAACTGCCCGCAGGCCCAGCAGGTCGTGCCGGACCCGTCGATCTACACCACCATCGTCATGGTCATCACGATGACCGCCGGCACGGCGCTCGTCATGTGGCTCGGTGAGCTGATCACCGACCGCGGCATCGGCAACGGCATGTCGATCCTGATGTTCATCTCGATCGCCGCCACCTTCCCGGCCGCGCTGTGGGCCATCAAGGAGCAGGGCTCCCTGGCGGACGGCTGGATCGAGTTCGCCACCGTCATCGCGGTCGGCTTCGTCATGGTCGCCCTGGTGGTCTTCGTCGAGCAGGCCCAGCGCCGCATCCCGGTGCAGTACGCGAAGCGCATGATCGGCCGCCGGTCCTACGGCGGTACCTCGACGTACATCCCGCTGAAGGTGAACCAGGCGGGTGTGATCCCCGTCATCTTCGCGTCGTCGCTGCTCTACATCCCGGCGCTGATCGTCCAGTTCTCCGGATCGACGGCCGGCTGGGCCGCCTGGGTCACGAAGAACCTGGCGCAACCGGACGCGCCCGTGCACATCACGATCTACTTCTTCCTGATCGTCTTCTTCGCCTTCTTCTACGTGGCCATCTCGTTCAACCCCGAGGAAGTCGCGGACAACATGAAGAAGTATGGTGGCTTCATCCCGGGCATCCGGGCTGGCCGACCGACCGCTGAGTACCTCTCCTATGTGCTCAACCGGATCACCTGGCCGGGTTCGCTGTACTTGGGTCTGATCGCTCTCGTCCCGACAATGGCGTTGGCTGGTTTCGGGGCAAACCAGAACTTCCCGTTCGGCGGTACCAGCATCCTCATCATCGTGGGTGTGGGTCTGGAGACGGTGAAGCAGATCGAGAGCCAGCTCCAGCAGCGCAATTACGAAGGGTTCCTCCGCTGATGCGAATCGTCCTCGTCGGGCCGCCGGGTGCGGGCAAGGGAACGCAGGCCGCGTTCCTCGCCAACAACCTGTCCATCCCGCACATCTCCACGGGCGACCTGTTCCGGGCCAACATCAGCAAGCAGACGGAGCTCGGCAAACTCGCGAAGTCCTACATGGACAAGGGCGAACTGGTGCCGGACGAGGTCACCATCGCCATGGCCAAGGACCGCATGGAGCAGCCGGACGCCGTGGGCGGCTTCCTGCTCGACGGCTTCCCGCGCAACGTCTCGCAGGCCGAGGCGCTGGACGTGACGCTCCGGGAAGAGTCCATGACCCTGGACGCGGTGCTGGACCTCGAGGTCCCGGAGGACGAGGTCGTCAAGCGGATCGCCGGCCGCCGCATCTGCCGGAACGACTCGGCGCACGTCTTCCACGTCACGTACAAGCAGCCCCAGCAGGACGGCGTGTGCGACGTCTGCGGCGGCGAGCTCTACCAGCGCGACGACGACTCCGAGGAGACCGTCCGCAAGCGCCTGGAGGTCTACCACACCCAGACCGAGCCGATCATCGACTACTACAAGGCCCAGGGCCTCGTGGTGACGATCTCGGCGCTCGGCAAGGTGGAAGAGGTCACCCAGCGCGCGATGGACGCGCTGAAGCGCGAGGACGACGGCCAGTAGCCGTCAGCGGTACGTCGGCCGCGGTGCCCGTCAGGGGCGCCGCGGCCGTACTGTTGTGTAGGCAACCCCCAGAACGACGAGCCGTGGGCGCCGGACGGGCCCAGCGGCACAGTGGACGCCCGTAGGCGGAGAAGACGGAGAGCGCAGGACCTCATGGTGCAGATCAAGAGCCCCGAGCAGATCGCCAAGATGCGCGAGGCGGGGCTGGTCGTCGCCGCCATCCACGCGGCCACCCGTGAGGCGGCCGTGCCGGGCGCCTCCACGAAGGACCTCGACGACGTGGCCGGGTGGCTGGAGGGCCGCAGGGGCTGAGTCCGCCCCTGCCGGCCGTCCGGTCTGCCGCCCGACCGCGCTCGTCGTCTCACGAGTTGATGCCGAGACCCGTGGTCACGTAGGCGCACTCGGTGTAGATGTAGCCCGACTGCAGCTTGGCGGTGTCCGAGGCGGGGCTGGAGGAGGTGCCGCCCTTCGGCTTGTGCAGGAAGTACGTGGTGCCGACCGGGAGGGTGATCGTGCGCTGCGGGTACTTCTTGCCGCCGCTGCACGGCTTGAAGTTGCGGTCGATGGTGCGGCTCCAGTCGTAGCTGGTGCAGCCGCCGCAGCCCTTCAGGGTGAAGGTGCCGGTCACCGGGCCGGTGTACATGACCTGGATCTCGTCGGGGCTGTCGTTCTTCACCGTGACGGTGATGCTGCCGCCCGTACGGGTCGTGGGCAGCTTCTTGCCCGCCGCCGGCACTTCCTGCGCGATCTCGGCGGCGATCGCGATCTTCTTCGCCCGGGGCGCGTTCTTGTGCTTCTTGTTGGCCTTGACGAAGTCGTTCATCGAGGTCACCGCGTCGGCGAACTCACCGTCCTCGTACTGGGACACGCCGCAGGTGTAGACACCGGTGGAGGCGGAACGGTCGGCGCGGGCGGCGTCGTCGGCGAGGGCCTTGTCGACGCCCGCCTTCTCGCCGGGCAGGCCCTTGACCTGGAGGCTGAGGGACTCCAGCTGCTGCACGGCGTTGCACGGGTCGTCGCCGCCGACGGCCTTGATCGCCTTGTCGACGGCCGTCTTGACGTCGGGCTCGACCTTCGCCGCCTGCTCCGAGTCGGGGAACTCGTTCAGCAGGTCGCGGAAGTGGTCGGTCCAGTCGCCCGTGCCGCTCGCGAGGGTGCCGGAGGCGCACTCGTACAGGGACGTCGCGAGCCGGTCGTCGGGCCAGGTGGCCAGGGAGCCGACGTCCTTCTTGCTCAGGGTCTGTGGGACCGTGCGCAGGTATTCGAGCGGGGCGATCGCGTCGCAGTACTCCTGCTCCTCGTAGGGCGCGCCGACCGTCGTGTAGAACGTCTTCAGCCGGTCCGGGACCTTCTCGGCCGCCCGCGAGTCGGGGTGGTCGGTGCTGAGGTCGTCGTAGGCGCTCAGCGCCCTGCGGTACTCGGACTGGGTGGTGCTGAAGGACTCGCCGGAGGCCTTGCGCACGAGGTCGTCGGCGGTGTCGAGGCGGTCCAGGAGCATCTGCTCGGTGGCCTCCTCCCGCGCGCTCTCGTACAGCAGGGAGCCGGCGACGGGTACGCCGAGGAGCAGGACGCCGAGCGCGATCGCGAGCGGCGACTGCGCGGGCCACACCAGCCGGTTGCGCAGGCCGACCATGGCGCCGTGGACGGCCGTGAGGACGAGGAACAGGCCGTAGACGACGAGGGTCGTGCCGGACACGCCGTCGGGGTCGGCCGGCAGCACCGTGAAGAGCAGGATGCCGGTGGCCACCCAGCACAGCAGCGTCAGCAGGGGCCGGCGCACGAGGGCGTAACCGAGGCCGAGGCCGCTGAGGTTGAGCAGCCCCACGCCGATGGCGCGCCAGGGGTCGGCCGGACCGGGCGGCGGCGCGGACGGCATCGGTGGCACCACATAGCTGCGGCTCCAGCCGTCCTGGTTTCTCGTTCCGTATGGACCGTACTGGTCTCCGGACATGTCGGATCCCCCCGTCAACTACACCCGCATGCCTACGAATTGTCAGTGTACGGCTGAAACCAGATGGCGCGACAGCCGATTCCGGTCGCTCGGTGAAGATCGTTGACCTTTCGTGACCACCGGCGGGGCAACGCTCCGGGGTGATCGCCCGTCGCGGGCCGCGTCAGCCCGGTGGCCTGCCGGAGGGCTCCGGGAGCGGGCCGTCGAGCGGTGTCGCCGCGGGGTCGGGCACCCGGCGCGCGGGGGCCGCGTGGACGACGGCCACGGTCGCCGCCGCAGGCCAGAAGGGCGCCGGGGGCCAGGAGGGCCCACAAGGGGGCCGTCCCGTCGAAGGGGGCGCGCCGCGGGTCTTCACGGTCGACTCGGCGATGTTCAGCGAAGCGGGACCCCCGCCGTCGCCGTCGCCGTGGGGTACGAAGCGTTCGACCAGGGCGCGGTCACCGACGGGTCCAGCATGGTGTCCCCGGAGGTCACCGCGCGGACGGCGTCGATGAGCCGCTCGGGTGCGGTGCGCTTGAGCAGGAAGCCTCGGCATCGACATGGAAATCACCGCTCGTGCCCCCGGGGCCAGGGGTTTCACCCCGATACCGAAGCGGTGGGCGGTCGAGCGGACCTATGGCTGGCTCATGCTGCACCGCCGCTCGGCCCGCGACCACGAGACCCTGCCCACCCGCTCCGAAGCCGTGATCCACATTGCCATGACCGACCTGATGGCCCGCCGTATCACCAGCGAGAGCACCATCTCCTGGCGCGACCCGACAGCACAGACCAAACACCAGATTCCGGGATGAAACAACGGGAGGAAACGACCTCCTACAGCTGACCGACGAGGCGTCAGTTCTCCGTGTGTTCGCTTCCTTCTGCGCGGGCTGCGCGGGCGCGCTGCGCGCGGAGCTCCACAGCGTCGAGGAGCAGGCCGAGCGCGGTCTCGAACTGGTCCTCTTCGTCGATTTCCGCGAGATGGGGGGCGACCTGTGCCAGGTTCGGGTACCGCTGTGGCGAGGCCGCCAGGTACTCGCGGCGCCAGGCCAGCCGGTCGCCTTCCTGAGCGGCCTTGTCCAGCACGTTGAAGGAAGCCTCGAAGGCGCTGGCGGCGAGTGCCATTTCAGCCAGGACCCGGTAGTACGAGGCCGCTTCGCGTCCCTGGAAGCCGGCCTCGAGCAGGGCACCGATGACCACGTCGGCACCCTGGAACTCCGGCTCGCGCCGCGAGGTGCGGGCCGCGACCAGGACGGCCACACCCGGGTGCTGCAGGCATGCGGCGCGGATCCGTCGGGCGAGCGACGCGAGGGTCTCGCGCCAGCTTTCCGACGGTGCGAAGTCGTGCAGGGCATCGCTGACCAGCCGGGCGGCCAGGCCGAGCAGCAACTCGTCCTTGCCGCGGAAGTACCGCAGGACGGCTGTGTGGTCGGCGCCCAGTTCGGTGCCCAGCCGACGGAAGGTGAGCGCCTCCGGACCGTCCCTCTCGATCACGGCCATCGCGGTGTCCAGGATCAGATCCGCGGTGAGGAAGGATGCCGGACGCTGCTTCCGCCGCGCGGGAGTGGTTCCTGCCGCGTTGGTCTTCGCGCGTGTCATGGCCGTCATCTTATCGACGGCGTTGTCAACGGTGGTCATCCCGCAGCTGGTCGGCCACCGCCCCCAGTGCCGTGACGGACTCCGCGTCACGTGAGGGGTCGTCCGCCGTCGGCCACGCGCTGGTCTTGACGATCACCACGTCGGCGTCCGGGTCCACATACAGGTACTGGCCGTGGATCCCGACCGCGGTGAACGGACGTCGCTCGCCGCCGAGTGTCCACCACTGGTTGCTGTACCCGTAATGCGGGTAACCGCTGGGGCCCAGCGCGCCGACCTCCAGGTGCGGCACCCCGCGACCCCGGCTGCGCGCCACCCATTCCCCGGGCACGATGCGCTGCCCGTCCAGTTCTCCGCCACGGGACATCAGCAGCCCCAGCCGGGCGATGTCGCGGGCGGTGGCATTGAGCGAGCCGCCGCCGATCGCGGTACGCGGATGCTTTCGGGTGAGCCAGTAGTACGCGTCGCGCTCCGCGCCGATGCGGCTCCAGAGGCGCTCCGTGGCGTACTGCGCGAGGGAGTGGCCGGTGGCGGACTCCAGCACCCATCCCAGGAGCTGGGTGTCGATCGTCGAGTAGCTGAACTGTGTGCCGGCCTCGGTCGAACGCTCGGCCGCGGACACCACCTCGTGCAGTGAGCCGCCCCCTGTGGCGGCCTTGGTGAACCGGTTGATCAGACTGTCCCGAACGGTGTGGTCCTCCACCAGGTCACCCACCCCGCTGCTCATGTCGAGCAGATGCTCGATGCTCACCCCGTCGAAGGCGGAGCCCACCAGGTCCCTGCAGTACACCGTCACCGGGTCGGCCACATCCTTGATCACCCCCTCGTCGAGGGCGATCCCGATCAGCATCGACGTCACCGACTTGGTCATCGAGAACATCTGGAACCGTACGTCGCCGCCGGCGAAGTACCCCGGATACGACTCGTGGACGATCTCGCCACCATGCAGCACGACGAAGGAGGTGGTGTTCGTTCGAGTGTGCAGTTCGGCAAGGCTCCGCTCCTGCCCCTCGAAGCCGTAGGTCACTTCCAGGGGGCGCGGTCGCCGGGGCAGGGGGAACACCTCCCCGCCGCGGCGGACGTCTTCGGTGGGCATGAGGAGATTCATGTGGGTGAACGTCCACTCATTGACCGGGCGGCGGGTCATCACCTCGTCCTGGTGGCGCCACAGCCACGCCGCCCCGGCGCCCGCCGCGGCGGCTCCCAGCAGCCATCCACCCACTTCATTGCGCATTACTGAGCCCCTTCATCGCATGGACATGTCGAGCTTCGGCGACCTCACTCTGGCTTGCGGATCCATTGGTGTCAACAATGGTGCTAACTGTGGTGTCATCAAGGGTGTCACCACCGTTGACAGCTTTTGGACGAGTGGCCATGCTGGCGACGGGGTCGTCGCCCCCTCTCCGAACCCTCCACGAAGGACAGCGCATGACAGCCACCCAACTGCCCACCACGCGCCGCCTGCTCGGAAAGCTGCCCTTCGTCGACCCGGGCCGGCCCCCGCTGCCCGCGAGAACCGCGTTCCTGACCGGTGCCAGTTCGGGCATCGGCAAGGCGCTCGCAGCCGAGCTGTGCGCCCGCGGCTACGACGTGTACCTCACCGCGCGCAGAATCGAGCTCCTGGAAGAACTGCGGGCACAGCTCACCGCCGCCTTCCCGCAGCGTTCGGTGACCGTGGCCGCCCTCGACGTGACCGAGCACGAGGCCGTGGCGCGGACGATCGACGACGCGGCCCGGCAGTTCGGCGGCCTCGGAATGGTCATCGCCAACGCAGGGGTCGACATGGGGGGCAACATCGGGGAGGGCCGCTTCGCGGCGCACCGCACGGTGGTCGAGGTCAATCTGCTGGGTGCGATGGCGACCATCGACGCGGCCGTCGCACACTTCCGCAGCACGGGCGGCGGGCAGGTGGTGGGCTTCAGCTCCGTCGTGGCCGGGGCGGGCCTGCCGGGCGGGGCGCCGTACTGCGCCTCCAAGGCAGGGCTCACGAGGTACCTTCAGTCGCTGCGAGGCGAGCTGTGGAACAGCGGCATCACCGTGACCACGGTCGCCCCCGGCTACATCGACACCCCGATCAACGAAGCCCTGGGCGACAAAAGGCCGTTCCTCATCGACACCCGCACGGGCGCCCGCAAGATCATGGACCGCATCGAGTCCGGCGCCGTCCACGCGACAGTGCCCCGAGTGCCCTGGACCGTCGTCGCATACCTGCTGGCCCGGCTCCCGACCCGTCTGCTGCGGAAGGTCAATGCCTGACCGCCCAGGCCCGGGTACCACTGACGCGCCGGTGCCGAGCCGCCATCACCCGGTGGCCGTCGGGCCGGGCCAAGCCTTCGGCGCACACCGCGCACCCGGCCCTGGTGCCACCCGGCATCTGCCCGCTCCCGAGCCTCGGCCGGTTCCCTGTGCCCGGAGGCTCCCTTCGCCGCTCCAGTGCTGGACACGGCACCCGACCGCCCACCAGTTCCGAGGTTCGACGATGCTCCCCTTCCCTCCCGCTCCCACGCCCGCCTGCCAGGCGGCCTTCCGTGCAAGGGGCATTCAGTGAAGACGAACAGCGACAGCGCACTGACGTTCACCGTCGCCGCTGCCCTGATCGCCGGAGTCACGCTCGGCAGCAGCGGCAGTAACGTGATGCCCGTCTTCGTGGACGACTTCGCCGACCGCTTCGACCTGTCCAGCACCAGCGCCGGACTCGTCGCCGCCAGCCAGCTGACGGCGGTCGCGATCACCACCCCCCTGCTCGCCCACCGCGCCGCCCGCCCCGGACGCGTCCGGTTGGCCCGAGGCGGGCTGGCCCTGGCCGCCGCGGGATTCATCGGCGCCGCCATCGCTTTCGACATGCTGACGCTGATCGTGGCCAGTCTGCTGCTCGGCGCCGGACTCGGAGCCGTCTACGCCGCCTCCACCGCCGCCCTGGCCGGCGCCGGCGACGACGCCGACAAGTCCTCCTCGATCGCCATCACCGGAGCGCTGTTCGCGAGTGCCCTGCGGTCAGCTTCGGCGAGCAGTGAGCGCAGCACGTGAACGATGCCGTCGGTGCCGCCGAGGGCGAGGCCGTAGACGTAGGGCCGACCGGTGCCGACGGCGGTGGCACCCAGGGCGATGGCCTTGACAATGTCGGCTCCGCTGCGGATGCCGGAGTCGAACAGGACAGGCAGCCCGTCAGCGGCCTCGACGACAGCGGGCAGTGCTTCCAGGGCGGGGAGGCCGCCGTTGGATTGCCGGCCGCCGTGGTGGGAGCAGTGGATGCCGCACACCGCTGTCCTTGGCGCGCCGGGCGTCCTCGGGGTGACAGATGCCCTTGACGATCAGTGGGAGGCCGGTGAGTGAGCGCAGCCACGGCAGATCGTCCCAGGTGAGGGGGTTGCCGAAGACCTCGACCCACTGTGCGACGGCCGCTCGGGGATCCTCCTCCGGTGTGCGGGTCAACCGGGACCGGAAGACCGGGTCGGTGGTGCAGTTGGTCAGGCAGTGCCCGCGCAGCTGGGGGAAGTTGCCTGTGGCGAGATCGCGCGGACGCCAGCCGGCCACCCATGTGTCGAGGGTGACGACGATGCCCTTGAACCCGGCCGCCTCGGCCCTGCGGACGAGGCTTTCCGCCAGGTCCCGATCGGAAGGGGTGTACAGCTGGAAGAGGCCTGGTGTGTCGCCGAGTTCGGGGGTGATCGCTTTGAAACGCACCTGGCCGCCGCTCATCCGTACCTCGACATCGTCGAACGGGTGATCACCATGCGGCACGAGAAGCTGCTGGGCCGCCTCCTGGACCACCACGGCCGCACGATGGGAACCGTCCCTCCGGACATCTGGGCGGAGCCGCGCGGAGACCTCTGACCTGACGTCTACCGTGCGGCTCGCCTCCTTGACCGTTGGTGAGGCGCCCGGCCGGACGGTGAGCAACAGGGCGTCGTCGGCCAGGAGCACCCGTGCCGTCATGGCAGCGGCAGCGGCAGCGGCAGCGGCAGCTCGAAGCTCAGGGCGAAGCCGCCGCCGTCGGCCGGGCCGTGCGAGACGGATCCGCCGAGGGCGAGGGCCTCTTCGGTTGATGCCCCGCAGTCCCCGGCCCGGCCGGTACTCCGCGGCCACGCCCGGTCCGCCGAGGTGACCGTCCGCTGGGGACTGCGTCCGGATGGCGGAGGGGTGGCGGTGCGTCAGCGGCTCCGCGGCTTCATCGGATCACTCCGCGCCGTACACGGCGGAGCAGGACGACACCGCAGAGCGCGAGGACACCGCCGAGTGCGGCCGGCCACATCTCGGCGCCGGTGTCGGCGAGGTCGCCCGCGGCCGACTGGGAGCCCGAGGATCCCTCGGAACCCTGGGAGCCGGCCTGGCCCGCGCCCGCCGCCGAGGGGATGTTCCCGGCCGGAGTCTGGTCTGCGGCCTCGTCACCCTTGCCGTCGCCCCCGCTCTGCCCGGCGTCCTTGTCGCGCTCGCGCTGGGTCGCCTTGGGCGAGGCGAAGGTCTTGGGCGCGTCGGCCTTGTCCGTGGGCTCGCCCGCGTCGCCGTCCTCGCCCTGGTTCTGACCCTGCCCCTTGTCCTGGTCCTGACCCTGGTTCTGGCCCTCCTGGTCGCCCGGCTGCTCCTGGCCCTGGTCCTGGTTCTGGCCCTCCTGGTCGCCCGGCTGTTCCTGGCCCTGGCCCTGGTCCTGGTCCTGACCTTGGTCCTGGCCACCGTCCTGGTTCTGGTCGCCGCCGTCGCCCTGGTCACCGCCGGGCTGCTCCTGGTCCTGACCCTGATCGCCGCCGCCGTCGCCACCCTGGTCGCCGCCGCCATTGCCCTGGTCGCCACCGTCACCGTCGCCCTGGTCGCCGCCGAGGTCCGCCGCGTCGCACTCGCGGCCCTCGTTGATGCAGTCGACCATCTCGCGCATCAGGCCCTCGTCGAAGACGTTGATGAAGTCACCGTGGTCGGTGATCGGCTTGTGGACCTGCTCGGGGAAGGAGTCCACCGCGAACAGCGGGGTCGTACGGCCGCCGTCCTGGAGGCTCGGCGCGTCGACGTCGTAGACGATGCGCTGGACGAGCTGCGGAATGGCCCGGAAACCGCCGGGGCAGCTGCCGTCGGCGGCGGCGAAGGCCACGTGCGTGCGGTGGTTGGCGCTGTCGATGTTGCGGCCGTCCCAGCAGCTCTGGAACTTGAAGGTGCGCACGACGTCGCTGCCGTCCGGGCAGAGCGGGTACTTGTCCTTCAGCTGCCGGTCCTCGAACCCGGTGCAGCTCCACGAGGCGTTGGCGTTGGCCGGGCCGTTGACGAACGCCTTGGCGTCACCGGTGATGATGCGCAGCAGCCGCGGCATCTCGGCGACCTCGCCCTGCGGGCTGCCCACGAAGGTCATGGTGACCTGCTTGGGGGTGACGATCTCACCGGCGTTGCCCTCGATGCCGCCGCCGGGCGAGTTGGCGTCCTGCTCGACGGTGCCGTTCTGCAGACGCAGCACCGGCCAGAAGTAGGAGGACTTGTCGTCCTGGTTCTCGCAGCTGGTCTCGGCGGCCGCGAGGTCCTCGTCGCTGGCGAAGGCGTTGTTGGCCTGGTTGCCGACGTAGTCGTGGAAGTGGTGGGCGCCGTTGCTGACGCCGGGGGCGACGATGACGTTGTCCGAGTTGAACACGCCGTTCGTGTTCACCCCGCAGGCGGTGGTGAAGGAGCCGCGGGAGGCGTTCTGCCCCTGGACCCCGCCCTGCCCGCCCGGCTGGACGGAGGTGATGTCGGCGAAGTCCGCGGCCACCGGGCCGTTGCCCGCCTGACCGCCGTTGCCCTGCTGGCCTTGCTGGCCCTGCTGGTCGCCCTGGTCCTGGCCGGCGCCGTCGCCGTTCTGGTCGCCGCCGTTCTGGTCGCCCCCGTTGTCGTTGCCGGTCTCGCGCAACGTGCAGGAGGCGAGCGAGTCGAGCCCCTCGGGGCGGTCCCCGACGCGGTCGACGGCGATCGCGATGCGCTCGATCGTCGCGGCCCGCTTCTCCTTCAGCGGGTTCATGATGGCGTTCTCCGCGAACCCGCCGTCCTGCTGCTGGGCCTGCGCGGAGTTCTGCAGCCGCTGGTACGCCTCGGCTATCTGCCGGTCGAGCGCGGCGAGTTCGTTGTCCACGTCCCCCCGCGCGCCCTCGGGCACGTCGGTCAGCTCACTGCCGACATCCGGGCAGTCGATCGTCGCGGCAGCGGAGTTGGCCCACTGGCCGGACTCCTCGCCACCGCCGTCCTCGGTGGCCGACGCGTAGACGTTCGCGGCCACGAGCCCGCCTCCGCCCAAGATCAGCGCGATCGCGGCGGAGGTCGCACGCCGTGCTCCTGTCGGGCGTCTGCGCCTGGTGGTGCGTCCCACGGTGACTCCTACAACGTCGTGGTCGGTCCGGGCATATAAAACCCCGGCCTTATACGGAGCCGGAGGCCGGGGTGTTCAAGCGACTCACGGATTCACAGGAAACTCATGGGAATCGGCCTGTCGGAGGCGTTCGGGGCCGCGTGGGGCGCTTCCTGGCCGTACGGGCGGCGGCACCGCCTGTCACAGGGCGTGACCCCCTCTCGCCTCCGGGCGCGGGGCAGTGTAGACATGGGCACATGGTCCGTCTCCTGGGTCGATCCCGTGCTCAGTCGACCCGCCGCCCCCATGGTCAGCGCGAGCAGGGCCGGGACGACGGCGCCCGGCGCGTACCGCACGGATCCGCCGCCGATGGCCAAGGAGCCCGCTGGCGGCCTCTCGCGGGGCTGCGGTCGGCGCTGAGCGGGCGCAGTGTCGCCGGGCAGGTGTTCCTGCTGCAGGTCGTGATCGTGCTGGTGCTGGTCGTGTCGGCCGTGGTGGCGCTGGTCCTCCAGGTACGGCACGACAGCACCAAGGAAGCCAAGAACCGTTCGCTCGCCGTCGCCGAGACGTTCGCCAACGCGCCGGGCACCCGGGAGGCACTGAGTTCCAGCGATCCGACGGCGGTGCTCCAGCCGAGGGCGGAGGCCGCGCGGATCCAGTCCGGGGTGGACTTCATCGTCGTGATGAACACCGACGGGATCCGCTACACCCATCCGAAGCCCGACCGTATCGGCAAGCAGTTCGTCGGCACCCTCGAACCGGCGCTGGAGGGCGAGTCCTTCACGGAGGAGATCACGGGGACCCTCGGGCCGCTCGTCCAGGCCGTCGTGCCGGTCAAGGACCCGGACGGGAAGGTCGTGGGCCTGGTCTCGGCCGGGATCACCACGGAGAAGGTGGGCGGGGTCGCCGAGCAGCAGCTGCCCCTCGTGCTGGCCGCCGCGGCCGCCGCGCTCGCCCTCGCCACGGCGGGCACGGCGCTGGTCAGCAAGCGGCTGCTGCGGCAGACCCATGGCCTCGGCCCCTCCGAGATGACCCGCATGTACGAGCACCACGACGCCGTGCTGCACGCCGTGCGGGAGGGCGTGATGATCGTCGGCGGCGGGGGCCGGTTGCTCCTCGCCAACGACGAGGCGCACCGCCTGCTGGACCTGCCGGAGAACGCCGAGGGGCAGGACGTCTCGGCCCTGGGCCTGGAGGCGCCCATGGCGGATCTGCTGGCCTCGGGCCGGATCGCCAACGACGAGGTGCATCTGGTGGGCGACCGGCTGCTCGCGGTCAACCAGCGGCCCACCGATCTCCAGGGCGAGCCGTCGGGCAGTGTCGCCACGCTCCGGGACTCCACCGAGCTGCGCGCCCTGTCGGGCCGGGCGGAGTCCGCTCGGGGCCGTCTGAAGCTGCTGTACGACGCCGGGGTGGGCGTCGGCACCAGCCTGGACGTGACCCGTACCGCCGAGGAGCTGGCCGAGGTGGCCGTCCCCCGGTTCGCGGACTTCGTGACGGTGGACCTGGCCCCTGCGGCCCTCAGCGGTGAGGAACCGGAGGCGGTCACCACCCTGCGGCGCACGGCGCTCGGCGGCATCCGCAAGGACGCGCCCCTGTACAAGGTGGGCGAGAAGATCGACCTGGTCGCGTCGTCCCCGCAGGCCCTCAGCATCGAGAGCGGCCACTCGATCCTGGAGACCGACCTCAGCAGGTCGCCCGGCTGGCAGGCGCAGGACCTGGAGCGGTCGGCGCAGGTCGTCGAGTACGGCATCCACTCGCTCATCACCGTGCCGCTGCGCGTGGGCCCCCTGGTGATGGGCGTCGCCACCTTCTGGCGCTCTCAGAAGCCGGAGCCGTTCGACCAGGAGGAGCTGGCCCTCGCCGAGGAGCTCGTCGCACGGGCGGCGGTCTCCATCGACAACGCGCGACGCTACACCCGCGAGCACACCATGGCCGTGACGTTGCAGCGGAGCCTGCTGCCGCGCAGTCTGCCCGAGCAGAGCGCGCTGGAGGTCGCCTACCGGTATCTGCCCGCGCAGGCCGGGGTGGGCGGCGACTGGTTCGACGTGCTGCCGCTGTCGGGCAGCCGGGTCGCGGTCGTCGTCGGTGACGTCGTCGGGCACGGGCTGCACGCGGCGGCCACGATGGGGCGGCTGCGGACCGCCGTGCACAACTTCTCCGCGCTGGACCTGCCGCCCGACGAGATCCTCGGGCTGCTCGACGAGATGGTCAGCCGCATCGACCAGGACGAGGCGGAGGACGGCTCGGCCCCGATCACCGGCGCCACCTGTCTGTACGCGATCTACGACCCGGTGTCGCGGTGCTGCACCGTCGCCCGGGCCGGTCACCCGCCGCTCGCGGTGGCCCGGCCCGACGGCCGCGTCGACTTCCCGGACGTACCGGCCGGTCCCCCGCTCGGGCTCGGCGGTCTGCCGTTCGAGACGGCCGACCTGGACCTCGCCGAGGGCAGTCGGCTGGTGCTGTACACCGACGGGCTGGTCGAGGACCGGGGCCGGGACATCGACGACGGTCTGGAGCTGCTGCGCACCGCGCTGACCGGCCCCGACACCTCCCCGCAGGGCACGTGCCGGGCCGTGCTCGACGCGCTGCCGCCGAGCCGGGCGAGCGACGACATCGCGCTGATCGTCGCCCGTACGCGGGCGCTGGACAGCGGCCGGGTCGTCGACTGGGAGGTGCCCGCCGACCCGGCGGCCGTCGGCCGGTGCCGCGCGGACGCCACGCGGAAGCTCGCCGAATGGGGGCTGGACGACCTGGTGTTCACCACGGAGCTGATCCTCAGCGAACTGGTCACCAACGCCATCCGGTACGGCAGCGGCCCCATCCGCGTGCGGATGATCCACGACCGCAATCTGATCTGCGAGGTCACGGACAGCAGTCACACCTCCCCGCACCTGCGGTACGCGGCGACGACCGACGAGGGCGGACGCGGCCTCTATCTGATCGCCCAGCTCACCCAGCGCTGGGGCACCCGCTACTCCCCCACCGGCAAGACCATCTGGACCGAGCAGGCACTGCCCTGAGGCACCGGGTCACCGGGCGGTCGGGGGCACGGATCACATCGCGTCGAGGAGAGACAACGGCATGCGTATCGGACTGCTCGGAACAGGGCCGTGGGCGGAGATGGCGTACGCCCCCGCGCTGAGCGCGCACACGGAGCTGGACTTCGCCGGGGTGTGGGGCCGGCGCCCGGAGGCGGCCAAGGCGCTCGCCGACCGGCACGGCGGGCTGCCGGTGTACGAGGACGTGGACGCGCTGTTCGCCGATGTGGACGCGGTCGCCGTCGCCCTGCCGCCGTCGGTCCAGGCGCCGCTGGCGGTGCGGGCCGCGCGGGCGGGCTGTCATCTGCTGCTCGACAAGCCGCTCGCCACGGACGTCACCGAGGGGCGGGCCGTCGTCGAGGCCGTCGAGCGGGCCGGGGTGGCCTCGGTGGTCTTCTTCACCGCCCGCTTCCAGACCGCGATCGAGGCGTGGATCACCGAACAGGCCGACGCCGGCGGCTGGTTCACGGGCCGCGCGGAGTGGCTGGGCTCGCTGTTCGACGGCGACAGCGACAGTCCGTTCGCGGCGTCGCCGTGGCGGCGGGAGAAGGGTGCCCTGTGGGACGTGGGCCCGCACGCCCTGTCGGTGCTGCTGCCCGTGCTCGGGGACGTGGAGGAGGTCACCGCCGTGCGCGGGGCGAAGGACACGGTCCATCTGGTCCTCGCCCACGCCGGTGGGGCGTCGAGCACGGTGACGCTCAGTCTGTCCGCGCCGCCCGCGGCCTCGGGGGCGACCGCCGAGTTCCGGGGCCGGGCCGGGGCGACCGCCCTGCCCTCGTCGGACGAGGGGGGTGTCGTGCCGGCTCTGGTGCGGGCCGGTGACGCCCTGCTGGCCGCGGCGCTCGGCGGCCGGCCACATCCGTGCGACGCGGCGTTCGGTCTGCGGGTGACGGAGGTACTGGCCGCCGCCGAGGGGCAGTTGGCCCCCTGAGGGAACCTCACTTGAGGGAGCCTCACTCACCGACCGTGTTCGGGTTTATGTTCGACGACTTCCGGTCATCGTCCGGTGGCGGGCGTCGGGGGCACACCTTCGCCTGGCGCGTTTCGGTGAGGAGGTGCTCGGTGAGCACGGACGGAACCGTCACCGTGCCCCTGCGGGACAGGGTGGCGACAGCACAGCGGGATCAGGACGCGCGCACGGTCATGCGGCTGCGCCTGGGGGTCGGGATCATCGGTGTCCTGCTGCCCCTGGCGCTGCCGCTCGGCAACTGGATCGCCGCGCTGCTCGACGGCCGTACCGGGGACGACGTGTGGCCCGGTTCGATGAGCGGCGCGTACCACACGAGTACCCGGGACGTCTTCGTCGGCAGCCTCTGCGCCCTCGGGACCTTCCTGATCATCTACCGCTTCAACCGGATGAACGACGTGATGGGGACGGTCGCCGGGTGCTGCGCGCTCGGTGTCGCCCTCTTCCCGACGGCACCCGGTTCCGGCGCGGACTCCGGGCAGCTGACGGTCTCGGTGTTCCATCTGGTCTTCGCCGTCGGGCTGTTGACCTCGATGGCCGGGTTCTGCCTGCTGATGTACTGGGCGCCCGGCATCAAGGACCGGTCGTACGTCCGGCGCCCCTATCGGGTGGCCGGTGTGCTGATCCTCGTCTTCATGGGGTTCGCCGGCGTGGCGGCCGCCACCGGGGTCGGCGACGACTGGCCGGTCACGCCCCTCTACCTGTGCGAGTGGCTGTCCGTGTGGTCCTTCGGCTTCGCGTGGACGGGGGCCGCGCTGTCCCTCGCCGAGGACATCGGCCGGCTGTCGAGGACGAGGGCCGTGGTCGGTGCCGTACTGCGGTGGCTGCGGTCGCTCGGCGTTCTGCTGGGCCGGAGGACGTCGCGGTCGCGTCCGGCGGTCTGAGCCCGGCCGTACGGGTGGCGGGCCTCGCCGCCCGGGGTGCGGGCGGCGAGGCCCGGCGTCAGACGCGGGCGCCGGTGAGGAAGCGGTCCAGCGTGGCGGTCAGTTCGGCCGGCTTCTCGACGGGGAGCTCGTGGCCGGCGTCCAGGATGCGCACCTCGGCGTCCGGACAGGCCTTCGCCATGCGCAGCATCTGGGAGACGGGCAGCTGGATGTCGTGGTAGCCGTGGACGAGGAGGGTGGGGACGCGGATCTCGCCGAGCCGGTCCAGGACGTCGAAGGCGCGCATGGCGCCGTACAGGGTCATGACGACCTCGCGCGGGGTCGCCGAGGAGGCGCGGATGTACGCGCGGATCTCCTCGCGCGGGTAGCCGGGGGCGAAGGCGCGCTGGATGTTGGCGGCGACGAACAGCTTGAACGGCACCCGGGTGGAGACGGCCATGAGCAGGCCCCGGCCGCGGCTGTAGGTCATCCGGCTGATGGAGTTGACCAGCACCAGGCGCTCCACGCGGTCGGGGTGGGCGAGGGCGACGGTCTGGGAGATCATGCCGCCCATGGAGTGGCCGACGAGGACGAACCGCTCGACCTCCAGATGGTCGAGGAGCGCGAGGACGTCGTCGGCCAGTTCCGCGATGGTGCGCACCCCGGCGCCGGTGCTCTCGCCGTGCCCGCGCAGATCCAGCCGGATCACCCGGCGCTTCTCGGAGAAGTGGGCGAGCTGGTGGTCCCAGCGGTGGCGGTTCGCCGTCCAGCCGTGGACGAACACCAGGGGCACCCCGTCGCCGTCGCGGGGGCCCTCGTCGTCGTACGTCAGGCTCGCTCCGGCGACTTCGAGCTGCGGCATGGGTGCCTCCTGGATACGCTCCGGTTACTGCCCGGTACGGTAACCGCAGGTGTGGCCCTTCGTCACCGTCGTTCGCGGGGAAATCCGAGGTCCGCGGTTCTCCGGTGCCCTCCGGCCGACGCCCGCCGTGACCGGCCGTCGGCACATCCCGGGCCCCGGGGCCGGTGGCCCTGCTAGCTTCCACCGGTGTTCTCCCTCCACGAGCCCGCGTTCTTCACCCGTCTGAACGACGCCCGGCGTGTCCTCGTCGCCGGTGCCGGCGGCGGTTTCGACGTCTACGCCGGTCTGCCGCTGGCCCTCGCCCTGCGCTCGGCGGGCAAGGAGGTCCACCTCGCCAATCTCTCGTTCGCCGATCTCTTCGGCCTCGACCTGGACGTCTGGGTGGAGCAGGACGTCGCCGCCATCGGCCCCGACACCGCCTCCCGCGGCGACTACTTCCCCGAGCGCACCCTCGCCCGGTGGCTCGACCTGCACGGGATGCCCGCCACGGTGTACGCCTTCTCCCGTACGGGTGTGGCGCCGCTCAGGGACGCCTACCGCGCGCTCCTGGACCGTCTCGGCGGTGTGGACGCGATCGTGCTGGTGGACGGCGGCACCGACATCCTGATGCGTGGGGACGAGCACGGGCTCGGGACTCCGGAGGAGGACATGGCGAGCCTCGGTGCCGTCGCCGGTCTGGACGAGGTCCCGGACCGGCTGGTGGCGTGCCTCGGCTTCGGCGTGGACGCCTACCACGGCGTCAACCACGCGCTGGTCCTGGAGAACCTGGCGGCGCTCGACCGGGACGGCGCCTATCTGGGCGCGTTCTCGCTGCCGCGCGACAGCCGTGAGGGCGCCCTGTACCTGGACGCGGTGGCCCACGCCCAGCGGTGCACGCCGGAGTATCCGAGCATCGTCAACGGTTCCGTGGCGGCGGCCGTGCGCGGCGACTTCGGGGACGTCCGGTTCACCGAGCGGACCCGCGACAGCGAACTGTTCGTCAATCCGCTGATGGCCCTGTACTTCTGCGTGGACGCCGTCGGTCTCGCCCGCCGCAACCTCTATCTCGACCTGCTGGAGAAGACCGTCCTCACCCGGCAGATCAGCTCCGTCATCGAGCGGTTCCGGGACGAACTGCCCCGGCAGCGCCGACCGCGTGCCTTCCCGCACTGAGCAGGGGGAACGGATGACACACTGACCGCATGGAAGAACGCGCATTCGGTAGGTCGGGTCAGCACGCGTCCGTGGTCGGGCTCGGTACATGGCAGCTGGGCGCCGACTGGGGAGACGTCGACGACAAGGAAGCCCTGACGGTCCTGGAGGCGGCGGCCGAGGCGGGGGTGACCTTCTTCGACACCGCCGACGTCTACGGCGACGGGCGCAGCGAGCAGACCATCGCCACGTTCCTGCGCAGCCGGCAGGACCTGCATGTGTTCGTCGCGACGAAGATGGGCCGCCGCATGGCCCAGATCCCCGAGAACTACGTCCTCGACAACTTCCGGGCCTGGAACGACCGCTCCCGCCGCAATCTGGGCGTGGACCGTCTCGACCTGGTGCAGCTGCACTGCCCGCCCACGCCGGTCTACTCCTCCGACGAGGTGTTCGACGCGCTCGACACCCTCGTCGAGGAGGAGCGCATCGCCGCGTACGGCGTCAGCGTGGAGACCTGCGCGGAGGCACTGACGGCGATCGCCCGGCCGAATGTGGCGAGCGTGCAGATCATCCTCAACCCGTTCCGGATGAAGCCGCTCCTGGAGGTCCTCCCCGCAGCCGAGAAGGCGGGCGTCGCCATCATCGCCCGGGTGCCGCTGGCCTCGGGGCTGCTGTCGGGCAAGTACACCAAGGACACGGTCTTCGCGGAGAACGACCACCGCACCTACAACCGGCACGGCGAGTCCTTCGACCAGGGCGAGACCTTCTCCGGTGTCGACTACGAGACGGGCGTCGAGGCCGCGGTGGAGTTCGCCGGGCTGGCGCCCGAGGGCTTCACGCCGGCCCAGCTGGCGCTGCGCTGGATCATCCAGCTGCCGGGGGTCACCACCGTGATCCCGGGTGCCCGCACGCCCGAGCAGGCGCGGGCCAACGCTGCCGCCGCCGCGCTGCCGGCGCTCTCGGACGAGACGCTCACCGCGATCCGGGACCTGTACGACCGGCGCGTCAAGGACCAGGTCGAGGGCCGCTGGTAGGTCCGGCCGCCCGGCGCCGCGGGACAGTCACGCCGCGGGACAGTCACGCAGGCAGACGCTCGGGAGGCGGCGCTCTCGCCGCCTCCCGAGCGTCAGTGCCTCACCGCGCCGCGTCGTGCTTCGTGGTGCGGCGTGATGCCGCCCTGTGCGGGCGTCGTGCGGGTGGACGTCAGATGCGTCCGCCGGTGAGCCGGGTCAGCGGGCCGTGCACATGGCGTTCCGACCGGCGTCCGGCCAGGTAGGAGGCGGCGGTCAGTGCGGTCAGCCCCGCGCCCACACCCGCGGCGACGAGCTTGCGGTGGGCGAGGACGGTCACCGCCGTCCGGGCGGTGGCGGCCACCTGACCCGAAGCCTGAACGACCGCCTGGCGGCCCGCCTCGACACCCTTGACCGCGCTGTGCACGGCGCTGTTCGCGGTGTCGGCCGCACGTCCGGCCCCGTTCTTGGCGGCTGACGCGGTGTCACCCGCCTTGTCGGCGGCCTTCTTGGCGGTCCCGGTGGCCGGGGCGGTCGCCTTGTCGGCGGTCCGGCGCGCCTTCGCGGCGGCCGTCTCGGCGGACGAGGTGCTCTCGTTGGTGTCGTTGTTGGTTCGGCTCATGGAATCCGCGTTGCCGCTCACCGCGTGGGCAAACACATCGCGTCCACATCCATGGCCAACGCCTTCGTCGCGCACCGCCCCGCCGTCCGCCGGGGCACCCCCGTGCCATAAGATCAGCTTATGAGGTCATAGACCCGACCCCCGTACCAGGTAAGGCTTGCCTTAGTTTAGGGTTGCCGTCGAGTCGCTTTTCTCCGCTCGAAGGGAACCTGAACATGCCCCGCCCTCTGCGGGTAGCCATTGTCGGAGCCGGCCCGGCCGGTATCTACGCCGCCGACGCGCTGCTGAAGTCCGACGTTGCCGCCGAGCCCGGTGTCTCCATCGACCTCTTCGAGCGGATGCCCGCCCCGTTCGGACTGATCCGCTACGGCGTGGCCCCCGACCACCCCCGCATCAAGGGCATCATCACCGCCCTGCACCAGGTGCTCGACAAGCCGCAGATCCGTCTCTTCGGCAACGTCGACTACCCGTCGGACATCAACCTCGACGACCTGCGTGCCTTCTACGACGCGGTGATCTTCTCCACGGGCGCCACGGCCGACCGGGCGCTCGACATCCCCGGCATCGACCTCGACGGCTCGTACGGCGCGGCCGACTTCGTCTCCTGGTACGACGGCCACCCGGACGTGCCGCGCACCTGGCCGCTGGAGGCCGAGAAGGTCGCCGTCCTCGGCGTCGGCAACGTCGCGCTCGACGTGGCCCGCGTCCTCGCCAAGACGGCCGACGAGCTGCTGCCGACGGAGATCCCGCCGAACGTCTACGACGGTCTGAAGGCCAACAAGGCGCTGGAGGTCCACGTCTTCGGCCGACGCGGTCCCGCCCAGGCCAAGTTCTCCCCGATGGAGCTGCGGGAGCTGGACCACTCCCCCAACATCGAGGTCATCGTCGACCCCGAGGACATCGACTACGACGAGGGGTCGATCGCGACCCGGCGCGGCAACAAGCAGGCCGACATGGTCGCCAAGACCCTGGAGAACTGGGCGATCCGCGACACCGGCGACCGCCCGCACAAACTGTTCCTGCACTTCTTCGAGTCCCCCACCGAGATCCTCGGCGAGGACGGCAAGGTCGTCGGCCTGCGCACCGAGCGCACCGCCCTCGACGGCACCGGCAACGTCAAGGGCACCGGCGAGTTCAAGGACTGGGACGTCACCGCGGTCTACCGCGCCGTCGGTTACCTCTCCGACAAGCTGCCCAAGCTGCCCTGGGACCTCGAGTCGGGCACCGTCCCGGACGCGGGCGGCCGGGTCGTCCAGGAGACCGGCGAGCACCTGACGTCGACGTACGTCACCGGCTGGATCCGGCGCGGCCCCGTCGGCCTCATCGGGCACACCAAGGGCGACGCCAACGAGACGGTCGCCAACCTGCTGGACGACTTCGCCAACGGCCGTCTGCAGGAGCCCTCCGCCCCGGCGCCGGAGGCCGTGGACGCGTTCCTCGCTGAGCGCGAGGTGCGCTTCACGACGTGGGAGGGCTGGTACAAGCTGGACGCCGCCGAGAAGGCGCTGGGCGAGCCGCAGGGCCGCGAGCGCGTGAAGATCGTCGAGCGTGAGGACATGCTGCGGGAGAGCGGCGCGTAAGGATCCGCCGGGAGCCTCAGGGGGAGACTGTGCGTCATGGGTCGGCTGCGGGTGCTCCGTGGCTGGTCGCGCAGTTCCCCACGCCCCCAGAAGCGGTCGCAGACCTTGGTGAAAAACGGTGCGCGGCGGTGAAGTGGGAGTGTCTAGGCTTCTGCGGCGTGGACGACTTGACTGAAGGACTGCGGATACGGCCGGGCGCCCTCACCGACGCGCCGGCCGTGCTGGACATGCTCGACGGGGCCGTGGCCTGGATGAACGCCCGGGGCAACACCGAGCAGTGGGGCACGATCCCGTACTCGCGGCGGCCCGACGGGGTGGAGCGGATCGAGCGGTACATGACGGAGAACGCCCCGCACATCGCGGAGCGGGACGGCACCCCGGTCGGCGCGCTGGTCCTGGACTCCGGGCCCAGCCCGCAGATGCCGATCGCACCGGCCGACGAGCCCGAGGTGTACGTGCGGCTGCTGATCTCCGACCGGAGGCGGGCCGGACAGGGCATCGGGGCGGCCCTGCTCGCCCACGCCGTCGAGGAGACCCGGCGGGCCGGTGTGGAGCTGCTGCGGGTCGACTGCTGGGCGGGCGGCGGAGGCGAACTCGTCGCGTTCTACGAGCGCAACGGCTTCACGCCCACCGAGCGCTTCCTGTCCGGCACCTGGCCGGGACAGGTACTGGCCCGGCGGGTCCGCTGACGGGCCCCGCGGAGGCATAAGCTCGGAAGATGGCCAAGTACATCGACGTGCACCCCGACAACCCCCAGCCGCGCGCCATCGGGCAGGTGGCCGAGAGCGTCCGTCAGGGTGGGCTCATCGTCTATCCGACGGACTCGTGTTTCGCGCTGGGCTGCCAGCTGGGCAGTCGTGACGGCATCGAACGGATCCGTACGATCCGCCGGCTCGACGACCGCCACCACTTCACCCTCGTGTGCCAGAACTTCGCACAGCTGGGCCAGTTCGTGCACGTCGACAACGACGTGTTCCGCGCCGTCAAGGCGTCGACGCCCGGCAGCTACACGTTCATCCTCCCCGCCACCCGGGAGGTGCCGCGCAAGCTGCTCCACCCGAAGAAACGAACCGTCGGAGTGCGCATCCCCGACCACCGGGTGGCCCAGGCCCTGCTCGCGGAGCTGGGTGAGCCGCTGGTCTCCAGCACCCTGCTGCTCCCCGACGAGGAGGAGCCGCTGACTCAGGGCTGGGAGATCAAGGAGCGGCTCGATCACCAGGTCGACGCCGTGGTGGACTCCGGGGACTGCGGTACCGAGCCCACGACCGTGATCGACTTCTCCAGCGGGGAGGCCGAGATCATCCGCAAGGGAGCGGGCGACATCTCACGGTTCGAGTGACCGGGGCGGACGGCCGGCGCCGCACGGCGGTGGCTCAGGTCTGGCGCAGCGGCTCGTACTCCTCGGCGCTGAGCCCGAACGTCCAGGCCACTCCCTCGCGGGCCGTCCGCGTCGTCGGAGGCACCCGGAGCCAGTAGGTGCGGCTCGTGCCGTCGGGCTCCGGGGTGGAGTTGACGACCTCCACCATCACCACGTCCTCGTCGCCGGGCAGTTCCACACGCCAGAGCACGCCCGTCTCGTCCCGGTCCACCGGCTTCGCGCCCGACTCCTCCAGGTAGCGGTCGTAGCCGTAGTGCTCCAGCATGACGCGGCGCAGCTCGGCGTTCTCCTCGTCGCGGATGCGCGCGGGCGTGAGCGCGGTCAGGGAGTCGAGGAACTCGCCGGGTACGGGCAGCCCGCGCCAGGCGTGCAGGGCGAAGCCGTCGGAGTAGGCGAGGGCGGGGCCGTCACCCCGGTCCAGCCGGCCCGCCTCGTCCCGGTGCAGCTCGGTGGGGCGCTCGGCGACGACCGCCACGTTCTCGTAGGGCCACCACCAGCCCGCCGTGCGGGCGACCTCGGCGAGTCCGTCGAGGCCCGGGGACGAGTCGGGCGTGTCGTGCCCGGCGCTCGTGTCGGAGGCCGGCGCGGTGCCGGTGGCGTCCAGGTCGTCGAAAGCGGCGAGCCAGGCCGCGTCGTGCTGGCCGAGGACCGCGTCCAGGAGGAGGAGCCGGACACGGGTCTCCTCCTTGCGGTCGTCCGGGGCCAGGGCCTCGACCACGCCGGTGCGGACGCGGTCGACGAGCGGCCGGGTGGTCTCCCACAGGTCCGCGCCGGTCGCCCGCCAGTGGTCGCTCCAGCCCGCCGGGCCCAGACGGGTGTGCAGCAGGCCGCGCGCGGCGGCGACCGGGCGGTTGCGGACGGCGTCACGGACGCTCGCCCCGGTGCCGGTCACCGCCTCGCCGCCCTCGGTCGGTGTCCCCGACAGCAGGCGCACCGCCTCCAGCGGCGAGCGGACCCACACGATCCGCTCGGGCTCCGGCAGCCCGGCCCGCCGGTAGGCGAGCCGTACGCCCGCCTCGGTCCGTGCCCTGTCACCGGCCCCCGTGGCCGCCGCCACCGCACGCCAACTCGTCCGCTCCGTCACGCCGTTCCTCCTGGATGTCATGTCCGGTCCCGATGTCCTGTGCCCTGCCCCCTCGGCCGCCGCGGTTCAGTCCGCGACGATCCGCACCGAACCCGGCACGTACTCGCGCTGGCGCACGACCCGGTACCAGCCCTTCGGCAGGGAGATGGGCGCGTGCTCCTCGTGGACGACCCGGGCGCCCTCCGGGACGTGCAGCAGCATCGGGCCGAAGGCGTCCGTCTCTCGGATGAGGCGGCCGGGGCCGACGACGGCGTGGGCGTGTCCGGTGACCTCGCCGAGGGCGAGGACGAGCCGGCCCCGTCCGTCGCGCGGTTCCGACGCGGCGTCACGCGCCGTGTCGGGCACGGCGGTCTCCGCGATCGGCGCGATGAGGACGTCTCCTTGCCGGTACATGGGTCTCCCTCCCGTCGGGGCACTCGCTGTGCTCCGGATGGAAAGGACCGTAGAGGCAGGCACTGACAATCGCCCCGGACGCGGTGTCTTCAGCCCCAGTTCACGGGGCCTGTCCACAAGGAACGGGGTCCGCTGTCCGCGTTGTCAGAGGGGCTTGGTAGAACTCCCCTACCCGACGGCGCCGTGCGCGCCCCGGGGAGCAACGGGGGGATCCGCGCACGGGCTCGGGTCCCGCCCACCGACATGGAACGAAGGGGCGGGCACACATGACCATCGGAAGCCACTTGCGGGAGTTCCACGACCTGCCCGTCGTCCAGTTCCCCGACTCGGTGAAGGGACCCGAGGGCACCGGTCAGCTGCCCGCTCCGGGGGAGGTCGCCTGGTCCGTCGCCGTGGACTCGTACGAGAGCGACGAGGCGTGGGAGGACGCGTTCGCGCGGTTCCTCGCCTCGATCGACACCACGAAGGTGCGGGCGCTGGTCGTGGGCGCGTGGAGCGACGCGTACGACAGCGGGCCCGAGTCGGTGATCGAGGCCCTGGTGGCGGCGAAGGACCGGCTGCCCGCGCTGCGCGCCCTGTTCCTCGGCGACATCGTGATGGAGGAGTGCGAGATCTCCTGGATCAACCAGGGCGATGTCGGCCCGCTGCTCGCGGCCTTCACGGAGCTGGAGGAGTTCGGTGTGCGCGGCGGTCAGGGGCTCGTGTTCCCGGTGCTGCGTCATGAGCGGCTGCGGAAGCTGACCGTCGAGACCGGCGGCATGCCCGTCGAGGCGGTGCGCGGTGTCGCGGCGAGTGATCTGCCGGCCCTCGTCCACCTCGACCTGTGGCTGGGCACGTCCGAGTACGGCGGTGACTCCGAGGTGGCCGACCTGGCGCCGATCCTGGCGGGCACCCGGCTGCCCTCCCTCAGGCATCTGGCGCTGCGCAACAGCGAGATGCAGGACGACATCTGCACGGCGCTGGCCTCCGCCCCGGTGGTGGCCCGCCTGGAGGTCCTCGACGTGTCGATGGGCGTCCTCACCGACGACGGCGCGACCGCGCTGCTCACCGGGCAGCCGCTCACCCACCTCACGACGCTGGACCTGCACCACAACTACCTCAGCTCGGCGATACGCGACCGTCTGCGGGACTCCCTGGAGGCCGAGGGCGTCCAGGTGGACGTCGACCCGGACGACGCGGACTCCGACGAGGACGACGACGGCACGGTCTGGCGCTTCGTCGCGGTCGGCGAGTAGCGGGCGCGGCACAGGGTTTCGGGGGGTTCGAGGTGAGGGGGGTCGGTGTGTCCGGTCGGACCGGCGCGGGTGCGGGCCCGTTCAGGTGGGCGGTCGTGGGCAACGGCGAGAACCGCCGGGTCGGGCTGTTCGTCGCGGCGGCGGAGGCCGCGGGCATGGGGACGCCGCGGGTGGTCGAGTGGCGGGACGTCCTGCGCGACGGCGGCCATGAGTTCGCCGACGACGAGGTCGTACGGCTGGACTCGCCGGGCGAGAACGCCGAGGTGGACCGGCTGCTGCGCGGCGTCGACGATCCGACGCGCGTGGAGGGCTCGGCCACCTGGTACGGGCGTTTCCTGGACGCGGTCGGGTCGTTGCGGGGCGGGATGCGGCTGGACGATCCGGCGGATCTGGCGGTGCTGTTCGACAAGCGGCTCTGCCACGCCCGGCTCGACGCGGCGGGCGTCCCGGTGCCGCCCTCGCCCACCTCGGGGGGTCACACGACGGTGCGTGGCTGGGACGACGTACGGGCACTGATGCGGGAGCACGGCATGCCGCGTGTCTTCGTGAAGCCCGCGCACGGCTCCTCCGCGTCGGGTGTGCTGGCCGTCGAGTCGTCGGCGAGCGGCCGGATCCGGGCCACCACCTCGGTGGAGGTGGCGGCGGACGGCCGGCTGCGCGCCCCGCTCCGGCTGCACAACTCGCTGCGGGTGCGCCGGTACACCGACGAACGCGAGATCGCCGGCATCGTCGACGCCCTCGCACCGGACGGGCTGCACCTCGAGCGGTGGCTGCCGAAGGCATCCGCCCAGGGCAGGTCCGCGGATCTGCGGGTGCTGGTCGTGGCGGGCCGGGCCACCCACGCCGTGGTCCGCACCAGCCGCTTCCCGATGACCAATCTCCATCTCGGCGGCGCGCGGGGCGATCTGACGTCGGTCGTCGACGCGGCGGGCGACCGCTGGCGCCAGGCCCTCGACATCTGTGAGCGGGCCGCCGCGTGCTTCCCGGACACCCTGAGCGTCGGGGTGGATCTGCTCCCCGCCATCGGCTGGCGCCGGTTCGCCGTCGGCGAGGTCAACGCCTTCGGCGATCTGCTGCCCCGGCTGACCGGCCTGCCCGGCGGCCCCGCGGAGGGCCTGGACACCTACACGGCGCAGATCGCGGCCGTACGGGACCGGTTGCCGTCGGCGCTCTCGCACCGCCCCCAGGCAAGGAAAGACCATGCACCCTTCTGACACGGCCCTCCGGCCGCCCGCGGCCGACGCCGAGCCCGTGCCCGCGCCCGCGCCCGCGCCCGCGCCCGCGCCCGCGCCCGACATGAACGAAGTGGTGGGCCGGGACGACCTGTTGCTGCTCACCCTCGACACCCTGCGGTACGACGTGGCGGTGGAGCTGGCCGCGTCCGGGCGGCTGCCGAACCTGGCGGCCCGTCTGCCCGGCGGCGTCTGGGAGAAGCGGCACGCGCCCGGCAGCTTCACCTACGCCTCGCACCAGGCGATGTTCGCGGGCTTCCTGCCGACCCCGGCGGCCCCGGGGCCGCACCCCCGGCTGTTCGCGAGCCGGTTCGCCGGCAGCGAGACGACCGCGGGCCGCACCTTCGTCTTCGACACCCCCGACCTGGTGTCGGCGCTCGCCGAGCGTGGCTACCGCACGGTGTGCGTCGGCGGTGTCGGGTTCTTCAACAAGCAGGGCGCGCTCGGCAGCGTCCTGCCGGGCCTGTTCCAGGAGAGCCACTGGGAGCCGGAGTTCTCCGTCGCGTCCCCGACGTCGTTCGAGGCGCAGGTGGCCCGCGCCGAGGAGTTGGTGGCCGCACTGCCCGCCGAGCAGCGGCTGTTCCTGTTCCTCAACGCCTCGGCGCTGCACCAGCCGAACTGGTTCCATCTGCCGGGCGCCACCCGTGAGGCGGGCGACAGCCTCACCACGCACGCGGCGGCCCTGGAGTACATCGACCGGCACATCGGGCGGCTGTTCGCCGCGATGAGCGCGCGGCGCCGCTGCTTCGCCGTCGTCTGCTCCGACCACGGGACGACCTACGGCGACGACGGCTACACCGGGCACCGGCTGGGCCACGAGGCCGTGTGGACCGTCCCCTACAGCCACTTCTTCCTGGAGCCGTCCGCATGACCGTGACCGCGCCCCCCGTTCGCCCGTACCAGCACTACGTGTACGCCTATCCGCACAAGACGGCGTACCGCAGGCTGGCGGAGCGGCCGCGCCTCGCCGACCTGTGGGCGGGCGAGTCGAAGGCGGCCCTGTCGCTGTACGCGCACATACCGTTCTGCGAGGTGCGCTGCGGGTTCTGCAACCTGTTCACGCGGATCGGCGCCCCGGACGGGCTGACCGGGCGCTACCTCGACGCCCTGGAGCGGCAGGCGATCGCCGTCCGGGAGGCGCTCGGCGACACGGAGCCGGTGCGGTTCGCGAACGCCGCGTTCGGCGGTGGCACCCCGACGTTTCTGGAGGCCGCCGAGCTGGAGCGGCTCTGCGACATCGCGGAGCGGCACATGGGCGCGGACCTGCGGGCGATCCCGCTGTCGGTGGAGGCGTCCCCCGCCACGGCGACCGCCGACCGGCTGTCCGTGTTGGCCGCGCGGGGCACGACACGGCTGAGCCTCGGTGTGCAGAGCTTCGTGGAGGAGGAGGCACGGGCGGCCGTACGACCGCAGCGGCGTGCCGATGTGGAGGCGGCACTGTCTCGCATCCGCGACACCGGCATCCCCGTCCTCAACATCGACCTGATCTACGGCATCGACGGGCAGACGGCGGCCAGTTGGCGGCTCTCCCTGGACGCGGCCCTCGCCTGGCGGCCCGAGGAGATCTACCTGTACCCGCTGTACGTAAGGCCGTTGACGGGTCTGGGCCGGCACGCCGATCCCGCGACGGCGGACCGCGACTGGGACGGGGCCCGGCTGCGCCGCTACCGGGAGGGCCGCGACCATCTCCTCGCCCGGGGCTACAAGCAGGTGTCCATGCGGATGTTCCGCCGCGCGGACGCGCCGCCGCAGGGCCCGGACGACTACGCCTGCCAGACCGACGGCATGATCGGCCTGGGCTGCGGCGCCCGTTCGTACACGTCGAGGCTGCACTACTCCTTCGACTACGCGGTGGCCATGCGGGAGATCCGGGGCATCATCGACGACTACACCGCCACCGAGGACTTCGGGCGGGCCGTGCACGGCCGCGAGGTCGACGGGGACGAGGCGCGCCGCCGTCATCTGCTGCAGTCGCTGCTCCAGGCGCAGGGGTTGCCGGTGGCCGACTACCGGCGGCGGTTCGGCGCCGATCCGTACGACGACTTCCCGGCGGAGCTGGAGCGGCTGGCCGCGCGCGGCTGGCTCGCCGGGGCGGGCGGGGAGGTGCTGAGGCTGTCCGACGAGGGGCTGGCGCACTCGGACGCCATCGGGCCCGACTTCTTCTCCCCCGCCGTTCGGGCCGCTATGGCCGACTACGAGCTGAAGTGACGGCCGCCATGGACCTGACGCTCCTGTACCGCGGCCCGCTGGCGTCGTGCGACTACGACTGCCCCTACTGCCCGTTCGCCAAGCGCCGCGACTCGACGGAGCAGTTGCGGGCCGACCGGGCGGCGCTGGACCGGTTCACCGGCTGGGCGCGGTCGTCGACCGACGACCGGCTGTCGGTGCTGTTCACCCCGTGGGGCGAGGGGCTGACGCGGTCCTGGTACCGGCGGGCGCTGGTCGAGCTGTCGCACGAGCCGCACATCGACCGGGTGGCGATCCAGACGAACCTCAGCTGCCGTACGGAGTGGCTGGCTGAGGCCGACCGGGACACGGTGGCGCTGTGGTGCACGTACCACCCGGGCCAGACCCCGTACGAGCGGTTCCTCGGCAAGACTCGACGGCTCGCCGCGACGGGGGTCCGCTTCAGCGTGGGCGTCGTGGGCCTGCCGGAGCACCTGGAGGAGGCCCGCCGGCTGCGAGGGGAGCTGCCCGAGGAGGTGTACCTGTGGGTGAACGCCGCCGAGGGGCACACCTACACCGACGAGGAGGCGGCGGCGTGGACGGCGTTGGATCCGCTGTTCCCGTTCAGCCGCCACCCGCACCGGTCGGCGGGCCGCGCGTGCCGCACCGGCTCGACGGTGGTGTCCGTCGACGGTGACGGCACCGTCAGACGGTGCCACTTCGTCCGGGACGAACTCGGCAACCTCTACGACGACTCCTTCCGTACGGCGCTCGCGCCCCGCGTCTGCCCGCTGGCCGTCTGCGACTGCCACATCGGGTACGTCCATCTGGAGACCCTGCCGCTGTACGACGTGTTCGCGGGCGGCGTCCTCGAACGGATACCCACGGCGCAGGCCCGCCTCGGGATGCCGCTCAGTCCTCGCGCTCGTAGGTGAGCGTGCAGCCGTCCGGGGTGGTGACCGTGAAACGGTCGGCGGTGGCGTCCAGCCGGTAGCTGACCAGCTCGTCGCTGGACGTGCTCATGGTCAGCGTCGTCCCGTCGGGCATCCGGGCCGTGCCCACGTCCCACACCGGCAGGCCCTGGTCGCCGCCGCCCACCGCCCGGTAGCGGGATCCCGGACCGATGACGAGTCCGGCGGGATAGGCGCGAGCGCAGTCGGAGTCGGACACACGGCGCCAACGGCCCGTCAGGGGCCGCGGCTCGGACGCACTCGGATCGGCCATAACTGTTCGATTCTATGCACGTACGTCAACCGGCGCATTACGGCCAAGCATTACCCGACCGGACTATTGCGGCACTTCTGCTTCCGGACGAAGTTGAGCAGGTACTCGAAACTGTCGCGTGCAGCCCACGCCCGGGGCGCGGAGACGGAATCGGTCGATCAGGGGGGCTCCTGTCACCCATGTCTCGGCCCCAGGAGGGCGACCATGCGCAACGAAGCACCACAGGCACCACAGATGTACGCCGCCGACCCACGGCTCGCGCCGAACGCCGTGAACGTGACCCCGTCCGCGGTGCCGGTCGCGGCCCCGATCGCCGTCGAGGACGCCTCGCCGGCCGAGGGCGCCGCCGAGCTGGGCGACCGGCCCGTCCCGCTGCCGCCACCGCCGCTGCGGCCGTGCCGCCCGGACTTCCGTGACGGCTGCTACCGGGTGACGTTCCGGCCCGCCCAGGCGTCCCTGCCGCACCTCGTCGGCACGCTGCGCGTCGACCGCAAGGCGCCGGCCGCCGGCCCGGACGGGGTGATCGTCAGCGGGGACCTGTACCGGCAGCCGCCGTCCCTGGTCCCCGACCCGGGGTCGGGCGACGGCGCCGCCGGGCCCGGCCGGGCCGCCCTCACCGGCGGCGGGGAGTCCGTCGCGGCCGCGGCGAGCCGCCCCGGCGCGCCCTCGCCCCTGCTGCCGCGCATCCCGGTCTTCCCGCGGGACCGGTACCACTCGTACCTGAAGGCGACGCGCCTGGTCGTGCCCCTCGTCGGGCTGCCGGGCCGGCCGTGCCAGGTGACCCTCGACGTCGACGAGTTCGACTACACCCAGCCGCCGGCCGGTTCGTTCAAGGGGTCGTTCCCCTCCTCCCCCAGCAGGTCCCTGCGGTTCGTCCTGACCCGCGTGCCGGGCTCCCCCCTGCCCCTGCCCGGTCTCGGCGGGCCCCGCTTCGAGGGCCGGGTGTTCGAGGGCGACGTGCTGCGCGGGACGGTCACCCTGACCTGGGTGTCGAGCTTCCTGCGCCGCGCCGTCCTGGAGATCGACACCCTGCGCGGCGCGGTCGGCCCCCAGCCGGTGCCCGCCGCGTCCGGCAGCGGGACGGAGTTCTTCGACACGGTGTACGCCACCGCCGGGTGGGACCTGGCGATCGACCGGGTCGAGGCGCAGGTCGACATCCCGGTGCCGGTCGGGGTGAACCCGACCGCCTGCTGGTCGGCGGCGAACCTGCACGCGCTGATGTCGGGCGTACGCAAGTCGAGCACCGACCTCGACGCCGAGTGGCGCACCCACCTCGTGGTGGTGCCCGCCGCCCTGGGCTGCTCGCGCGGTGTGATGTACGACCAGATCGGGGTCCCGCGCGAGGGGTCGGCGAGCTTCAGCGACGACGGCTACCCGAGCTCGGACTCGTCGAACTTCGGCCTCGCGGAGAACCAGCGGCAGCGCGACTTCCCGCGCGCCTATCTCCGGTCGGCGACGCACGAGGTGACGCACGCGTTCAACCAGATCCACCAGGAGTCGGAGACCGCCGCCGACAACTCGATCATGACGACGACGCCGAGCGTGGCCGACGTCCTCGGTGGGCCCGCCACCGGCGCGCCCGGTGTGTTCCCGGACCAGATCAATCTCGGCTTCAACCCCACCGTGCGCAACCATCTGGCCCACATGCCGGACCCGGTGGTGCGCCCCGGCGGCTGGCCGTTCGCGAGCTGGTTCCCCGCGGGGGCCCCGCAGGCGTCCGACCGCAACCTGTTCCGTTCGGACGAGCTGGACTTCGAGGTGTGGGCGGAGGCCGGGCGCGTCCCGCTGGGCGCGCCGGTCACCGTGTCCTGGCGGCTGACGAACACCTCGCAGGGCGAGCTGGTGGTGCCCACCGATCTGCGGATGGAGGCGCTGTTCGCCAGCATGTCGTGCCTCGACGAGAGCGGGGAGGAGCGGCCGGTGCGGCCGTTCGTCATCACCTGCGAGTCGGCGAAGCTGGCCCCGCTGGCGCCGGGCGAGTCGCTGAGCGCCGAGTACCGGGTGTTCTGGAGCTCCGACGGGTTCCCGTTGGAGCGGCCGGGACGGCACACGCTGACGGTGACCGTCGCCTGGTCGGCGGGCGGGGTGCCGGTCGGGGTGACCGGCAGCTGCGAGGTGTGGGTGGACCGGCCGACGACCGACGCGGAGAACCGCGACGCCGCCCTCGTCATGCATCCCGAGGTCGGCAAGTGGGTCGTCCTGGGCGGCGGCGCCTACCACCTCCCCGAGGCGGTCGACCGGCTGCGCACCCTGGACGCCGCCGGCGCCCCCTCCGTGGCCGGCGCCACCGACACCGACCGCTCCCGCGTCGCGGACGCCTTCGCCGAGCTGAGCCTGATGCCCAGCCCGACGGACGTGAAGAACGGGGAGAACGGGAACGGGCAGAACGGGAACGGGGCGGCCGACGGGAAGTAGCGCGCGAGAGCGCTCCGCGTCCCTTCACACCCGCCAGGTGTACCGCCGCTCCGGGCGGCCCGCCACGCCGTAGCGGAGGGAGACGTCCGCGGTGCCGGTGGCGTGGAAGTACTCCAGGTAGCGGCGGGCGCTGACGCGGGAGATCCCGGCGAGGGTCGCGCACTCGGTGGCGGACAGGGTGCCGTCGGCGGCGCGGAGGGTGCGTTCGACGAGGTCGGCGGTCTCGACGCTCATGCCCTTGGGCAGGGCGCCGGCCGCCGGCGGCGCCGACGCCCCGGCGAGGACCCGGTCGACGTCGGCCTGGCTCTGCACGACCGCGGTGAGCAGCCGGCCCCGCTGGGCGGCGTACCGCTGGAGCCGGGAGCGCAGTTCCTCGAACTCGAACGGCTTGAGGAGGTAGTCGACGACACCGTGGCGGACCGCGCCCCGCACGGTGTCGGCCTCCCGCGCGGCGCTGATGACCATGACGTCGCAGTCGTGGCCGGCCGTGCGCAGTCGGGGTATGACGTCGAGGCCGAAGACGTCCGGCAGGTACAGGTCGAGCAGGACGAGATCGGGGCGCAGTTCGTCGACAGCGGCGGCCGCCTGCTCCCCGGTGCTGGCGACCCCGACGACCCGGAACGGCTCGACCCGTTCGACGAAGGTGCGGTGGACCCTGGCCACCATGAAGTCGTCGTCGACGACGAGCACGTCGATCGCGGCCGGACCAGGACTCATGGTGTCGCTCCTTCCGCCACCGCGTCGGCGAGGTGGCTGACGGTCATGCGGGCGGTGAACATGGCCCCGTCGGGGGTGTTGGTCACCGAGATCTCGCCGCCGTGGCGTTCGCAGACCAGGCGGGTGAGGGCGAGACCGATGCCGCGTTCGCCCTCCTGGGCGGCCTTGGTGGTGAAGCCGTGGGAGAACACCTCGCGGGCGAGTTCGGGGGCGACGCCAGGACCCGAGTCGCGGACGACGATCTCCACGCTGGAGGCGTCCTGGCGCAGTTCCACCTCGACCCATGCCTCGCGGTCGCCGGGTTCGCCGGGGGCGGCCGCGGCGTCCACCGCGTTGTCGACGAGGTTGCCGACGACGGTGGCGACGTCGGCGGCGTCCTCCGGGGCGAGCCGGTCGAGCGCGGTGCTCTCGGAGATCCGCAGACTGACCTTGCGTTCGGCGGCCAGTGACGCCTTCGCCATGAGGAGCGCGGCGACCGCGGTGTCCCGGACCCGGCGGCTGAGGGTCATGTCGAGGGACTGCCGGTGGCGGCTGAGCGCACGGATGTAGCGGACCACTTCGTCCTGCTCACCGATCTGGATGAGTCCCGAGATGGTGTGCAGCTGGTTGGCGAACTCGTGGGCCTGGGCGCGCAGCAGCTCGGAGGAGCTGCGGAAGGAGCCCATCTCCCGTTCCAGGCGGGCGAGTTCGGTGCGGTCGCGCAGGGTGGTGACCGAGCCGAGGTGGCGGCCGTCCTTGGTGACGGTCATCCGGTTCATGACGAGGACACGGCCCCGGCGGATGACGACCTCGTCGCCCTTGTGGCCGGGGATCTCCTGCGCCCCGGTGAGGACGTCGCGCAGTCGCCCCTTCACGCCCAGCTCGCTGAGGCTCTTGCCGACGCAGTCCACGGGCAGGTCGAGCAGACGCAGCCCCACCTCGTTGACGAGGGTGACGCGGGCCTGCGGGTCCAGGGCGACGACGCCCTCGGCGATGCCGTACAGCATGGCCTCGCGGTGTTCGGCGAGGCCGGCGATCTCGCGGGGTTCCAGGCCGAGGGTCTGGCGTTTGACGCGGCGGGCCAGCAGCCAGGATCCGGCGAGGCCGAGGCCGCTGGCGACGCCCAGGTAGGCGAGGAGGTACGAGGAGGCGCCGCTGAGGCGCTGCCACACGGTCGGGGAGGCCTCACCGACCATGACGGTGCCGAGGAGCACGCCGAGGTGGTCGTCGGTGGCGCCGAGGACGGGTACCTGGGCGACCAGCTCGCGGCTGTCGTCGAGGGTGAGCGGGCCGGACCAGCCGCGGCCCCGGGCCGCGCCCTCGCCGCGCGGGAGCCGGTCGCCGAGGACGGTGGGGTCGGTGGAGCTGACGATTCTGCCGCCGGCGTCGGCGACGGTGACCGAGGTGACGCCCGACTGGGTCTGAGTGGAGTTCACCAGGGGGGCCAGGGCCTCCTGGGGCAGGGCGCGGGCGAGTCCGTCGCGGACCAGGGGGTTGGCGGCCAGTTGCTCGGCGAGGGCGGTGACGCGGCGGCCCTCGACGCGGTTGAAGGTGGCCGCGGACTGGGTGAGGGAGACCCCGGCGACCGCCAGCAGCACCACCACGACGATGGCGAGCTGGAGGACCAGCATCTCGCCCGCGAGGGTATGGCGGCGGAACTCGGCGGCCACGACGGACTCATCTCTCGTGCGGAGGCGACGCCCGGGCGGCTCGGACGTCGGCGGGTGCGGTGGGTCGCACAATGATGGCGCTCGTGTGGGGTCAGGAGAAGAGAGGTGGGGGGAGAGTGCCCATAAGGTGACAGAGGCCGCGACCACAAAGACCACAACGTCCGTTGCCTCCGCAACCTGTACACACCCCTTCGGGTGGGCACGCTGTGTCGCGGGTCACTCTCCTTCATCGACGTCCACGACAGGTGGTGACACTCGTGCGTCTGCGCATCCCCCGGGGGCGACACGCCCTCGCCCTGTTCGGTGCCGCCGTGCTCGTGTTCGTGGGGCCGCCGCTGCTGACGACCGGCGGCGGCGGTGACACGGGCACGCAGATACCGGGCCTGCGCTTCATGGTGCCGAACACGCCGGGCGGCGGGTACGACATCACGGCCCGCACGGCAGCGAAGAACGCCGAGGACGCGGGGCTCACCCACAACATCGAGGTGTTCAACCTGCCGGGCGCCGGCGGCACGGTCGGGCTGAGCCGGCTGGTCGGCGAGCACGGCAACGGCAGGCTCGCGATGTCGATGGGGCTCGGCGTCGTCGGTGCCGTCCGTTCCAACGACGCGCCGAAGACCCTCGCCGACACCACTCCGATCGCCCGGCTCACCGAGGAGCAGGACGTCGTGGTCGTCGCCAAGGACTCGCCGTACCGGACGATCGACGACCTCATCGGCGCCTGGAAGGAGAGGCCCGGCAAGCTCCCCGTCGGCGGTGGCTCTGCGCCGGGCGGGCCGGACCATCTGGCGCCGATGCTGATGGCCCGGGCGGCCGGGATCGCGCCGCGGGACGTCAACTACATCCCCTTCGACGGCGGCGGTGAGCTGCTCGCCTCCATCCTCGGCGACAAGGTCGCCTTCGGGGTGTCCGGCGTCGGCGAGTACCTGGACCAGATCAGGGCGGGCGAGCTGCGGCTGCTCGCGGTGACCGGCCCCGAGCGGGTGGCCGGGCTGGACGCGCCGACGCTCCAGGAGGCGGGCTACGACGTGAACTTCACCAACTGGCGCGGCATCGTCGCCCCGCCGGGTCTCACCGACGCCGAGCGGGCCAAGCTGACCCGGCTGATCGAGGAGCTGCACGACTCCCCTCAGTGGCGGCAGTCCCTGAAGCAGAACGGCTGGGACGACGCCTTCCTCACCGGCGAGAAGTTCGGTGAGTTCCTGGAGGCCCAGGACGAACGCGTGGTGTCGGTGCTGAAGGAGCTGGGACTGTGACGACGCCCCCCACCGACACGCCGCACCCCACCGACACTCCCCCGGCGCCCGCGGCGGACCGCGGGTCGTGGCTGCGGAACCACTCCGAGCTGGGCGTCTGCGTGCTGCTGCTGGCGCTCGGTGTGCTGGTCCTGACGGACGCGCTCACCATGGACGTCGACATCGCGCAGCGCGGGCCCGTCGGCCCGAGGACGGTGCCGGTGGTGGTCGGCGCCGGGCTGCTGCTGATCGCTGCCCTGCTCGCCGTGGACGTGCTGCGCGGCGGGCGGGGGCAGGCGGAGGCCGGTGAGGACGTCGACCTGTCGGAGCCCGCGGACTGGCGTACGGTCCTGCTGCTCACCGGGGTGTTCCTCGGCTCGGCCGTCCTGATCGAACCGCTCGGCTTCCCCGCGGCGGGCACTCTGCTGTTCTGGGGCGCCGCGTTCGCTCTCGGCAGCCGCCGCCACGACCGCGATCCGCTCGTCGCGGCCGTCCTCTCGCTCGTCACGTACGCCGTCTTCAACAACCTCCTCGGGGTGCCCCTGCCCGGCGGCCCGCTGATGGGAGTGCTGTGACATGGACGCCCTCACCTCGCTCCTGGACGGCTTCGGTACGGCCCTCACGCCGGTCAACATCCTGTGGGCCGCGGTCGGGGTGCTCCTCGGCACGGCGATCGGGGTGCTGCCCGGCATCGGCCCGGCCATGGCGGTCGCGCTGCTGCTCCCGGTGACGTACGGGCTGGACCCGATCGGCGCGTTCATCATGTTCGCGGGCATCTACTACGGCGCGATGTTCGGCGGCTCGACCACCTCGATCCTGCTCAACACCCCCGGTGAGAGCGCGGCGGTGGTCGCGGCCATGGAGGGCAACCCGATGGCCAGGTCGGGGCGCGGCGCGCAGGCGCTGGCCGCCGCCGCGATCGGCCATTTCGCGGGCGGCATGGTGGGCACGGTCCTGCTGGTGGCGCTGGCGCCGACGGTCGCCGAGCTGGCCGTGGGCATCGGCGCCCCCGACTACTTCGCGATCATGGTGCTGGCGTTCATCGCCGTGACGTCCGTGCTGGGCTCGTCCCGGGTCCGGGGGCTCGCCTCGCTGCTGATCGGCCTCACGATCGGCCTGGTGGGGCTGGACCAGATGACCGGGCAGCAGCGGTTGACGTTCGGTTCGCTCCAGCTCGCCGACGGCGTCGACGTCGTGATCGTCGCGGTCGGTCTCTTCGCGATCGGTGAGGCCCTGTGGGTCGCCGCCCATCTGCGGCGCAGGCCGGGCGAGCCGATACCGGTGGGCCGCCCGTGGCTCGGCCGCTCGGATCTGCGGCGGACGTGGAAGTCGTGGCTGCGCGGTCCGTTCATCGGGTTCCCGTTCGGGGCGATCCCGGCGGGCGGCGCGGAGATCCCCACGTTCCTGTCGTACGTCACCGAGAAGCGGTTGTCGAAGCACCGGGACGAGTGGGGCAAGGGCGCCATCGAGGGGGTGGCCGGGCCGGAGTCGGCGGCGTCGGCCTCGGCGGCGGGCACCCTCGTGTCGATGCTGACGCTCGGTCTGCCCACGACGGCGGTGGCGGCGGTGATGCTGGCCGCGTTCCAGCAGTACGGCATCCAGCCGGGCCCTCTGCTGTTCGAACGCGAGCCGGACCTCGTGTGGGGTCTGATCGCGTCCCTCTTCGTCGGGATGGTGCTGCTGCTGGCGCTCAATCTGCCGCTGGCCCCGCTGTGGGCGAAGCTGCTGCGCATCCCCCGGCCCCATCTGTACGCGGGGATCATGTTCTTCGCGGCGGTCGGCGCGTACGCGGTCGGCGGCGAGGTGATCGACCTGGTGATCCTGCTGGTCATCGGTCTGATCGGCTTCGGCATGCGCCGTTACGGACTGCCCGTGCTGCCCGCCGTCATCGGGGTCATCCTCGGACCGGGCGCCGAACAGCAGCTGCGGCGCGCCCTGCAGATCAGCGACGGCAGTGTCACCGGCCTGGTGAACACCCCGTTCGCGGTGACGGTGTACGCGGTGATCGTGCTGCTGCTGGCCTGGCCGCTGCTGAAGCGGCTCGTGGCCCGCACCCGCACCGCCCGCGGCGCCGGCAGCGCGTGAAGGGGGTGCGCTCCGGCACGCTCACGGGGCGGCCGGGTTCAGCCCGCGCCCCGCTCCGCCTCCTCGTGGAGGAACGCGCTGATCTGCCCGGCGAGGCTCTCCCGGACGGTGCCGGAGGCCGGGTCGAGGAGCTCCTCGTCGACGCCGATGCCACCGGACCACAAATGGCGGTCGGTCCACTCCTCGTCGGCCCGGAGCTGGACCTGGATGTCGAGCTGGAGGAGCTGGGCCTCGGGTGCGGCGGCGTACAGGACGGCCGTGGCGCGGCGCAGCGGGTAGAGGTCGAAGCCCTCGATGAACTTGGAGTTGCGCCAGTCCAGGAAGGCGCTCTCGCCGTCGGGGCCGGTGCGGATGTCGAGCTGCCCGTCCTCCAGGTGGAGGCCGACGTGGCCGGTGCCACGGTTCTCCACGGTCACCCGGAACCGGAAGTAGGTCAGGCCCTCGGCGGCGTCGTCACCGCCGCGCGGCGGTTCGGCGCGTTCCAGGCCGTGGACGCGCACACGCAGGCCGGCCAGGTCGCCGTCGTACTCCTGCCAGTCCCCGATCACGTTGGGCTCGCGCACCGTCCACCTCTCCACGTCGGCGGGACGACTCCCGCGCTCGCGCGCACCACAGTGCCACACCCGTCGGGGGTGCCGGATTCACCCATCGCCGCCGGTCAGACGTGATCAAGCCGTGTGCAGCGACGATTCCCGCCAAGGGGTCCGGGAGGGGGTCCCCCACGTGCCGTACATCACGTCGGCCGCCCGCTGTGCGGATATGTGAGGGGGTGGCCCCGCCCGTTCCGTCACATGGCGACGACTTCCCCATTCCGTGGGCGCGCGTCGGCGCCGTACGCTACGTTCGATCACCGCCGGTCGCCGCACCATCGGCGAGATCGCGCGCAGGGGAAGGTCTGGGGAGCAGCGCATGAGCACGTTCGGCATTGCTCCGTCGGCGGCCCGGGTCATGACCGGGGGACTCGCCGACTCACTGTTCGAGACGGCGCAGCGCGATCCCGCGCTGCCGCAGATCGCGCGCCGCGAGACCGGCACCCCGGACACCTGGACGTCGCTCGGCGCGGCCGAGGTGCGGGACGAGGTGGTGAGCCTGGCCAAGGGGCTGGTCGCCGCCGGGATCCGGCCGGGCAACCGGGTGGCCGTGATGGCGCGGACCCGCTACGAGTGGACGGTGCTCGGCGTCGCGCTGTGGTCGGTGGGCGCGGAGATCGTGCCGATCTATCCGACGTCGTCACGCGACCAGGTGGAGTGGATCCTGCGGGACGCGGCCTGTGTGGGTGTCGTCGTCGAGGACGAGCAGGGCGTGATGACGGTCGGCTCGGTCTGCGCCAAGCTGCCGCTGCTGCGCCATGTGTGGCAGCTGGACGCGGACGCGCTGGCGCAGCTTGTCGAGGCCGGCCGGGACGTGCCGGACGCGACGGTGGACTCGTTGCGCCGCATCGTGATGCCCGACTCCACGGCGGTGATCGCGTACACCTCCGGTACGACCGGGCACCCCAAGGGCTGCGCGCTGTCCCACCGCAGTCTCGCCAGCCCCTGCGACGTGCTGCTCGCCGGGTGGCGGCACACCGCGGCGGCACCTGGGGAGCAGCCGGCGATCCTCGCGTTCCTGCCCTTCTCCCACGTCTACGGCCTGATGATCCAGGGGATGTGCCTGCGGGGCGGGCTGCTGCTCGGCCATGAGCCGGAGCTGACCGAGGAGGCGCTGTCGGCGGCGCTGCTGTCGTTCCGGCCGACGTTCCTGTACGGCGTGCCCTACGTCTTCGAGAAGATCTTCAAGAACTTCCTGCGCAAGGCGCAGCAGGCGGGCCGGGGCGCCGTGTTCGAGCGGGCGGTGCGCACCGCGCAGGACCACGCGCTCGCCGCCGAACGGCACCGCCTCGACTCGGGTCCGGGCCCCGGCATGGATCTGAGGCTCCAGCACGCGTTCTACGACAAGACGGTGTACCGCAAGCTGCGTGCCGCGCTCGGCGGCCGGGTGCGCGGCGGCTGTTCCGGCGGCTCCCCCCTCAACCGCGACCTCGCGCTGTTCTACGCCGGGATCGGGATCCTCGTCCACGACGGGTACGGCCTGACGGAGACCGCGGGCGGCATCACGGCTCAGCCCGTGGGCCGGGAGAAGTTCGGCACCGTGGGCCGGCCGCTGCCGGGCACCGAGATCCGGGTGGCGCGGGACGGGGAGCTGCTGGTCAGCGGGCCTTCGGTGTTCCAGGGGTACGTCAACGACGAGGCGGGCACCCGGGCCGCTCTCCAGGACGGCTGGCTGGCCACGGGAGACATCGGGCGGCTGGACTCCGAGGGCTATCTGTCGATCACCGGGCGCAAGAAGGACATCATCATCACCAGCGGCGGCAAGGGCGTGGCACCGGCGCCGCTGGAGGAGCAGCTGCGGATGCACCCGCTGATCCACCAGGCGGTGGTCGTGGGCGACAACCGGCCCTGCGTGGGCGCGCTGATCACGCTGGACCCGGAGTTCCTCGCCCATTGGAGGGGCGCGCTCGGCCCCGCGAACGAGCTGATGGGCCCGGAGGCACGGGAGGAGAACGCGCTGCGGCAGGAGGTGCTGCGGGCGATCGCCGGCGCCAACAGCACGGTGTCGCGCTCGGAGTCCATCCGGGTCTTCCGCATCCTCCCCGAGCCGTTCGACCTCGCCAACGGCATGCTGACCCCGTCGATGAAGCTGCGCCGCGACACGATCGTGCAGCGGTACGCGGCGGAGATCGAGGCGATGTACGCGACGTCCGCGCGGGCCGCCCGCCGCTCCGTGACGGAGGACGTCCCCGGCTGGGACGACTCCGACGACGTCTTCCGCCGCCCGCGCCCGTGACACCCGTCCTGACGCACCTCTCCGGTTCACCTTCTGTTGACGAAACGGTCCTTCAAATGCGGAGATGCTTCAGCGGGGCGGTGCGCCGCCCCCGCGAGCACCCCGTTCGACCATGAGACGAAGGCAGAGGACCCATGGCACTGCAGATCAGCGCCACCAACCCGGAACACCCCGCGCTGCTCCTCGAACTGCCGTGGCACCTGCCCCTGGAGGAATGGCCCGAGCACCACCTCGTACCGCTCCCCCGCGGTATCTCCCGGCACGTCGTGCGCTACGCCCGGGCCGGCGACGAGGTGATCGCCGTCAAGGAACTCGCCGAGCGGCCCGCGCTGCGCGAGTACGGGCTGCTGCGCGACCTGGACCGGCTGGGCATCCCGGCCGTGGACGCCCTCGGCGTGGTCACCGGCCGCACCGACGAGGCGGGCGATCCGCTGGAGCCGGTGCTGATCACCCGGCACCTCGGCGGTTCGATGCCCTACCGCTCGATGTTCGAGACGACCATGCGTCCCGCGACGATGCACCGGCTGATGGACGCGCTGGCCGTGCTGCTGGTCCGGCTGCATCTCACGGGGTTCGCCTGGGGCGACTGCTCGCTGTCCAACACCCTGTTCCGGCGGGACGCGGGCGCGTACGCCGCGTACCTCGTGGACGCCGAGACCGGTGATCTGCACACGCAACTGAGCACCGGGCAGCGGGAGTACGACCTCGACCTGGCCCGGGTGAACATCAGCGGGGAGCTGCTGGACCTGGAGGCGTCCGGGGCGCTGCACCCGTCGGTGGACCCGATCGACTTCGGCAACGAGATCTGCTCCCGCTACCGCCGGCTGTGGCAGGAGCTGACGCGCACCTCGGTGTACCCGGCCGGGAAGTACCACTACATCGAGCGCCGTATCCGCCGGCTGAACGACCTGGGCTTCGATGTGGCCGAGATGCAGATCGAGCACTCCTCCAACGGCGACACGGTCACCTTCGTGCCGAAGGTGGTGGACGCGGGCCACCACCAGCGGCAGCTGCTGCGGCTGACGGGTCTGGACACCGAGGAGAACCAGGCCCGCCGGCTGCTGACCGACCTGGAGAGCTGGATGGCCACCCAGGACGACTACGCCCCCGGTGACCCTCCCCCGAGTTCTCGGCTTCGCTCGAACAAGGGGGACCCCCATGGCGCCCGCCCCGAGGTGCTGGCCCACCGCTGGGTCCGTGAGGTGTTCCGCCCGACCGTGCGGGCCGTGCCGCCGGAGCTGCGCGGCACGATGGACCCGGCGGAGATCTACCACCAGTTGCTGGAGCACCGCTGGTATCTCTCGGAGCGGGCGCAGCACGACATCGGCCTGGACATCGCCGTGAAGGACTACATCGACAACGTCCTGCCGAAGGCGCGCGCGGTGCTGCCGCCGCCGATCGACGACGTCACCGCGATGTGAGCGAGGCGATCGACGAGGTCACGGCGTCCTGAGCGAGGTGCGGCTCACACCTCGGCGCTCCCCCCGGGCGGGACGACCGCCACCGGGCACGGCGCGTGGTGGAGGACGCCGTGGGCCACCGAGCCGATGCGGGCGCCGACTGCCGTGCGGCGGGCGCGGCGGCCCACGACCATCAGCTGGGCGTGCCCGGCGACGGAGAGCAGGACCTGACCGGCGCTGCCGATCTCCACGTGTTCGGTGACCGGTACGTCGGGGAAGCGTTCCCGCCACGGCTGGAGCGCGGCGGCCAGCGCCTTCTTCTCGTACGGTTCGAGGCCGCCCGCCTCGTCGAGCAGCTTCAGCGAACCGGGGCTGTACGCGTACAGCGGCGGCAGCGTCCACGCACGGACGGCCCGCAGGGAGGCGCCCCGGGCGGCCGCGGTCTCAAAGGCGAACCGCAGAGCGGCGGCGCTGTCCTCCGGTGTGCCGTCCTGGCCGACGACGACCTCGCGACCGGCGGCCTCGGCGGAGGCCTCGTCACCGGCGCGGACGAACACGACGGGACGCGGGGAGTCGACGAGGACCTGCTGTCCGACGGAGCCGAGGAGGAAGCCCACCACCGCTCCGTGGCCGCGCGAGCCGAGCACCAGGGTCTCGGCGTGCTCCGCCGCGGCGGTCAGGGACTCCACCGGCGGCCCCTCGACCAGGTCCGTCGAGACCTCCAGGCCCGGGTGCCGCTCGGTGACGCCGCGGACGGCCTCGGCGAGCGCGTCCCGCGCCCATCCGGCCTGTCCGTCCCGGTCCACGACGATCGCCTCGTGCGGCTGCCACTGCCAGGCGTGCACCACCCGCAGCGGTACGTCCCGGCGTACGGCCTCCCGGCCGGCCCACGCCAGTGCGGCGAGGCTCTCGGGCGTACCGTCCACTGCGGCGGTGATCGGGCGCGTCGACATCGGCCACCTTTCTTCGTCCCATCAGGCTGAAGGGCCCAGTCTTCACTACGCTCGCGCCATGGACCTGAACTGGGAGCAGGTAGTGGTGGACGCCGCCGATCCGGTGACCCTCGGGCGCTGGTGGGCCGAGGCGCTGGGATGGGTGGTCGTGAACGACGCGCCGGAGGAGTACGAGATCCGCCCGGAGCCCGACCGCGTGCCCGGCCTGCTGTTCACTCCGGTCCCCGAGGCCAAGACCGTGAAGAACCGGCTGCACCTCGACTTCCGCCCGGTGGACCAGGCGGCGGAGGTGTCCCGGCTCCTCGCTCTCGGCGCCCGCCACGCGGACGTCGGACAGGGCGACGAGTCGTGGGTCGTGCTCATGGACCCGGAGGGCAACGAGTTCTGCGTCCTCTCCGGACGCCGGAGCTGACCGGCCGCTCGGCGCGGGTCGGGCGAACGCCGGAGCTGACCAGCGGCTCGGCGCGCGCCGGGGCGGAGACCTCGAAGCCGAGCGAACCCGAACGTCCGAACATACGATGAGCACATTGGTTCGGGGTGGGAGGCATATGACTCAGGCGGTCGGTCCGGCGCGGAACGTGATCCTCACCGTGGATGACGATCCGGGGGTGTCACGTGCGGTGGCCCGGGATCTGCGACGGCGCTACGGCGAGTCGTACCGGATCGTGCGGGCCGAGTCCGGCGAGGCGGCCCTGGAGGCGCTGCGGGAGCTGAAGCTGCGCGGCGACCAGGTGGCGGTCGTCCTGGCCGACTACCGGATGCCGCAGATGAACGGCATCGAGTTCCTCGAACAGGCGTTGGACGTCTATCCGGGGGCGCGCCGGGTGCTGCTCACCGCGTACGCCGACACCAACGCGGCCATCGACGCGATCAATGTGATCGACCTCGACCACTATCTGCTGAAGCCGTGGGACCCACCGGAGGAGAAGCTCTATCCGGTCCTGGACGATCTGCTCCAGGCGTGGCGGGCGGCCGACCGGACCTGTGTCGGCACGACGAAGGTGGTCGGGCACCGCTGGTCGGCCCGGTCCTCGGGCGTCCGGGAGTTCCTCGCCCGCAACCAGGTGCCGTACCGCTGGTTCTCGTCCGACGAGCCAGAAGGGCGGCGGCTGCTCGCCGCGGCCGGCACGGACGGACGGCGGCTGCCGCTCGTGGTCACCCCGGACGGTACTCCCCTGGTCGCGCCGGAGGACCCGGAGCTGGCGGAGAAGGTGGGGCTGGCGACGACCCCGGCCGAGGACTTCTACGACCTGGTCGTCATCGGCGGTGGCCCGGCCGGGCTGGGCGCGGCCGTGTACGGGGCCTCCGAGGGGCTGCGGACGCTGCTCGTCGAGCGGTCGGCGACCGGCGGCCAGGCGGGGCAGAGCTCACGCATCGAGAACTACCTGGGGTTCCCCGACGGGGTGTCCGGCGCGCAGCTCACGGACCGGGCCCGGCGGCAGGCCACCAAGTTCGGCGCGGAGATCCTCACCGCCCGTGAGGTCAGCGGCCTGGAGGTGAACGGGGCGGCGCGGACCATCCGGTTCTCGGACGGTTCGGCGGTCGCCGCGCACAGCGTGATCCTCGCGACCGGCGTGTCGTACCGGCAGCTCGCCGCGCCGGGCTGTTCCGACCTCAACGGCTGCGGGGTGTTCTACGGCTCGGCGCTCACCGAGGCCGCCGCCTGCCAGGGGCACGACGTGTACATCGTGGGCGGCGCGAACTCGGCGGGCCAGGCCGCGATGTATCTGTCCCGCGGCGCCAAGTCGGTGACGCTCCTGGTGCGCGGGGAGTCGCTGGCGGCGTCCATGTCGCACTACCTGATCCAGCAGCTCGCGGAGACGCCCAACATCGTCGTGCGCACCGGCACGGTCGTGGAGGCCGCGCACGGCACCAACCAGCTGGAGCGGCTCACCCTCAAGGACGTCGCGAGCGGGCACGAGGAGCTGGTGGACGCGCAGTGGATGTTCGTGTTCATCGGCGCCGAGCCGCTGACGGACTGGCTGGACGGCACCGTGCTGCGCGACGAGCGGGGCTTCATCCTGGCCGGGCCCGACATGACCGTCGACGGGAGTCCGCCGCCGGGCTGGGAGCTGGACCGGCCGCCCTACCACCTGGAGACCAATGTGCCCGGCGTGTTCGTCGCCGGGGACGCCCGGTACGAGTCCGCGAAGCGGGTCGCGTCCGCCGTGGGAGAGGGAGCGATGGCCGTCATGCTCGTGCACCGTTATCTGGAGCAGTCATGAGAACCGCGCGGGCCTTCGGAGCGGTGTCGTGAGCGGGCAGCCGCTCACCTGCGACCGGGCGGAGCTCGCCACGCTGTTCCTGTTCGAGAAGCTGTCGCCCGAGCAGTTGGACCGGCTGTGCCGTGAGGGCCGCGTCGAGCGGTTCGAACCCGGCTGGGTCTACCGCGAGGGCGAGCCGGCGACCTGCTTCTTCGTGCTCCTGCAGGGCACGCTGGTGATGTCGCGGCAGGTCGGCGACGACGACGTGGAACTGAACCGCACCTCGCAGCGCGGGGTGTACGCGGGCGCGTTCCAGGCGTATCTGGGCGACCAGGCGGACCAGGCCCGCTACAAGGGCTCGATGCGGGTCATCGAGCCGTCGCGGTTCTTCATCCTGCCCTCGGCCTCGTTCGCGGAGATCATGCGCGAGTGGTTCCCGATGGCCGTGCATCTGCTGGAGGGATTGTTCTTCGGCAGCCAGAACACCCAGCGGACCATCGGGCAGCGGGAGCGGCTGCTGGCGCTCGGCTCGCTGTCGGCGGGCCTCACCCACGAGCTGAACAACCCGGCCGCGGCGGCCGTGCGGGCGACCTCCGCGCTGCGGGAGCGGGTGGCCGGGATGCGCCACAAGCTGGGTGTCATCGCGTCCGGGGCGTACCGGCGCGAGACGCTGGAGTCGCTGGTCGAGCTCCAGGAGCGGACGGCCGAGCAGGTCGCCAAGGCGACCCCGCTCAGCCCGCTGGAGGCGGCCGACCGGGAGGACGAGCTCACGGACTGGCTCGACGACCACGGCATCGCGGGCGGCTGGCAGCTCGCCCCGAACTTCGTGCAGGCAGGGCTCGACACCGCGTGGCTGGACCGGGTCGCGGCGGCCGTCGACGAGCACACCCTCGAAGGGGCGGTGCGCTGGCTCAACTACACGGTCGAGACCGAGCTGCTGATGAACGAGATCGAGGACTCCACGACCCGGATCAGTCAGCTCGTCGACGCGGCGAAGCAGTACTCGCAGCTGGACCGGGCCCCCTACCAGAACGCCGATGTGCACGAGCTCCTCGACAGCACCCTGCTGATGCTGTCCGGGAAGATCGGGGAGCGCATCCGGGTGGTGAAGGAGTACGACCGCACGCTGCCGAGGATCCCCGCCTACCCGGGCGAGCTGAACCAGGTGTGGACGAACCTCATCGACAACGCGGTCGCGGCGATCAACGACACCGGCGGCAAGGGCACCCTGACGGTGCGCACGGCCCGCGACGAGCGCGATCAGCTGCTCGTCGAGTTCCGCGACACGGGACCGGGCATCCCGCCCGGCATCCGCGGCCGGATCTTCGACCCGTTCTTCACCACCAAGCCCGTCGGGCAGGGCACCGGGCTGGGCCTCGACATCTCCTGGCGGATCGTCGTCAACAAGCACCACGGGCACATCGAGGTCCACTCGGCACCCGGCGACACCCGTTTCCAGGTCCTGCTGCCGCTGACGGCGCCCGCACCGGACCTGGACCTCACCCTCGCCCCCGAATCCGACGCGCCCGAATCCGACGCGCCCGAGGAGACGTCATGAGCCTGCCCGCCGGGATCGATCCCGCCGTGCCGCCGACCGGGGCCGGCTGTGTGGAGTGCGACGCCTCCGGCGGCTGGTGGTTCCACCTGCGGCGCTGCGCCCAGTGCGGACACATCGGCTGCTGCGACTCCTCCCCCGCGAAGCACGCCACCGCGCACGCCACGGCCGCCGGGC